>JAJTXZ010000036.1 GCA_021463195.1 Anaerolineae bacterium
AGGCACCAAATCGAGGGCTTGACACGGCACGTCTGGCGAAACTGCAGCTCTCGTCCGTTTTCATTTGTGACGCGACGCACGACTCAGGCGTTCGAAATGCCTCGTTTTTCCGTTAGAAAAATAAGATTTTCTCAACCCTTGAAAACAGGCTCAGAATGCCTTTTTTCATGCTGCATCTCCTTAAGGAACCTGAAAACTAGAAACGATTCGATCGAACGTCGAGATATATTTGGATGTCGCCGGATACGCGCTGAATACATATAGCTTGTTATCCTTTACAAGTCCAACAATGACATTTCCTTGTGGTATCATCTCTGCCGTTTGAGTCCAACGAACTGCTGGCACGCCATCAATCACAAGATTTTCAATCGGCGTCGCCGAAAATATTGATTCTGAACCAATCACTTTTGAATCCAAATGCTGAACAGCCCAAGCAGTCAAATCTGGAATTGAATCGGGTAAGGTTCTCCCAGCGCCAATATCAATTTTCAGCTGTTCGATTGTTTTATCCTCTTTTGTCGGGAGATCCTCATAATTCCGAACGATTAGCCCATAGCCCGGGATCACGGAATTCTTTGACTTGACTGTTGCCTCAATTATCCAATTACTTGGATATTCAAATGAAAATCCAAACTCCTTATTGGTGTAGGTTATCCACTCATCACTTGGCGGCAATCCGATAATGGGCGCAAACGTTGGAGCGACGGCATCAATATCTGGAATTGGTTCCAAAGTTGGGACATCGGGTGGGTACTCTGCTGTTGGCGCGTTGTGCAATTGATCTTTGCTAAGAGTTGGTAGGGGCGTTGGCAATTCACCTGTAGGTGTACCGGGCGGTGGCGGACCCTCCTCAAAATCTACTGTCGCCGTTGCTTGCGCAACTTGCGGCACAGTACCCGTCTGCGCTTTGGGTTGAGTTGCAGAATTCAAAAATGGAATTACAACAAGATTGATTGTTGCAACAGATAGCGCTGCACAGGCAACCAAGAGTAACGCCGTCAAACCGGCCGTGCGCCAGACCGAACTTTTTTTCTTTGCAGCCATTCTTCCTCCTTGACAAAGGGATTTTCTATAAACGAACAAGAACAGTATAGAACAACTATTTTTTTTTCTGTCAATAGCTGAACCTTAAAATTCGCGTGTGTTTTTCATTTTGTATCGCTTTGCCACCATTCAGACGCCCAATCGCGCCCAATTGTTCTGATGTATAATCTTTGCTAGTCATTCGTTATTCATCGTTAGTTACTAGTCGTTCGTCATTTACTGCTTGCTGATTACTACATACTCAAACGCTCAATCACCCAATCACCCAATCTCCAATCTCCAATCTCCAATCTCCAATCTCCAATTATGCAGCCCATCTCCCCCGCCATTCAAGAACTCCAAAAACTTTTAGGCGCGCGCAACGTGTTGTGGCATCCCGACGATTTGCGCGTCTATTCGTATGACGGCTCGAACAACATGGCGACGCCCGATATTGTGGTGCTGCCTGAAACTGCAAACCAAATCAGCAGCATCATCAAAATCGCGCGCCGCTATTCGATGGCGATTGTGCCGCGCGGCTCAGGCACCGGGCTTTGTGGCGCGGCTACGCCGATTGCGGGCGGCATCATGATCGCGTTCGCGCGCATGAAAAAAATTCTCGACATTGATTTGGAAAATCGCGCCGCGCTCGTCGAACCCGGCGTCATCAATTTGGATGTTTCCACCGCGCTCGCGCCGTACAAATATTTTTACGCGCCCGACCCCTCGTCGCAAGCCGCGTGCAGCATCGGCGGCAACGTCGCGAATAATTCAGGCGGACCGCATTGTTTGTTGTACGGCGTCACCGCGAATCATGTGTTGGGCTTGGAAGTCGTTTTGGAGGACGGCGAAATTCTGTGGCTCGGCGGCGCGGCGCCCGATGAACAAGGTTACGATTTGGTTGCCGCGTTCATTGGCAGCGAAGGCACGCTCGGCATCATTACCAAAATTCTCGTTCGCATCATGCCGCTGCCCGAAGCGACGCGCACGCTTCTCGCCGTTTTCAACACCATTGAACAAGCATCGCGCACCGTTTCGGGCGTCATTGGCGCGGGCGTGATTCCCGCCGCGATTGAGATGATTGACGGCACCACGATTCGCGCGGTCGAAGCCGCCTACAACATCGGCTTGCCGCTCGACGCCGACGCGGTGTTGCTGATCGAAGTGGACGGATCGAAAGCGGGGATTGACGAACTCCAAGAAATGCTCGCGGACTTTTGTCAAGAGTTCGGCGCGCGTGAGGTGCGGATCGCGCGCAACGAGCAAGAGCGCGCGGATTTATGGAAAGCGCGCAAGACCGCGCTCGGCGCGCTCGGACGGCTCGCGCCCAATTATTACATTCAAGACGGCGTCGTGCCGCGTTCCAAATTGCCGTACGTCTTGCAGCAGCAAGACGCGATTGCAAAAAAATACAACGTCACGATTGCGAACGTTTTGCACGCGGGCGATGGCAATTTGCATCCGAACATTTTGTTCGACGCGCGCGAAGCGGGCGCGTTGGAACGCGTGAAAGAGGCAGGCGGCGAAATCTTGAAATTGTGCGTGGACGTTGGCGGAACGATAAGCGGCGAACACGGCGTCGGTCTCGAAAAATTGGATTACATGCCGCTGCTTTTCCAACAAGCCGATTTGGACGCGCAAGCCAAACTCCGCGACGCGATTGCGCCGACGCGCATTTTGAATCCCTGCAAAATGTTACCGCAAGGAAGCAAGTGCGGCGAAGCCGCGCGGTCTAAATTGCCACAAGCGATTGCGGGAAATCCGGATGTGTGGATTTAGAGATTTTTCATAAAGCAACAAGTGGCGTAAAAAAAGAGCGACTGAAAACCTGTCGCTCTCTTTATTGAATTTTCAGACTAGCAACCACCTTATCGAAAATATTTTGATATTCGGAATTGGCAGGGTAAGCAGAAAAAAAGTAGAGCCATTTTCCTTTGCCTACAGCCGCATACAATCCGCCCGCTGGTTCACCAGCCCCCCCTTGCCTCCATTGTACAAGTTCCACATCATTACTTTTGATAGATTGAACGTCTGACAATGTACAAGTGGGATCCTCTTGAGCGGAATTCTGTTCTCGCTTTTCATAATCCGCAAACCACGCGTCGATTGAGTCATACAAAGCGAATTCGGGCGCCACATGCAATTCAATTTTTAGAGCATTCTTTGGAACGCCGCCCTTTGTATCTCCCTCAACACGATAGCTTTCAAGGATAACTGAGGTTCCTCTTGCGTTGAGGAATTCGGTGGGCAAATTACCGGGAGAAGTAAGAAACCAATTGCTTGGGTATTCAAGCGAGAATCCCAAGTTTGGATCTACAAATACTATCCAATCTTGACTTGGTTCTTCAGAAACGATCGGAGCCAATGTTGGCGCAATGCTATCTACCTCTTGCGTCGGTTCCAAAGTTGGCGCATCACGTGGATATTCCGCAGTGGGCAGTTTGTGCAATTCGTCTTTGCTCAAGGTCGGAAGCGGCGTTGGAAATTCCCCTGTTGGTGTCGCTGGCGGTGGGGGTCCGTCTTCAAAATCCACTGTGGCGGTTGCTTTGGCGATCTGAGAAAAGCCCGCCACGATCGGAGGTTGATTCGCCGCTTGAAAGAGCGGAACAATAAATAAATTGATTCCGCCCACGGAAACAAGCGCGCAGAGGAATAACAACGCAAAGGTCAAGCCAATCGTGAACCTGCCAGTCGAACGCTTTTGTTTTCCAGACATTTTGCGCTCCTATATTTTTATTTTGAGCGAGCCCCAAGCGTCAACAATGTATTGTATGTTTTTTTCGCTGTCAACTCATTTATTTTGAAATTCACGCGCGAGTGGCAAATCCATACTTGTTCGATACAGTTCCATTACCATTTCACAACCTTTCCGCTATGATCTTCTTGCGCGGTAGCTCTACAGTTAAGCGTAGGGATGATTCACACTTCCGAATATCTCATGGCGAACATAGTTCGCCCGATTTCGGAAGTTTGAAACGCCTATTCCACGATTGAATGCAGTCCTACCTCTTGCGGCAGTCAGATGTATAATGCAATGCGATATATCCTTCACATGAGAATTTCCCGTGCCATCCAACATAGAGTATTCAGTCGGCGGATTTGCGCCGCAAACAATTTACACCCCGCGCGATGCGCATGAACTCGCGCAAATCCTCGCGCAATGTAATTCCGAAAAACGCGCGGTCGTGCCATGGGGCGGCGGAACGCTGCAGCATCTCGGCAACGCGCCAACACAATTTGACGCGGCGATTCAAACCGCCAATCTGAATCAAGTCATTGAATACGCGTTCGATGACTTGACTGCCACGTTCGGCGCGGGCATGACGCTCGCGGAAATCGAACGCGTGTTGAATGAGCATGGACAATTTTTGCCGCTCGACGTGCCGCATCCCGAACGCGCGACAATTGGCGGCGTCCTCGCGTCGGGCATGAACGGCGCGCTGCGTTTGCGTTACGGCCTCGCGCGCGATTACATGCTCGGCAATCGTTTCGCCACTGTGGACGGACAAATCATCAAAGCGGGCGCAAAGGTGGTAAAAAACGTCGCGGGATATGAATTGCACAAAGTTCAAGTGGGCGCGTTTGGGACTCTTGGGCTTTTGACAGAAGCAACCTTCAAGGTCTTTCCCAGACCGCCCGCCGAAATTTCGGCGTGGGCGTCGTTCGACGAATTGCGCGACGCGTGCGCGGCAGTAGGACAAGTTTGGAATTTGCCCATCCCCCCCCTCGCCATTGAATTATTCGACGCGCGTACGGCGCGTTCGATTGAACCCAACGCGTCGGGCGCGTGGCACATTGCCGCGCGTTTTGGCGGCGCGAAAGCGGCAATGGCAGCCGCGCGCGATGTATTTGCAAACGCGGCGAATGAAAATCACGCGCGTTCTATCGAAACGATTGACGATGCGACAAAATTCTGGCGCGCCGTCGCAGACATGCCCGCGACGTTGCGCGAATCGTTCTCCGACGCGTTGTTCGTGCGCGTGAGCGTTCCGCCGAAAGAATTACAAAATACATTGCGCGCCCTTGCGGAAAATTCCCCCCCCCGCATTTTCGCGCACGCGGCAGTCGCGTCCATTTACGCGTCGTTCGATAACGCGTCCGCGTCGCCCGAAACATTTATCGCAATATTGCGCGCGCGCATACACGATTTGCACGGACACCTCATCGTCGAAGGCGCGCCGCCAACCTTAAGAAAACAAATCAACGTGTGGGACGACGTTGGCGCATCGTTCAAACTGATGCGGGCGCTCAAACGTAAATTCGACCCAAATAATATTTTAAATCCGGGGCGATTTGCGGGAGGGATCTGACAAGACCTGACACAGTACATCCCAGATTTTTCTTTGGGACACGGATTTCATAGATTTCACAGATAAAACGGGTTGGAATCTGTGTTATCTGCGTTCTCTGTGTCCAAAATTGTGATGCAGTGTGACAGGTCTCTATCGCGCGGAGGAAACCATGGGATTGTTCGGGAAAAAGGAACCGGAACGCGTTGAGGTGCTGGGCAAAGAATTGCACTGCCAAATTTGCGGAGGCAATCAGTTTTGGCAGCGTGAAGGGCAGTTGAATACCTCGCTGGCAGAATTTCTAAATTTCGCGTGGGCGAATCCGCGCGCGACGTGCGTCATTTGCGCGTATTGCGGATACATTCATTGGTTCGCGCCGTTGAAAGTTCCAAAGGAATGATTATTTTTGAAACGGCAATTTGCGATTGATTTCAAATACGACATCTTCGGGCAATTGCAATTTTTCAATCATATGCGCGCCGGGACGCCATTGATATTTCTTCAAATCCACAATGCCGTCTTTTGTGAACACGACGCCTTCTTTTTCCAACAGCGCGCGTTGTTCGGGTCCCGTGCCGACTTTGTACGTCGAAAGTCCGCCGTAGCGATTGATGACGCGCTGCCATGGCACGCTTCGCCCGCGCGCATACAAAATGCGCCCCACTTGACGCGCGCCGCGCGGCGCGCCGGCAAGCAGCGCGACTTGTCCGTACGACAGCACTTTGCCGCGCGGAATCGCGCGGATGATTTCGAGAACGCGGTCAGTGAAGGGATTGGATTTTTCCATTGAACGAATTATACTTGAAACAGAGGTGCATGATGGCAGTGAATACTCTGAATGAAATCTACCAAACACAAATCAAGACATGGTCTGTGGTTGACCGCCTCCAGTTGGTCAGGTTGATTATGGACGATTTAGCAGAATCCGCGCCACGCTGGATTGCGCAAGACCAAGATAGTTGGAGTCAGCAAGACTTGGTTGATGTTACAACAAGCACGCTGCTTTATGAGGCAATAGATTTAGATGAATGAGCAGATCCAAAGAATAGGTTTCACCATCCCCGACCCGCCGCACGACGCGGATTTATTGCGCTGCGTGCATTGCGGTTTGTGTCTCAATCATTGCCCGACCTATCGTTTAACGTCGCTCGAAACCGAATCGCCGCGCGGCAGAATTTTTCTCATCAAAGAGCTTGCCGAAGGCAAACAAATTGTCAACGATATTTTCATGGAACATATCGGCTTGTGTTTGGACTGTCGCAACTGCGAAACGGTCTGTCCGAGCGGCGTGCGCTATGGCGTTTTGTTGGAAGCGGCGCGCGGCGAAATCGTCAAGCAGGGAAAATTATCGCGTCAAGAAAAATTCATTCGCTGGGCGGTGTTCAAACAATTATTTCCGCACCCCACGCGTTTGAATTTTGTCGTAGGCATGGCGGGCTTGTATCAACGCACGCTCCAACCCATTGTGCGCGCATCCGGCATTTTGAAATTGTTTGGACGCTTGGGCGAAATGGAAGGCATGTTGCCCGCGCGCAAACTACGGCAATACAAACCGCCAAAACCAAAATCCCCTCCTCCCGAAATTGAAGGGGCGTATCGCCGAACCGAGTCTCCAGTCTCTAGTCTCCAATCTCCAAAACGCCGCGTCGCCCTCTTTACCGGCTGCCTCATGCGCGCGGGCTTTGCCAACATTCACGAAGCGACCGTGCGCGTATTGGAAAAAAATCATTACGAGGTCATTGTTCCTGACGGACAAATTTGCTGCGCCGCGCTGCACGTTCACGCGGGCGAACGCGACACGGCGCGCGCAATGGCAAAACACAACATTGATTTATTTATGCGCGAACAATGGGATGCGATTGTGATTAACGCGGCGGGCTGCGGCGCGCAACTCAAAGAGTACGCCGAAATTTTTCGCGACGACCCCGAGTATTTTCACAAAGCAGAAGAATTCGCCAAACGCGTCAAGGATGTGAGCGAACTGCTCGCGCCAAACATCGCGCCGAACGCGTCATTGCCAAGCAAGACGCGCGTGACGTACCAAGACGCCTGTCATCTCGCGCACGCGCAAAAAATTCGATTGCAGCCGCGTCAAATCATCAAACAAATCGGCAACGTCGAACTCGTCGAAATGCGCGCGAGCGACCGGTGCTGCGGCAGCGCGGGCATTTACAATGTCGTGCATCCCGAAATGTCCGACCAACTGATTGACGAAAAAATGGTCAACACGCGCGACACACGCGCGGAAATCGTCGTCACCGGCAATATCGGTTGTCTCTTGCAGTTGGAATACGGCGCAAGACGCGCGGGGTGGAATGGGCGCGTCTTGCATTTGGTGGAATTGTTGGATGAGGCGTACAAAAATGGGTAGAACGGGTAGCAACGGAACCTGGTTCCGTTGCTACCCGTTCCGTGTCTACCCATTTTCATACATAATTCTGCGTAAACGGATTCATCCGTTTTTCTTCGCCGATAGTCGTCATCGGGCCGTGACCCGAATACACCTGCGTCGCGTCGGGCAGCGTGTACAATTTCGTCCGAATCGAGCGCAGCAGTTCTTCCATCGAACCGCCTTCGAAATCGGTGCGCCCAATCGTCCCCCGCATCAACACATCGCCGACGAATACCACGCCATTCTCCGCGTTGTACAGCGCGATGGAACCGGGCGAATGGCCCGGCGCAGACAACACTTGCAATTCAAAATTCCCGGCGCGGATCACGTCGCCTTCATTCACCCAATGTTCCGGGTCCGGCAGCGGCGGCACCGCAATGCCGAATGTTTTGCCCTGCTCGGTCATATGCTCGTACATAAACTTTTCATCCGCGCCGACGTACAGCGGCGCGCCCGTCGCGCGTTTTAACGCCTCGATGCCCAACACGTGATCGAAATGCGCGTGCGTCAAAACAATGCCCGTCACGCGCACACGCAAATTTTGAACCATTTCATGAATTTGGCGGGCATGTCCGCCCGGGTCAATCACCAAGACCTCGCGCGTTTTATCATCGCCGACAATATAACAATTCACCGCCAAGGGTCCCACCTGCATCATTTGAAAAAGCATCATTCCTCCGCGCGCGAATTATACCCCATTCAAGCGCCAAAAGAACAACTGGGTCTTTTGCCTTGATTTTAATTTTCGGTTATTATTTTGACGCCGCGCACACCCGTGCGCGCTATTTATTGCTCGTCTCCGCCGATTTGGGCAGCGCCGCCCCGATTTTTTATTTTTTTGCGCGCGGCGATTTTGGCGCGAGTGACGAGCGTTTGTTTTTGAGCGCGGGTGAGCTTTGCGATTGTTGGAGGAGGAATGGAGTCAGTTTTAGGATTTGCGATTTTTGCGGTATATGGAACGTTTTTGCTCATTCTCTTTGCGTACGGCATCAATTTCCTGTACCTATCGTGGCTGGCATCACATCAACCCAGCGCGGACCCGGCGCCGCCGGAAATGACGCGCATACCGTATGTAGGCATCCATCTACCCATCTTTAATGAATTGTATGTGGCGGAACGTTTAATCAATGCCGCCGCGCAGTTGGATTGGGACCGCGACCATTTAGAGATTTTGGCGTTGGATGATTCAACCGACGAAACGAGCCAAGTGGTGCGCAAAGCGGTTGAATATTGGCGCGCGCGCGGCGTCAATATTCAACACATTCAACGCGCTGACCGACGCGGCTACAAAGCGGGCGCGCTGGCCGCGGGCATGGAAGCGAGTCGCGCGGAACTAATCGCCTATTTCGACGCGGACTTTGTGCCGCCGCGCGATTTTTTGCGTCGCACCATCCCCTATTTTGAAAATCCGCGCCTCGGTTTTTTGCAAACGCGCTGGGGACATCTGAATCGCGATTTTTCGCTCTTGACCTTTTTGCAAGCTCTGGCGATTGACGGACATTTTATGGTCGAACAAGTCGCGCGCTTTCGCGCCGGCTATTGGTTCAATTTCAATGGCACCGGCGGCGTGTGGCGGCGCGCCGCGATTATAGACGCGGGCGGTTGGACCCAAGACACCTTGACCGAAGACCTCGATTTATCGTATCGTTCCTTTTTCAAGGGATGGCACGCGCTCTATTTACGCAACGTCGTGGCGCCAGCGGAATTGCCGGTCACGCTTTCGGCATATCGCCGCCAACAACATCGCTGGGCCAAGGGCAGTCTGCAATGCGCGCGCAAACTGCTGCCGCAAGTGTGGCGCGCGCCGCTCGGACTCGCGCAAAAAATTCAAGCGACGCTGCATCTGACCGGATACATGATTCATCTTTATATGTTCGTGATGATGCTGCTTTATCCGGCGGTGATCTATTTCATGCAGCGCTCGCCCGAATTATTCGCGTTATGGGGCATCGGCGCGTTATTCAATCTCACGACGCTCGCGCCTTTGATGTTTTTCAGCGTCGCCCAAGCGCAGTTGGGGCGCGGCTGGTGGCGCAAAATTCCTTATATCTTGTTTTTTACCGCGCTCGGCGCGGGTTTGATGCCCAATACCTTGCGCGCGGCGTGGCAGTTGGCGCGCGGCGACAGCCAAACTTTTGAACGCACACCCAAATTTGGCATTGACGGACGCAATCAAACGTGGGTGGAAAAGAAATATAATTTACCATTAGACGCGGCGATCCTATTCGAGTTTTTTATCGCGACGTGGAATCTCGCCACCTTTTGGTATGCGCTGCAAAGCGGCAACTGGGTGATGGCATTTTACGCCGCCATCTTTTGCGCGGGCGTGAGCTTTGTCTCGAGCCAAGCCATTCTACAATCCTTGCGCGAACGACAATACGCCAAAAAGCAGCCGCGCGTCCAACCCGCGCTCGATACGGGCAGCGCGGATGTGAATATCTAAAAAACAACCGTCAAACCGCGCGCGCAACTTTTTTGAGCGCGAACATTTCCGCTTTACAGAACGGCACAATCGTATGAACGAAAATTTTTTGACGCGTTTTCGCGTCGCCACTATTGTCATGTGCTTTGTCGCGCTGTGGACGCTCGCCGCGTGCGGCGCAGACAACGCGTCAGACTTGCCGACGCCAAACGTCGAACAGGCGCGCGCGCAAACCATGATTGCGCAAGGCACGCCCGCGAGTTTTCTCGGCACCAAAGTCGCGCGGCCCGAATTCACCGACGCGCCGCAAGATAACGCTACGGACGCGAATTCGCAACCGGCCGAGACCATCAATCCCACCCGCGCCGCGCGTCAAACGCGCGTCGCGCAACAAAACGCGCAGCCGACCGCGCAAGCCACCAAGCCGCCCGCGAAAAAACCGACGCCGCTGCCGGACGATTTTGAACCCACCGCGACGCCCCCTCCCCTGCCCGCGAAAAAGAGCGCGCATCTCAACTCGCCCGAATATTCGATTCAAATCTTTGGATGGTATCGTCCCGAAATCGCCGACCGCGATATGAATCAAATCAAAGAGATGGGCTTTAGTTGGATTAAACAACAATTCGCGTGGCGCGACATCGAAGGCGCAGCCAAGGGCGCGTTCGATTGGAGCCGTTCGGATGAAGTGATTTATCGCGCGAACGTCAAAGGGCTGGATGTATTGGCGCGCATGGATAACGCGCCCGATTGGGCGGCGCCCGGTTGTTTTGACCCGTCCACCTCTTCGATGGGCCCCGCGCGCAACATGCAAGATTGGACCGATTTTCTCACCGCGTTCGCGACGCGCTACAAGGGTCGCGTGCGCGCGTATCAGATTTGGAACGAGCCGAATCTCGCGCGCGAATGGTGCAAACGTCCGCCGAATCCCGAAGAGTATGCGGCAATGTTAAAAGCGTCGTACGCGGCAATCAAAGCCGCCGACCCGAACGCGTTAATCATCAGCGCGGGATTGACGCCTACCACCGCCGATTTCGATCAAGCGATGTCCGATATGAAATTCTTTGGGCGCATGTACGATGCGATGGGCAACCACAGCGACGGTTATTTTGATTTGCTCGGCGTGCACGCGGCGGGTTTCAAAGCCGATCCGGAAGCCGACCCCGGCGTCGTCGCGCAGGATGCGGCGCTAACGAATAACGACCCCAGCCCGACCGAAGCCAAACGAATCTATTCGTTCCGTCACGTCGAAGACGTGCGTAATTTGATGGTCCAACGCGGCGACGCGGATAAACAAATCGCGATTTTAGAATTTGGTTGGACGAGCGATCAGGTGAATCCCGCGTACTCGTGGTTTCGCGTGAGCGAAGAGGAAAAAGCCGACCGCATCGTGCGCGCGTATCAATACGCCAAACAAAATTGGTCGCCGTGGATTGGCGTAATGAGCTTGATTTTTATGGGCAACGCGGATTGGAACGGCAGCGAAGAACAATATTGGTGGGCAATCACCAATCCCGACGGCACGCCGCGTCCCGCCTATAACGCATTGAAAGCGATGCCGAAATAAAAAAATCTTCGAGGTTTTGAAAACCTCGAAGATTTTTTTATTGTTGCACAAAGTCCACGCGCGTCGGACAATTTCCCGCGCCCGACCAGGGCTGCCCCACCGCGACTTGAAAGGGTGGACTGCGCAGCGCTTCTCTTTTGCCGATGACTTGCACCGTCCATACGCCGCTGCCAACGGGAATATCGTAAATGCCGGGACGGTCAGGCGGGCCCTTGGAATCCTTGTCGCCCGCGTTACCCGAGGCATCGCTGAAATGAATTTTGATGCCGGGCATTCCTTGGCCATTGCGGTCCAACACAAAGCCCCAAATCAAGTGTGTTGGACAAGGATTGCCGCCCGGCGCGCCCGGGTCCGCCGGACCGAGGCGCGGACAAAATTCGGCGCCACAGCCGGGCGGCGTCGCCGATGCCTCGGGCGTCGTCGTAAATTCCGGCGTCGCAATCGTGGGAATAAAATCGAGCGTAGGGCCACGCGTGGCGGCGGGTTCGTCGGTCGGTTGATAACCGATCGGCGTTTCGGTCGGCGGTAACGGCGTATTGGTGGGCGGCGCGGGCGTTTCCGTCGGAATTTCCACAGTTAGCCCGACGGTGGGCGTCGCAGTTGCGCCGCTCAGCGATACCGCCAGACCCTCAGGATTCGCGTTCAGCAAGCCGCTAACCGCCACATACGCGCCGAGACAACAAATTCCCAAAATGATAAAAATCGCCACCGCGTACGCGCGGTCTTGCATGGTCATAAGCAAAAAATTCTCCGCAGGCATTATACCCGCGACCCGCGCCGACGCAACTGGCAATATATCGCCGCGCCGTCACCCTACTAAAATCCTGGTGATTACTCGTATCTCGAAAACGTAGCAGATTTCCAGACCCCAAGGGTTTTCGAAAACCCTTGGGGTCTGGAAATCCGCGCAATCACCAGACTAAAATCCTGTTGACCAAAACGCAAGGAATGTTATAATTTTTGGGGCGCAATAGTATTTGACAGTAGAAAAACAAGAGATAGAATAGCGACCATGAGGGCAGTTAGTTCAGTTGGTGGAACGCACGGTTCACATCCGTGAAGCCATAGGTTCGAGTCCTATACTGCCCATTTGAGACGTTTGAAAACCGTGGTCGCACCCTTTTTAGCGCCACGGTTTTTGTTTGGATATGACAACTTTGGCGGACGATTCCTCTTTTTCCTTTACCTCACGGGCGTCACGCTCGGTTGACGGAGCATTAGTAAACATTCGCTGGGCGGTGATTGCGCTGGCGTGGTTGAGTGTGTCTATCGTCAACGGCAACTATAGTCCTCCCGATTATTTTTTGGTCTGGCTCGTCGCGTATGCGGCGTTCAATGGTTTGCTGCTCATCGGAGTACGCCGCCGCACTTTGCCCGAACATCTACCGCTCTTGGGTCTCGTCGGCGACATTTTATTTACCAGCATGTTGCCGCTGCTGCCCGGCGTCAACAATTCATTCCTCATCCTCTGCACAATTTTTCCCATCATCGTAGCGGCGATGCGTTTCGGCGTCGGCATCGGCGCGCTGGTCGCGTTTGTGGCTTTACTGCCATACGAAATCGGGACGTTCCTGCAATTTTTGCCCGAAAATATTCGCGCCGCGCTGCCTTTGCGCTTTGATACCCACATCAATTTTTTTGCCGCGCTCTTACCGGTCATTACCATTTTGAGCGCCGTCATTCTCATTGGTTATTTGACCCAGCGCGAACGCGAAGCCGCTATCGGTTCGGCGCAATACGAATTGCGCGAACTGCGGCAAGCGATTTCCAGCGCGCGTCTTTTTTACGAATCCACCGATACGTTGAATGGCACATCCAACTATGTCCAAATTTTAGAAGTGATGCTGCAAGCTGGCGTCAATGGCATGCCGCAGGGACGTTTCGATTTTGGCGCGCCGGTCGGCATCGCGCTCACTTTTAGCGACAGCGACGCGGAAGGCAACAAAACATTGACTGTCACCGCGTCACGCGGTTTGGACCGCAATGACGCGCAGCGGCTGGTCAACGGCAAACAGGGCGTCATCAAGCAAGCGCTTGAAAGCGGCGACCCCGTCCCCTTTGCCAAAGTAACCAATGACGCCGAATTGAGCCAATTCACGTCGCTGCGGCGCGCGCACAATGGCGTTTGTTATCCGCTGCAATCGGGTCTCGACGTATATGGCGCGGTCATCCTCGCCTCGCCGAGCAGCCAAAAACCATCCGAACAACATTTGCGTTTGATGCGCGCCTTTATCAATCAAGCCGCCATCGCGTTTCAAAACGCGCAGCTGTATCAAAATCTGCGCGCGGAACGCGACCGCATCATCGAAGCCGAAGCGTCCGCGCGCGCCAAACTCGCGCGCGATTTGCACGACGGACCTACTCAATCTATGGCGGCGCTCGCCATGCGGCTCGAATTCATTCGTTTGTTAATGGACCGCGACCCCACCCAAGCGCGGCAAGAAATAGACCAAGCGCGCGAAGCCGTCATGCGCGTTGGCAAAGATTTGCGCGGCTTGCTCTTTACGCTGCGCCCGCTAACGTTGGAGACCCAGGGCTTGTCCGCCGCATTGAAACAGTACGAACAACGTCTACGCGAAAATGACGGCGTGCCGATTGATATTCAACCGGGCAATTTCGGCTCTGAATTGGATGCCAATGTCGCAGGCACCGTCTTTGCCATCATCGAAGAAGCAGTCAACAACGCGCGCAAGCACGCGCAAGGCGCGCCGATTCACGTCATCGTGCAGCAGCAGGGCGGCAATTTATTCGCGCAAATTTCCGATGACGGGCCCGGCTTTGATACCGATGCCGTCAACACTAACTATACCGCGCGCGGTTCATTGGGAATGGTCAATATGCGCGATCGGACGCGTTTGGTGGATGGACAATTAAATATCGAATCCGCTCCGGGACGCGGCGCGCGCGTGATTTTGCGCGTGCCCTTAAAAAATCGCGGCGCAAGAAATAACGCCGGAACTGTGACGCGCGGTTGATGGGAATGCTCTGCTTTGACTGAAAACTTGTTCGCCCTTTTGCAAAATAGCCGCGGCTGGAACGCGGTGGCGTTGGCATTGGGCGCGTTCGTGGTGTACGTGGTCGGAACGAATATCGCCTGGCGCGCTGTCAATGCGCCGCATTCGTCTCTAGCGACCAATATGCGCGCGTGGACGACGCAGCGCGGCGCGCGCGCGTTATTTCAGAGCGCGCGCCTCGTCTATTATTTGGGGCTGCCTTTTCTAGCGCTCTATTTCGGTTGGGTTGATTTGCGCTCGGTTGGTTTGAGCGGACGCGACTGGACTGAAGGCATGCGCTGGACGATTGTGATTTTGCTCGCCGCTTGGCTCTTGCTCATTCTCATCTGGCTCCCCTATCTGCACGCCACACTAGACGTCGCGGCGACGCCGCAGACGCAATTCTCATTCGCGCGGCGCATGGTCGAGGTTATTTACATGCAGGCGCACTGGTTATTGTATCGCGCGGCGGCAATCATGCTTTTTACCGACGTTTTGGACGACGCTTTGTATTGGGGCGCGATTGGCGGACTCGGCATGATTTGTATCGAAGCGCTGCTTGACCCGCGGCTGCGCGCGCGGCTCCAAAGCATCGGCGCGGCGGACGCGCCGATTTGGAATTTCGGCCAGGCATTTATCAACACGCTCACGTTTCTGGCTACGCATATTTTGTGGCTCGGGCTGATGATTCAATTCTTGCTCGAACTCACCGTGCCGCACTTGCGCGCCACACGTGTCACAACGCGTCCAGCGCCGACAACCGCGCCCGCCGCGCAGGCGCAGCCCACGTCAAAATAAAAAACCGCGTTCGATGGAACGCGGTTTTTTGAGCGCTAAACTATCGCGACGCGCTAACGATTCAATACAAAATAGAGCGCGAACATGACACCGAAACAGATGAGCGCCAAAATCGCGATGCGGCGCAAATCAGCGTACACATAGCTGTAATCAAAATCCGATTCAGCGTTAACGGGAATCGAGTGATGTGGCGCCGCCGCCGCGCGCGCTGACGGCGGTTTGTTTGTGGTAATGCCATATTCGGCGCTGGGCGCGGGCATTTCAATCGGCGCGGGCATTGCAGGGGCTTTGTATTGACCCGATTCACGTCGCGCCGCCGCGCGTTCTTTTTCGCGGCGTGTTTTTTGTGGCATGAGAAAATCCTTCCTTTTTTGTTTGCGTTTACGGTATCAACTGCGCAATCACAACCAGCCGATGCGAATCCACCCGATACGGATGACACGTAATCAGCGTCACAATCGGCTCGCGCGAAGACTGCAAGACCGATAATTCGTTCGGCAAGACGATCCGTTTCGCGCGCACTTCGTACGTGAACAATCGTCCGCCCGCGTAAACTTGGACGCGGTCTCCATTTTTCAACGCTTCTAAATCTTTGAATACTTCGCCAAAGACATCATTGTGTCCCGATAAAATCATATTGCCGCGTTCGCCGGGGTCGGCGGAACCGACGTGATGTCCGACGCCGCGCTTGAGTTCTTCCCAACCATCGCCCGACACAATGGGCCAATCCACGCCGAGGGCGGGAATCACGATGCGCGTCGGCGATTCCAGTCCGGGCGTCGGCGGCGGCAGCGCGGGCGCTTTTTGCACGGCTACGCCGATAGACGCGGGCAGCGCTTCGGGCGGCGCCGATGAACCCGGCAGTTCTCCGCCTACCAACGGCGGAAATGAAGAACCGGGCAATTCACCAACCGCTTGCGCGGGCGCGGCGGCAACATTCGTCACCGGCTGCGTATCCGCAGATTGCTGTCCGCGAATGGACTGCGCGAATTCCAGATTCAACGCCTGCAAATTGCCGACGGCGAAAACGATGATGGCGATCAGACTAACCACCGCCGCGACTTCGACGAGAAATAATATATTATCGCGCCAACCGCGCCGCCGCCGACGTTTGCGTTTTTCATGCGGTTGAAGCGTAATAGGATTAAAACGCTGCGTATCATCCGCTTCGAGGAACGCGCGCGCGCGCTCAATGCGGCGACGTTCTTCGACAACGGCTTCCAATTCCGTCAACGACAAATCGCCGATGCGGCGTTCCTCTTCAGCATGTTTGTGACGCGCCATAAGCGCTGGATATTATAACGCGCCGCGCATGTGCGGTCAAAATAGAGCGGGGATGCTCGGGCATGTAGGCGCGAAACTTAATTCCGCGCTGACCGTATCATTTGGCGCGCCGCAGTCGCTGCCGCGCGAGTATGAAAATCTGGTCTGCCTCGCGCACGCGTAAAATCTTTAGCGCCGCGATATACACCGCTGCGCCAATAGCCGTCGGCAGCGCCACGCGCAAAATTTCCTGAACCAAACCGCTGCCCAGCTCGATCATCGGCAAAACAAACATAGCCAAGCCCATTAACGCGCTCGCCAATAGCGCTTTCAAGGTCGTCACGCCCAATCCTTCGCCTGCCAAGCCGCCTAAACGGGTGCGCGTGAACCACACCATCAACAGCGCGTGCCCCGCCAACTGCGCGGAATTCGCTAAAACGAGCGCGAGATAGCCAAACGCGCCGAGCAGCGGCAGCGCGACGACTAGATAAAATCCTAACGCCGCGACCGCCACCAAATTAGGGAGCAATGTATTTTTGCGCGCGTAAAACGCGAATACTAGCGGCTGGTCAATCGCCGCGAACGTCGTGCCGAGCAAATAAAATCGCAGCGCGCGCGCTGTCGCCGCCGTATCCTCTGCTGTAAATGCGCCGTGCTGATATAACAGCGTCACCACCGGCGTCGCCAACACAAACAGCGTGACCACACAAGGCAGCATTAGCAGCAGCGCCAGTTTTAAACCGAGCGCGAGCATGCGGCGAAAATCAAGCGCCGAAACCGCGCGCGCCAAGTTCGGCAGAATCGCAAAGGAAATCGCCGTCACCACTAGACCGAGCGGCAACTGCACTAGATAGGTCGCGGCTTGCATCCACGCCAGCGCCTGCTCGCCCGCGCGCGACGCGAGATTGCGATCGAGCGCGACGCCGACGAGCATCACCGCCAAACCGCCCAATACCGGCACATACAATTTGCCGATTTGTTTCAACGCGGGATGAGCGAGCCAAGTCCGCGAGAACTCGAGACGCAGCTGCGGCGATGTGCGTCGCAATTCGATAAATTGCAAAATCACCTGCGATGCCGCGCCGACAACAATGCCGATTACGATACTGAGAATACCCCAAGTCGGCGCGAGCGCGATACCGCAAACGATGATGCTCAAATTGAATATGGCGGTGATGAACGCGGGCAGCGTGAATTTCTTTAGCGCGTACAGAATGCCGGATAACACGCCCGCGACCCCGAGAAAAAAAACGGCGGGCAGAATCCAGCGAATCATCCGCACGCCCGCCGCGCGCAATTCCGCGTTATAGCCCGCGCCCAAAATTTCAAACAACGGCTCGGCGAACAACTCTAAAAGCAATACCGCCACCGCCAGTAGCGCGGCGATAACGCTTAGCGTCGCGCTGACCAGTTTCCAAAATTCGTGTCGCCGCGCTTTATCCGCCGCGTATTCGCTAAACACCGGCACGAGCGCCGCCGAAATCAAGCCGCCGACGAAAAAATCGTAAAGCGTGATGACGAGGGAGGACGCGACGCGAAAGACGCTGACATAACCGGTCGCGCCAAACAAATCGGCAATGACAAGTTCGCGCCCCAAGCCCAATAGACGCGATAAAGCATTGCCCGCCGCTAAAATCGTCGCCGCGCCGACAATGTCGCGCCTGGACGATTCGGACAGAGATTGTGTTTCGATATGGGGTTCAACAGACATGCGGAGGATAAATGCCAAACAGCGATCACAAGTTTGGCGCAACCAGAGACTGCCGACGCAAGAGGTTCGATGGCGCGTAAAACCGTTTCCATCGAATTCTCTTTTTACAAATCGGACAAATCCATATTTTCGGCGACGCGCGCTGACGCAGCCGTCCACGCATCTTGGGCGGACAGCGCATTGCCAAGTTCAAGCGCGTCATTTGGCGGCGCGGCGACATCCCACATGCGACAGAACGCGCAACGCCCCGGCGCGGTCGTAGGTTGGCCGCAAACATCGCACACGCGCAAGGCGATTTGGTCAGAAGAGGGCGCGTCAAAAAAACCTGCGCGACGCGCTTTTAAAAATTGGGTATAAAATTGCAATTTCGCGCCCGGCGATTGGGCTTCGAGTTGATTGAGCAGCGTTTTATAAAAATTAGTGAGATTCCCGACGGCATGCGGACATTCGTCGTAAACATAGTTAATGTCGCGCACCATCGCGTACGCCGCCGTTTCGCGTTCGTAAAAACGACAAAATGGTTTCACCTTGCGCGCCAAACCCTCGCCCGCTTCCAACACCGGCGCTTGGCGCGCCAGATAACCGGTTTGCCAATGCAAAGTATTTTGCATCAGCACCGCGGCTTCGTCGTCAAGATTATGCCCCGTCGCCAACGCCGCGTAACCGCGTTCCGCCGCGAGCCGATTCATCACATAGCGTTTGGTGAGTCCGCACGCGGAGCAGGGTTTGCCATGTCCGCGCGAGCTCGCGCGCGCGATTTCGGGAATGGTCTTGCCGTACGTTTCTTGCACATCCACTATATGCAGCGTCGCATCGGGAACATGCTGCGCTTGGAATTCGCGGATGCGCGCGAGCGATTGGTCCGAATATGCCAGCTCGCCTTGAATTCCCAGCCCAACGTACAAGCCATCAGTCGCATAACCGAGCCGCGTCAAGACATCCCACAGCGCGAGCGAATCTTTGCCGCCGCTCACGGCGACCAGCACGCGTTCGGCGCGCGTAAACATTTTGTATTTTTCAATCGCGCGCTGCGTGGAAACCACAAACCACTCCCCGTAATGGGGAGCGCACAGCGCGAGTTTGTGATGCCGCATGTTAATTACGGCGGACTCGTTACATTTTCGACAACGCATAAGAGTTCGATAGTTCGATAGTGCGTTCGCGCAATAGGCAAAGACTGTCCCTATCGCGCTATCGCGCTACCTCCTGACACGACTGCGACCAATTTCACAACATCGCCCGCGCGCAAAATGACATCATCCGTGACCAATTTGCCATTCACCGTAATTAAAACACTTTCGGGGTCAATGCCGATTTTTTGCAGCGCATCGCGCGCCGTCATATTTTCCTTGACCTCGAATTTTTTATGCCGAAACGTGATTTCAATCATGGCAAATTATTGTAACCGATTCGGATGAATGGTCAAAACACAAAACCCCTATCCGAACGGACAGGGGTTTGCATCAAACTTTTTACGGATACAATCGTTCGACATGCCCATCAAAGTACGAAAAGCGCTGCCACTTGGTCACATCCGAATTCCAGCCATACGCGGCGACAATGTAACCGCCGTTCTGCCATTCGGGCAAGATATTCACCCGATAATACAGATTGCCGCCGCTGGTCGCATTCATGATCCCCTGCGACACCACAAACCCATTCGGCATGCCAATCCACACTGATATTTGCTCACCCGGTTTGAAACCGCCTTGCCAAAAGTCAAAGTACGGCGCCGGTTTCGTAATCGGGTTACTCGCTCGCACATCGGTCACTGTGCCGAACCAACTGAACGTGATGTATTGCGTATTGCCCGAACGGGCGCCGCGTCCGACGACTTGCCAACCGCCATAGAGCTGTCCGGGCTGCATCACAAACGGGAACGAGAGATTGCCCCACGCGTCAGCCGTGAAATTTTTATAGCTTTGCACCGTTCCATTCGGCAGACGATACCATGCGTTGACCAGTTCGCCCGCCTGATAGCCGCGCGCGCTAAATTGCGCTGTGCGCTCCGAAAGCGGCGGAATCGTCACCGGTTTTGCCGTCGGATTGGGATTCGGTTTTGGCTCTTGCGGCGGCGCGACGACATTGAATTTGATTGACACTTGGCCCGTAACGCGCCCCTTCGCGACGGCGATATATTCTCCGCCGCCTTGACTCGTTTTGGGTTTGAATTGCCACGCCACGCTGCCCGCATCGTCGGCGCGCAAGACGCCGGTGTTGACTGCCGACAAATTGGGCAAGCCCACCCACGTATCTACAATCTCGTTGCGTTGAAAACCGTTTGCCTTGAACGAAAACGTCGTGTCAAAATTTCCGTAGAGCGGGTCCGCCGAAATACTCGCGGCGGCAACCGGCGCTGCTGAAATCAGCATCGCAAAAAGCGCAACGGCGGCAAAGCATAACGCAACCCAACGCCAATTAGAACGAAATTGGTTTTGCTTCATTTTGCCACCTCCCTATTCCATTTCACCAAAAGCGCTTGGCTATTTTAGTTTGATAGCTCCACGCCAAGACAAGTCATTTATTATGAAATGGAATAAAAATTTGAAACCGCTATCTGGCTTCAAAAATAATGACGCTGCGCTAGGCGTTAAAGTTCCGCGCGCCAAAAAAAATCCTAAAAGTTTCGAGAACTTTTAGGATTTTGCGCATTACTTGCCTTGTAATTTGGCGATAATCGCGTCCGCCATCTGACTCGTGCCGACAGCGGTCGGGTCATTGCGGTCCGCCTTCATATCATACGTGACCGCTTTGCCTTCGGCAATCACCGCCGCAATCGCTTTTTCCAAACGCTTTGCCGCGTCCTCTTCGCCCAGATATTGCAACATCAACTTGCCGGAAAGAATGACTGCCGTCGGATTGACTTTGTTTTGTCCTTTATATTTTGGCGCCGAACCGTGCACAGCTTCAAACATCGCGCCATGGTCGCCGATATTGGCGCCGGGCGCGACGCCGAGACCGCCGACCAAACCCGCGCACAAATCGCTCAAAATATCGCCGTACAAATTCGGCATCACCAACACGTCATACAATTCCGGTTTTTGGACCAGCTGCATGCACATATTGTCCACGAGCATTTCCTCGTACACAATGCCCTGATAATTTTTAGCGACTTCACGCGCCACCGCGTAAAAAAGACCGTCCGTATATTTCATAATGTTGGCTTTGGTCACAGCGGTCACTTTTTTGCGATTGTTCTTGAGCGCGTACTCGAACGCGAACTTGACGATGCGCTCGGTGCCGGGCACCGAAATCGGTTTAATGGAAATGCCAACGGGTTCGCGAATCGCCGCTTTCGGCTGCTTGCTGCGAATCCAATTCACCAATTCCACCGTTTCGGGCAAGCCCTGTTCAAACTCGATACCCGCGTACAAATCCTCGGTGTTTTCGCGAATCAACACCAAATCAATATTGTCGTATTTGCTGCGAACGCCTTTGTACGTTTTTGCCGGACGCACGTTCGCGTACAAATCGAATTCTTTGCGGAATGCGACATTCACGCTGCGAAAGCCCGTGCCAATCGGCGTCGTAATCGGCGCTTTCCACGCGACATGCGTGCGGCGCATAGATTCCAAAACGTTTTCGGGCAGCGGCGTGCCGTGCGTTTCCATCACATCCACGCCCGCATCCACCACCTCCCATTCGAACACCGCGCCCGTCGCTTCAATCACGCGTCGCGCGTTTTCAATCAATTCGGGACCCGTGCCGTCCCCGCGAATCAAAGTTACTTGATGTGCCATTCTGACTCCATTGAATAAATTTTGGTTCCGTTGTGACGAATGAATCTTTTATGCGCCGCGCCGCTGCCGCAATAATATCAGCCCACCGACAACGCCCGCGGCGAGGCCAAACACGAGCGCGGCGCGCGTGTCGAACAACGCGCGCACATTGCCGCTGACGTTCTGCGCCAGAATCAAACCGACAAACGAATTATTGACTTGGATATTTCTAGCCACCATCGCCGCCGCGCCACCTTGGTCTACGGCGATCGTGTCACGCGCAAACATCCACTGCGCGCCGCCCGCTTCGATTTCGACACTCGTCGCCAACAAACCCACCGCGCCGCCGGCGGTGATGTTGAGTTGGTCGCTGCGCGCCACCAAGATGCCGCCTTGCACGACCTCGATCGAACCGCCTTCCGCTTGCATAATGCCGCCCTGTTTGACGGTCACCGCTTCCGCGCTGACATTCTGCGCGCCACCCTGTTTAATCGTCACCGTTTGCGCGTCAATATTCTGCGCGCCGCCTTGCGTGAGATTAATGATTTGTCCTTGCAGCGTGTCGCCAACCGCGTCAAACGCTTCATCGTCCAATTCCTGGTCAAGCTCTTGAATAGGTTCTTCCATAACTCTACTCCTATCTCAGGCGGGGGCAGGACCCGCTGTGACAATCACCGCTTCTTCCAGACGCGCATATTTATCCACCGCTTCCAGAATTTGTTCACGCGTCACCCCGCGAAAGAGGTCCGCATAGCGCACGATATAATCCATGCCGAGGTCATACAATTCCATATCCGCCAACGTCGCAGCGACGCCGTCATTCGTTTCCAGTCGCAGCGCCAGCGAACCGGTCAAATAATCTTGCGCGTGCGCCAATTCATCGGCAGTGACGCCTTCCGCGCGCAGCCGTTGAATTTCAACGCCAATCGCTTCAATCGCGGCGTCCACATTACGCGGATTGACGCCCGTGCCAATCGCCCACGCGCCCGCGCCAATACCCGCGTTCAACGCGCTATACGCATAATAACATAGCCCCATTCGGTCGCGCACAATCTCGCCCAGCCGCCCCGACAAACCCAGCTGACCAAAAATCAAATCAGCTGTCCGCAGCGCGTAAAAAGCGCGGTCATTGCGTTTAATACCGGGATAGCCCAACACCACATCCGTTTGGATTTTTCCCGCCATCGGAATATCGCGCCGCAACGCGCGCGCCGCAAATGGCGCGTCGGGAATCGCGAATGGCAAATTCTTTTTGCCCTTCCAACCCCCAAAATATTTCGCGATTAAATCAATCGCCTTGGGCGTGGGAATATCGCCCACAATAACAAAAATCGCGCCTTCCGGACGAAAATATTTATTGTGAAATTCCGCCAATTTGGCGCGCGTCAAACGTTTGACGGTCGCTTCGGTCCCGTCGGAAGGACGATGATAAGGATGCCCAACCGGAAACGCAAGCTCTTCAAATTTCGTCCACGCGACGTAACGCGTATCGTCCTGCGCCTCCCGCAAACCCGTAATAATTTGTCCGCGCAACTTTTCGATTTCTGGTTTCGGAAAGGTGGGCTGCAGCAGCGCTTGCGCCGCGATTTCCAACAACGCTTCAAAATCTTCGGTCAACGCTTTGCCGCCGAACGACGCCGTTTCAGTTCCGGCGGAAACGCCAAACGACATGCCCGCGTTATCGTACAATTCATTCAGTTTCTGAAAGGAATATTTTTGCGTGCCGCGCTGCAGCGCCACCGCCGTAAAGGACGCGAGGCCCGCTAGCGCATCCGTCTCGTACATGGCGCCGGCGCGCAAACGTCCACGCAGCGAGATGGACGCGTTAGTAAAATTCTCTTTGAACAGCGCCGTGATGCCGTTCGAAAATTCCACGCGCGTTACATTTTCGGGAGTAATCGGATGGGTCATTGTAATTTCAGATTTCAGTCTTTGAATTTTAGCTTGCGCCTGAGGAAAATTATTTTTTGCGTCGGACTGACGCGCTTGACGTTTTGCGCGGACGCGTCGCCGTTCGCCGTTTACCGCGTATAGTCGCGCTAGCTCGATTTGGCTCGTCGTTCGTCGGGATGAACCAGCCCAACGTCCGATTCATTTCAGTGAGATATTTATTTGCTACGCGTCGCACATCATCCTGACTCACTTGGTTCAAATTTTCCAAAAACGTTTCGTACATCCGCCACGAGGCGACCACATCCAACATGCCGAGACGATAGCCGTGATTGCCCACGCCGTCTTCGGCGTACACATATTGCGCGCGCGTCTGCTTGAGCACGCGCTCGAACTCTAGCGCGGTGATAGACTTGACGCTAATTTTCTCCAATTCGTCCAACAACGCGCGCTCGATTTTTTCCAGCGCGACGCCCGGGCGCGCGGTCGCGCTGATTTGAAACAAGTACGGGTCGAGCATCGGACGATAAAAACAACCCACGTCGGCGGTCAACGTCTTTTCGACCAGCGCGCGATACAAACGCGACGAACGGCCCGGACTCGTGCGCCCCATCGCCAGACCGCTCGCGCCCGCCAGCGCGCCCGCCAACATCATCGTCGGATAAAAATCGGGGTCCGTCGCGCGCGGCGCTTTGAACGCGGCAATCAAGTACGGCGCCGCGCCGGGGCGACGCACCGTCACGCGGCGCTCGCCCGATTGTTCCGGTTCGTCAATCGTCAACGCGGGAATATCCGCGCCGCGCGGAATTTGACCAAACGTCGCGCGCAACTTGTCAAGCAGCGGCTCGGTGTCAAAATCGCCGACAGCCACCACCGTCGCATTGTTAGGCGCGTAATATTTTTTGTAAAAATTGTACAGGTCATCGCGCGTCATGCGCTGCAAATCGACTTTCCAACCAATCGTCTCGTGACGATATGGATGCACTTGAAACGCCATCGCCTGAATTTCTTCGGCAAGCCAAAAGCCCGGATCATTCTCGTGTCCCTCGCGTTCGGAAATGATGACCGTGCGTTCGGACGCGACTTCGGCGGGATCGAAACGCGCGTTAACCATGCGGTCCGCTTCGATTTGAATCGCAATATCGAGGCGATCGCTCGGCAGCGTTTCAAAGTACGCCGTATAATCGAGCCACGTGAACGCGTTATTGCTGCCGCCATTGCGCGTGACCAATTTAAAGACATCGCCCTTTGCCAAACGGTCGGTGCCTTTAAACATCATGTGTTCGACCCAATGCGCCGCGCCCGTATTCCCCAGCGTTTCATTGCGCGAACCCACGCGGTACCACACCCAAAACGTCGCCACTGGCGCGTTCCGTAATTCACGCGTCAGAACCTTTAACCCGTTTTCAAAATGTGTTTCGCGTACGCCGCTGTCCATGGGCAAGTAAAAAGCAAAAAACTAAAAGTTCAAAGCAAACGCGTTTTCACTTTTAGTTTTTTACTTTATTCTGGTGATTACGCGGATTCCCAGACCCCAAGAGTTTTCGAAAACCCTTGGGACCTGAAAGTCTGCTGCGTTTTCGAGATACGCGTAATCACCAGACTTTATCCTTTTGACTTTTAAATTCCCATCACTTTTAAAATTTCCTGCACCGCCGCGACGGATTTGGCGAGGCCCGCTTTTTCTTCCGCGTTCAAATTCCACTCGACCACTTTTTCCGCGCCATTCGCGCCGAGCTGCACCGGCACGCCCGCGAATACGCCCTGCATGCCGTATTCGCCTTCCAACAAAACAGTGCAAGGAATAATTTTCTTTTTGTCATACACAATCGCGTCCACCATTTCCGCGATTGCCGCGCTGGGCGCATAAAACGCCGAACCCGTTTTCAACAATTTCACGATTTCAGCGCCGCCATCGCGCGTGCGCTGCACGATTTGCGCGAGCCGTTCCGGCGCAATCAATTCCGTGACCGGAATGCCGGCGGCAGTCGTATAGCGCGGCAGCGGCACCATCGAATCGCCGTGCGCGCCGAGAACATACGCATCCACATTTTGCACCGACACGCCCAGCTCTTGCGCCAAAAAAGTGCGGAACCGCGCGCTGTCCAAAACGCCCGCCTGTCCGATGACGCGCGCGCGCGGAAATTGCGTAACGTGCCACGCGTATTGCGTGATGGCGTCCACCGGATTGCTCAAGACGATGAGAATCGTGTTGGGCGCGTGCTGCTTGATGGCTTCCGCCCACCCGCGCATAATTTTTTGATTCGTCGTCACCAAATCGTCGCGGCTCATGCCCGGCTTGCGCGCAATGCCCGCGGTCATGACCACAATATCCGAAGCCGCGAGCTGTTCATACCCCGCGCCCTCTGTGACCGTCACGCCGGTCACATTGGAATCGAAACCGAGAATAGGGCCCGATTCCAAGAGGTCGAGCGCTTCGCCTTCGGCGAGACCCTCAACGACATCGAACAAAACAATATCGGCATAATTGCGTTCGGCGAGCCGTTGGGCGGTCGTTGCGCCCGTTTTACCCGCGCCGATTACAGAAATTTTACGTCGCATCCTGCGCTCCATGTGAAAAATTTTTTGACTGCGATTTCGCGCGCGGGGCGGACGCCGCGCCGACGATTCATTTTTTGTGTCCGTTCTTGGTGCCGATGAGATACATCACCGGATGCGCCTCGTCCACATCCGCCCAATACGTTTCGTTCGGTTCCAAATCGAGACGGTCGCCGGGTTCAAGAATAATTTCTTGGCCCTCGTCAGGCAAGCCGATACGCAGCTGCCCGCGCACGACCCACCGCGCCTCGGTAGTTTTAAGTTGCTGCACCGGATAGATGGTGCCCGGCGCATCCGACCATTCCGCTACGCGAAATCCTTGACGGGTCAATTCTTGCCGCAGCCCATCCAGCGTCGGTAACTCGTTCTGCGTCCAACGCTTTAACTTCACCGCTTATCGCTCTTGAATCGGAACGTATGACAAATCGCGCGCGCCAACATATAACGCGTCCGGACGCACAATGCGATTATCGGCATATTGCTCCAAAACATGCGCGGTCCAGCCCGCGATGCGGCTCACCGCAAACACCGGCGTAAACATGTCAATCGGAATCGCCAGCGAATAATAGACGGACGCAGAATAAAAATCCACATTCACCGGCAAATTTTTCCGCGCTTGGACCGCCGCGCGCATTTTTTCTTGCATCGTAAACCACAAATCGTTGCCCGATACATGCGCCGCGTCTTGAGCGATTTTACGCAAATATTCGGCGCGCGGGTCATTCGCGCGATACACGCGATGCCCAAAGCCCATCACCTTGCCTTTATGCGCGAACGCGTCATTGACATAGGGTTCGACGCCCTCGACGCTGCCGATTTTCAACAGCGTGCGCATCACCGCTTCGTTCGCCCCGCCATGCAGCGGGCCCTTGAGCGCCGCCAGCGCGCCCACAATCGCCGAATACAAATCGCTGAGCGTCGAAGCGATTGAACGCGCGACGAACGTAGACGCGTTGAGCGAATGGTCGGCGTGCAGCACGAGCGCGGTATCTATAATGCGCGCCGCGCGCGGGTCGGGTTCGTGACCTGTCAACATGTACAAAAAATTCGCCGCGTGATTCAAATCCGCGCGCGGCGCGACCGGTTCGCGTTGATTGCGAATAGCATTCCACGCCGCCGCAATCGTCGCCATTTGCGCGGTGAGAGGCAACGCCTGCTGCGGCGCGAGTGTTGCCGCATCGCCTTTTGTCGTATCGCGCGCGCCGAGCGACGAAACGACGGTGCGTAACACATCCATCGGCGTCGCGTCGCGCGGATACATTTTCATTTCGGCAATCACATCCGCCGACAGCGCGCGCTGCGCGGCCAGCTCTGCGCGAAACGCATCGAGCTGCGTTTGCGTCGGCAAATTCCCGTACCAGAGGAGATAGACGGTTTCTTCAAACGTGGAATTGGCGGCAAGGTCGTTAATATCATAGCCGCGATACAACAAGCGGCCAATGTCGCCTTGCACATCGGAAAGCCGCGTCGCTTCGGCGACGACGCCTTCCAAGCCCTTGGCGACCTTTACTGTCTCTGTCATGTTCAAATCTCAACCTCATCGTTAGATTTTTTTAGCTGCAAAGGCGCAAGCGGAGTCATTATAACCTGTTCAGAGCGCATGTCAAAGGAATTTTCGCTGATGATTATCCACATCTCGAAAACGCAGCGGGCTTTTAGACCCCAAGGGTTTTCGAAAACCCTTGGGGTCTGAAAATTCGGGTAATCACCAGAATTTATCGAGTTAAAAAGACGCGCGCGGGCGCGTCTTTTGGAAATCCTTGACAATTCGCGTTGACGCGCGCAAACATTGGACGCGGCACAGCGGCGCGGAATACGCGCGTACATTGGAACCGAACGCGGCGCGTTTAACGGAATTGGAAAAAGAATGGGCGGAAAAGTGTCAAGCCGCGCGCGCTTCCGCGAACGCGCGCACCGGCAGCGCCGCCGCGCCGCGCGCGCGAAGCGGAACGGCGAAAAAACGAAACTGTTTGCCGCGCAGCGCGGCGAGATTCCGCAAATTTTCCACAATCAAAATATCATTCTGCAATAGACGCGAATGCGCGGGCCGTTCCGGGTCGCGCGTATCGTCAATATTCAACGTATCCACGCCGACAAGTTTCGCGCCGCTCTCGATGAGCCAATCAATCACCTCGCGCGCGATAAACGGATACGCTTCGTATTGCGGTTTGTCCCAAAATTGGTCCCAGCCAAAATTGAACAACACCGCTTTGCCGCGCACATCCAATTTGGGAAGCACATCCCACGCCGTTCGTTCCAACGCCTCGCGCGCGTCAATCCGCACGCCCTCTAAAATCACATCGTCCAATTTCAAATCGCCAATCGCGCGCATCCCTTGCCAACGATGATACGGCGCGTCGAGATAGGTGCCCATAGACGCGTGAAAATGAAATTCGGTGATTTCAAATTCCGCCTTGCCTTGATAACGCGGGCGCGTTTGCGCGTGCGTGAGAAACGGTTTAATGGAGACATTGAACGCGGTGACGACGCCGTCATCGTTTTTGTATTTGAATCCCGGCATTCCGTCGTAAAATTCGTGCGAGAGGTCAATCAGCATTTTTTCGCTCCGTAGAATTCTTTTTTTCCGCCAACAGATTCGCCCCCAACAGCAGCGCGCTGCCCGCCACCGCCGCAATGACGCCCAGCTGCCGATTGCGCGTCTGTTCGGCTTGGCGGGCGGCGCTAGCGCGGCCAAGGTCAATGCTCTGCTGCACGAGCTTTGGCACGAGCGCTTGCCCTTGCGCGACGATTTCATATTCGCGTTGTTTGAGCCGCATAAAATTTTCGTACGTGCCGTCGGCGCGCGCCGTGTCATTCAATTTTTCGTACGCGTCATAGGTCTGACGATAATCCAGCTGCTGCAGCTGCGCCAGCGCCCCAATCATATCGCGCACCGGCGTCGCGCGGTCCAAAAGATTGCCGCGATAAATGTCGTTGGCGACACCTTGATTCGCGTCTTGGCGCTGCGCCATAATATAAATCAAATCGCCCTGTTGATTGGCGATAAAATAATCCGAAGCTTTGCGATTCAGCGTTTCGATGTTGGCGACCGTTTCGGCTTGCGCGTCAGCCAGCTGCGCCAGCTGCGCGTTCAAATTATCAATGACAAACAGCGACCACAGCGTCCCCAGCGTAGCAAACACAAACCCGGCAATCAACGCAATCACTTTGGCATTGCGCGCGAGGATAGCGAACATAGCGATAACCTCCCCCGCATAATCACGCCGCCGCCAACTTTTCTTCGCTATTTTCCACATCCTGAAAAGCCGCGACCGCGACTTGAATCATATCGTCCGTCGGTTGGCGCGTCGTCAACGATTGCAGCGCGAGCGATGGACGCACAATCAGCCAATCGAACACGAAAATGTTGCGATGCTTGGATGAAAAACGAATGAGCTCATAACTTACCGCTGCCACCACCGGAATCAACACAATCCGCGACGCGAGTCGCACGCCGAGCGTCAAATCGCCGAGCAGAATAAAAAATAAAATCGAAATGACAACAACGGTCAACAAAAAACCGGTGCCGCAGCGCGGATGCTCTTTGGGAAATTTCTGCACAGCGGCGGGTAGCAGCGACGCGCCACCTTCGTACGCCGCAATCGTTTTATGCTCCGCGCCGTGATACATAAACACGCGTTGGATTTCGGGAATACGCCCGATCGCAATCAAGTACGCCAAAAATAGCCCCAACCGAATCACGCCTTCGAGAACATTATTCCAAAACGGCGTCACGCCGTATCCACCCAAAAAGTTCGCGACGACGACAGGCAGCGCAAAAAAAATCGTCAACCCTAAACCGAGCGACACCGCCAGCGAACCGTAAATGGCGTTTTGCGAAAGACCCTCGTCGGATTTTTGATTTTTGATTTCCGATTTCTGATTTTCGATTCCATTCTCTCGCGCCATCCGTCGCTCATCGTCCGCCGCCCCTTCGTCCTTTGCCTGTTCATTCGCCGACCACATCAACATCCGCGTGCCCAAAACGAGCGTATCCCACAACAAAGGCAGCGCGCGCAAAAAAGGCGCCTTGCTCCAAATGCCCGCATACACCCCTCGCGGAATGGATTCGCGCCGCAGCACAATCTCGCCATTCGCGCGCCGCACCGCGCACGACACATAATTGCGCCCGCGCATCATCACGCCTTCCATCACCGCTTGGCCGCCATACAAAATTTTTGGTTCCGTCAAAATCCCTCCCGTGCGATTACGAATGTCCACGATTCTAATCCGAAATGACAACACGTCAATCGCGCGCTTGCCAGATTTTCAGACCCCAAGAGTTTTCGAAAATCCTTGGGGTCTGAAAATCCATCACGCTTTTGGGCGAATCGAATTCGCTCGCAACAAATACGCAAAACGGTCCCGCGGACGTTCCCGCTGGGCTACGCTTGCGAATGTTCTTGATTCGCCGCAGACTTGCGTTCTGGTTGCCGCGATTTCCAAGCGCTTGATGGGATTCCCAAAATTTGGACGCACACTCCAAACACGCTTGGCGTTAGGCGATTAAACCAACCCCGCGTAAAATAGCCCCGTGACTCTGGCGTATTCCGATGCTGTGCGTTGGTATTATTCATTCGCGCGTTTTGATGTCCAACCCGCGCGCAATGACGCCGCTAAACTGGACCGCATGCGCGCCCTCTTGCGCGAATTGGGCGACCCGCACACCCAGTACCCGCTCATTCACATCGCCGGCACCAAAGGCAAAGGTTCCACTGCCGCGCTGCTCGAAAGCATGTTCCGCGCGGGCGGTTATCGCACTGGACTTTTTACTTCGCCCCACTTGCATAGTTTTCGCGAACGCGTGCGACTCGACGGCCAACCGATCTCCCAAGCCGATCTAAGCGCGCTCACAGCGCGCCTGCAAGCGCTCGCGCCGGCTTTTCCCACAATCACTTTTTTTGAATGGGTCACCGCGCTGGGCTTGCTCTATTTCGCCGCGCAGCGCGTGGAAATGGCAATCATCGAAGCGGGATTGGGCGGACGCCTCGACTGCACCAATGTCGTGACGCCGCGCGTTTCCGTCATCACCCCCATCTCGCTCGACCACACCGAAATTTTGGGCAAAACCATAGCGCGCATCGCGCGCGAAAAAGCGGGGATCATCAAGCCCGGCGCGCCAGTGGTCGTCGCGCCGCAAAAACCGCGCGCGCTCGAGCAAATCTTGCGCCAAGCCAACCAACAACACGCGCGCGTCGTCAACGTGGAAAAAAAGTGGCGTTGGGAATTGGCGCGCGCGACGCCGGAAGGACAAACTGTCCGCGTCCGCTTTATCAAAAACGCGCGCTGGCAAACTTTTCAGCTGCCGCTGCTGGGGCCGCATCAACGCGTCAATCTGGCGACCGCGCTGGCGACAATGGACGTGCTGCACGGACGCAACTGGCGCATTTCGCGCGCGTCGTTGAAACAGGGCGTCGCCAATGTCGAATGGCACGCGCGCTTTGAAATTCTCGCGTACCTCGATACGCCCGCCGCCGCCATTGACGAAACGACCGCGAAAAATTTTGACGGCAAAACGCCGCGCGGTTATATTATCGCGGACGGCGCGCACAACGCCGCGTCCGCGCGCGAATTGGTCGCGACGCTGGACGAAGTTTTTCCGCGCGCGCGCGCGCATTTTATTTTCGCCGCGTCCGCCGACAAAGACATCGCGGGCATGTTCCAACAGCTCGCGCCGCGCGCCGCGTCATTTGTTTTGACCAAAGCGCAAAGCGCGCGCGCCGCGTCAGTGGAGACGCTCGCGGCGCTGCTCGCGCCGCGCCCTGCGCCGTACGACACCGCGCCCGATATCGCGCGCGCGCTGGAGCGCTTGTATGAACGCGTCGCGCCCGGCGATCTAATCTGTATCACCGGTTCGCTCTTTATCGCCGCCGAAGCGCGCGCGCTCTTTTTTGACGTTATACACGATTAATTTTTTTAGCACGCCGACGCGCGCCGATAACGCATCGCCGCGCGCCAGCCATTGACTCATGCAAATCGGAATCATCGGACTACCCCTCGCGGGCAAAACTACCATTTTCAACGCGCTCACGCGCGGCAACGCCGACGTCGCCAATTTCGCGTCCGGCAAATTGCAAGTGCATACCGCTTCGGTCCAAGTGCCGGACCCGCGCATTAACCGCCTCACCCAAATGTTCAAGCCGCGCAAAACCATTTACGCGCAAGTGGTGTACAACGACATTGCGGGACTGGCGCGCGGCATCGGCGAAAAGGGCGGCATGGACGGCAACCTGCTCAATCAAATCGCGCAGAACGACGCCATCGTGCATGTCGTCCGCGCGTTCCAAGATGACAATGTGCCGCATCTCGAAGGCAGCATCAATCCCGCGCGCGATTTGGAAACGCTCGACACGGAATTGATTCTTTCCGATTTAGGCGTCGTCGAACGTCGCATCGAACGTTTGAAAACGTCACTCGGCAAAGGCGGTTCGACGCCGCAAGAAAAAGACGCGTTTCAAAAAGAGCTCGCGCAGTTGGAACATTTTCAAAAGACGCTGGAGGGGGGGGGGCTTTTGCGCGACCTCGAACTTGGCGCCGCCGAATTAAAGGCGCTCAGGTCGCTCGCGCTGACGACCTTGAAACCAACGCTCGTCATCCTCAACACTGATGAACACAGTACGGGCGAAGCATTGGCAGACGCGAATGTTGCATCCGGCGCGGGCGCGAGTGCCAATACTTCGCCCCTACCTTTTGGCATTTCATACCATCACAAACAGACGCAAATCGTCGCGCTGCAAGGCAAAATCGAAATGGAACTTGCGCAAATGTCGGACGAGGACGCGCAAATGTTTTTGCAAGAATTCGAAATCGCGGAACCATCGCTGCCGCGCGTGATTCGTCTTTCGTATCAACTGCTCGGGCTGCAATCCTTTTTCACCGTCGGCGAAGATGAAGTGCGCGCGTGGACGATTCCCGTCGGCGCGACGGCGGTTGAAGCGGCCGGCGCGATTCATACCGATTTGGCAAAAGGTTTCGTGCGCGCCGAAGTGGTGAGTTACGAAAATTTAATCAAAGCGGGCGGCATGAACGAAGCGAAAACGCACGGCGTCTTGCGTTTGGAAGGCAAAGAATACATCGCCCAAGACGGCGACATTATGCACATTCGGTCTTCGCTATAAGGGATAGCAGGCGGCAAGTAGCAGGTAATAGGTCGCAGATAGATTCAAACTACTACCTGCGATTTGCGACCCTTTACTTATTACCCGCTACTTTGCCTCATTTTTCCGCCACCACGCATTTCAACGCCCCGCGTTCTTCATATTCAAATTCTGGCAGCAATGGACTGGAATCGGTAAAACAGATTTCGCGCCCTTCGGCAAACGTGACGCGTATAATTTCGCGCGCGCGTTGAGGCGCGTCGGCGACCACGCGCGGTTCTTGAAATTGGACCTCGCTCATCGTGCGCCGCAAACTATCGTAATACCAATCGTATTGCAGCAACCCCTGACTCACAATCACCGAACGCGCGTTTTGATACGCCACCGCGTGCCGATAATACCATAACGCAAACAACGCTTCGTCGCCATCCGCGAACAACACCGCGTCGCGCGACAAAGCTTGAAAATTTTGTTTCGCGTAAGCGAACGCGGCGCGGTCGCGCGAAACATTCATCGTCGCAAAATTTGTGGCGAGATTGTAAATGGGCAGCAGCGCAAACAACGCAATCGCCGCGCCGCGCAATAATTTATCATCGCCCGCCCAGCTCAAAATATCAGCCGCGCCGTACACGAGCCACATGAGCGCAATCGCGAACGCGGGCAGCAAATACAAGAACGAATCGCGCGACGCGTACACAATCGCGTACAACACAATCGGCGCACACATCAGTAGCAGCGCGAAAAAAATTCTGCGCCGCGTCAACGCCATTTGCAGCGCGCCCCACACAATCAACGCGGCGCCCACGATTGTAAATTGATTGAGCAGCGCGCGCGCCGCAAAAGCGAACCGACTAAACATCTCCGCGCCATTCACGTCGAACAAATATGGGCGATATTGCGCCGCCGTGACGAGCCACACAAATCGTTCTACCGTCACCGGGTCGCCCCAATTCACCGGCGGATTGGACAATGCCGCCAGCGGCAAATACGCGTAAAACAATAAGGGCGCGCACAAAAGCAACAGCGCGCGCCAATCTTGACGCGTCGGCGTCAGCGCGAACCACGCCCCCGGCAGCAAGAGCAAAATCGCCGGATGATGCGCCGCGCCCAAGCCGAACGCTAACGCGGCGATTGAGATACGACGCGGATGACTCGACATGCTCGCCCACACAATCAACGCGACAAAAAATAAATTCAGCGCGTACACTTCGGGAATCACCGCCTGCGACCAAAAGAGCGGCGAAAACGCGAAACCTAACGCGGCAAGCGGCGGAATCAATAGCGCGGCAAGCTTGGCGGTTTCCGCAAACGCTAGCGGTTGAATCACCGCGTCGCCCGCGCGCGCCAACACATACACCGCGCCCGCCGCGCTCAACGCTGAAAACAATGCGACGCCAAACGCGGGTTCGCTCAAAGGCAAACGCGCAAACAGCGCGGCGAGCAGCGTGTACAACGGATACCCCGGTGGATGCGGAATGCCGAACGTATACGCCGCTGTGACCAAATCGCCGCTGTCCGCGCCATAATGCAGCCACGTCACCGTGCGCGCCGCCGTCAAGCCGTACACCAACAGCGCGCATTCAGCGGCAATGAATGCGAGAATTCGACCGGGACGAGTTTGAGGCATACGCGATGCGTCCAAAAAAATGGGTAGCAACGGAACCCGGTTGCTACCCATTTTTAACCAATTATTTTTCTCCATTCCGCAGCGCGTCCGACAACGCGACGCCTTGCGTCAACAATTCTTGCACCAACTGCGGCGAACGCGCTTCGGAATAGACGCGCAAAACCGGCTCTGTCCCCGATGGACGAATTAAAAGCCAGCTGCTGTCGTCAAACAAATACTTGACGCCATCGCGGTCGTTAATCGAAACCAACTTTAAACCCGCCAACGTCGCGGGCGCATCGTCTTTAAGCCGCTGCACCAACTCGGCTTTGGAAAACGGCTCGGTCCGCAAATCACGGCGCGCGTAATAGAACGCGCCCAATTCCGCGCGTAAATCCGAGACCAAATCGCGCAGCCCGCGCCTGTAATGCGACATCATTTCCATCAACAACAAACCCATCAAAATGCCATCGCCCATCGGCACATGGCCGCGCATCGTAATACCGCCGCTCTCTTCGCCGCCCATCAACACATCATTATCCTGCATCAAATCCGCGATATGATTGAAACCGACGGGCGTTTCATGCAATTCCAACGCGTATTTTTCCGCGAGCAAATTAATCATCTGCGTCGTCGAAATCGTTTTCACCACCGCGCCGCGCAGCTGGCGCGCCTGCAGCAGATAGCGCAAAGTCAACGCGAAAATAAAATGCGGGTCAATAAAATTTCCCGCGTCGTCCACCGCGCCAATGCGGTCAGCGTCGCCGTCTGTCGCGAGTCCGATATCGGAATGATGATCACGCACCGCCGCAACCAACGCGCTCAGATATTTTTCAATCGGTTCGGGATGAATGCCGCCAAAACCAGGATTCATCTCGCCGCGAATTTCCAAGACCTCGCAACCCGCCGCTGTGAGGATGGAGCGCAAATAGCCGCGCCCCGCGCCATACATCGGGTCTACCACGACGCGCCATTGCGCCTGCCCGATAACTTGCATATCCACCAACGTTTGAATGTGTTTGAGATAGAGCGGAAAAAAATTCGCGCGCGTAATCGCGCCCGCTTTCAGCGCGTCGGCATACGCGCGTTGGCGCGGCGCGGCATAACGCGGCGCGCGCAATTTTTCTTCGACGCGTCGAGTCACGCGCGCGGACGCGGAAGCGCCATCCGACGATTTGAGTTTGATGCCGCTATACCGCGGCGGATTGTGACTCGCCGTCAACATGATGCCCGCGCACGCGTCCGACGCGCGCACCGCGTACGAAACCACCGGCGTCGGACAATCCGCGCGCGACAAAATCACGCGCAAAGCATTTCCCGCCAACACTTCGGCGACCGCCACCGCGAAACGGTCTGACAAAAAGCGCGTGTCAAACCCAATCACCACCGGCGCCGCGGGCGCGGGCGCCGTTTCCAAAATATATTCCGCAATCGCTTGCGCGACGCGCCGCACATTGTCAAAGGTAAATTCTTCGCCAATCACCGCGCGCCAACCGTCCGTTCCAAAATGTATCGGCATATCTATCCTCGAATTAAGATTTATGTTTTTTCCTCGCGCGTCCCGCGCGCAAGCATTAGGGTTCAAAATAAATTGCGAGCCATTTATCGCGCGTCAAAATTTCTTGAAATTCTACCGTATGGTCATCCAATCGCTGAAAATTTTCAGTCGCGTTCCGGATGCGCCACGTCGCGGGATATTCCACGCGCACGCGGACTGGCGTCGCGGCGGCGCCGGCCTGCGTTTGCAATTTGAGCGCATACGTTTTAGCGCGCGTAATCGTGTCGGGCAGCGTATATTGAAATTGAACGCGCGTAGCGGCATTGCGCGGCGCCACAACATAACCGCCAAACGCGGTCACCGCGTCAATATCGTCGGCGTAACCGGCATCGCTCACGCCCTGCGCCGAAATGAGCTGCGCGAAACGCGGCGCCAACACGCGCGCATAATTCCAATAACATCCCTGTTCCATACTCGCGTATGTCGCGTCTTTATTTTGCCGCAGCAAATCGCACGCGTCGTTTTCCGCGCGCGATGGATTGTGATAAATAATTTCAACCGTCGCGACGCCGCCGGTTTCGTTCAAGCGCGCCTGATAATAAATTTCGCGCGTGACGCGCGCATTCACTTTATTGAAACCGACATTGGCGTCAATCACATTCAAATAATCCGCGTCGCCCGTTTCAATCGCGCCGCCCCACCCCGCGTCCAATATCGCTTGTTGCGCGTCCGCGTCGGTAAAATAAATTTGCGCCGCCTTGCCGCGCAAACCTTGCCGCGCCGCTTGCGCCAATGCTACCGCATTCACCTCGCCGTCGGTCACGCGCGCCAGCAGCGCGCGCAGCAGCGCGCCCAAAAAATTTTTGCGGTCGGCGGTGAACCATTCCGCCGTCATGTAATCGCTCTGCGGCAGCGGCTTCCAATGCGCTTTGATTTCGTCAATAACATTCGCGCGCGTCAAACGCGCGCCATCGAGTTCCACCGCGCCCATCGCCTGCGCGAGCAGCGGCAACAAGTTCAAATCCACCGCAATCACGCCGTCCGTTCGCGTCGCGCGATCGCGCGCCACCATGGACTGCGCCACCGCCGCGCTGGTCGGAAAATTGGCGTACCAATTCGCGTCGCGCAGCAACCACTGCGACGCCCACATATATTTTTCCAGCGGCGCGGGTGGGGGGGGGTGAATTAAATTCAAATCATCGGCAGCCAAACTGTCGCCAAACCATTCGATGCGGATAGCGCCGTGAGCGACCTGCAAAATTCCAACTGCCGTAATGAATCCGCCGGTCGGGCGCAGTTCGTCATTATTTTGCGCGAGCAACAAATATTTTTTTGGCGTGTCCGCGCCCAATAATACTGGCGCGCGTTCCAACAAGCGCAGCGCGGCATCCCATTCGCGCACACCGCGTCGCGCGTTTTCAATGAACGCATACATGGCTGGCGAAACCGCGCGCGGATCCAACGCGTCAAAGGCGGCGCGCGCGTCGCGCGTCGCCGCGCGCGCGACGGACATTGCTGTCGCGTTGCGCCGCGCGAATGTCGCCAGCGCCGCGCCCGCCGCGCGCGTTTTCAACTGCGGCAGCAAACTTTCATAGATTCGCCAAGTCGGTTCGAGCGCGTCAATGGTTTTATCCAACGCGTTCGCCAACTGCGGCAAACTTTGCGCGTCGCCGCCAATGTACGGCAGTTCCGCCAAGTACGGCGCGTAAGCGACAAACTGCGCCATTTCAGCGCGCCAGACGCGCGCATCGCGCGTCAACGCGCGCGCGGCAGTCGGCAAACGCGCGGCATCGTTCGTTAACGCGACGGACACGGCGCGCGCATCGAAAACGGTTGCGACCGCCAGCGCGCCCCAACGCGGCGGAACTGTTTGCAGCGTCAGCGCGACGAGAAAACCGATAACGAGAAAGAGGGGACGTAAACGCGCAATCAAACGAGGCATCTTGCGATTGTGGGCAAAAGACCTTTCGGATTTTCGGAAACCCGAAAGGTCCAACCACCAATCAAAGTGGAATGCGGGCTAGGCAATTTCATATTGTCCGAGCGCTAGTGATACACGTACATGACGCGCGTAAACCAAAAACTCAACCCAACCCAAATTACATACGCGAGATAAAATACCAGCGCCGCGTACGCCGCGTACGTCCATTTGCCGCGCGTCGTCAACCACGCGCAACCGATACCGACGCCCAACGCCAACGCGGGCAGCGCATAAACATTGTAACGCACATAAATACCCGCAAATTGCGCGATGGCGACAAACAGCGCCGCGCTGAGAAACCACGCCAAGAGCGCGCGCTGCAACAACGGCGCAATCTGTTTCCAACCGACCGCCGTGCCTGCCAAGCCGCCAACAATCACCGCCGCGCTGATAGCAACCGGCACTTTGGCGAACGCGAGCGTGCCTGCGACGCGCAAACCGCCGCCGAATTTTTTCTGCAGCAGTCCGACAAATTCATTCCACAACAATCCGGTGAAATCCACATAGTACAACGCAAAACTCAGCGCAATCCCCGCGACGATTGCCAACGCCAACGCGCGCGCGTTTTGCCGCGCGGCTGCGTCCGGCGCCCACAGCCACAACGCGAGCGCGAACGCGGCGAGAAACGCGGTCATCACAATCAAGTTGCCAATGTGACTGACGCCCGCGCTGAAAAATAAAAATACAATGCCGAGCCACACGCGGCGATCGCGCAATTTTGGATAGCCGCCCAAGACGACCGCGATTAACGCGAGTAAAAGCCATTGACTATAAATATTGGGCAGATTACCCGCCGACAACATCAAAAATGGAATCGGCGTAAATTGATACACCAACGCCGCAATCCACGCGACAAAATTGGCGCGCGCGGTAAATTTAAACGCGAAAAAAGCGAGGAAAAAAACGGTTGTCGTATCAAACAGCGCCGCCGCGATTTTTAAAATCAAATACAGGTTTTGAAACGCCACACCGACGGGCGCGAGAAATACATAATAGCCGGGCGCAAACGGAATATCGAGATTGCCAAATTCGGGCGACGAAGTGAGAAAATATAAATCACCTTGCAAGATGCGTTCCCAGCGATGCATCTGGTACAATAAATCGGATGAAATAAATTGCGGATAAAACGTCCCGCCCAATTTGAGCGCGAGCGCGATGAAAAAAACGAGCAGCGTCGGCGTCAATTCCGCGCGCGTCACGGTCAAGCCGCCGAGACGATATAATCGCGGCGTCAGATACGCGCTCGCGACGGCGAGTAGCGCGCTTGCCGCGAAAATTAACGCCAGCGTCGGCGAAAAAATCGTGAGATAGATGCGCCAAAACATCAAGAGCGCGGCGAACGCGCCGAGCAGCGCGACCGCCGCAAGCGCAGACCAACGACGCGTCACGCCCAAATTCGTCAACAAGAGATAGACCGTCAACACCGCCAGCGTCAACGCCGCGAGTTGCGCCGGCCCGGGCCGCACAATGCGATTGAGCGCGAGCGGGCCGGTCGTTTCCCATTGTCCATTTTGCCAAGCGACGGGTTCAATCAAAATTTCGCGCACCGCGGCGCGCGATTCTTGAATCGCTTTGGGTTTGTTGACTTTATGCGGGTCCGCGGGGCGCGCGAAAAAATGAATCACCCAGTTAACCGCGTCAAATGCCGCGCCGTCGCTCACAATATACGCGTCAGTTTGCCATGCGGCTGCCAGCGCGCGGTCGTCCAATGGTTGACCTTGCGCCGTCACCGTCACGCGCGTCGCGCGCTGCGAATTGGCGCGGCGCATTGTAATGGTCAGCCGACGCGCGAAACCGCCGCCGATGCCGGGCAGCACAATCATCGAATTAGTGCGCGTGAGCCGAAATAACGTCCCGTCGTCTTTTTGCGGCGCTTGAAAATTGACCGCGTACGGACGATCCAGCGCGCCGCCCACTTGAATTTGAATCGGCAGGACGACTTGATAAGCGAGCGTCAACACCGCCAGCGACCCCAAGCCCAAGAGATAGAGATTGCGGTCGCGCAAGAGCGTCGTCAGCCAAGCGAAAAATTTTATCATGTGATTTGAGGCGCGCCTACGCCGCAACCGATTATACGCGACATCGCGTGCATGGCGAATGCTTGCGCGCGGCTAAAAATGCTCTTGGCGCAAGCCAATGTTATAATTCGTTTTCGCTATGACCAAACAAATTGTGTTGGCTTCCGCTTCGCCGCGCCGCCGCGAATTATTGAAACAACTCGCCATTGAATTTACAAGTGTCGCCACTGACATAGAGGAAACTCAACTGCCGGAGGAACACGCGCCAAACATGGTCGCGCGTTTAGCGCGGCTCAAAGCGCTCGCCGCGCAGCGCCAATTTCCTAACGCGCTCGTCATCGCCGCCGATACGGATGTGGAACTCGACGGCGCGATTTTGGGCAAACCGCGCGATGCCGCCGACGCGCGCGCGATGTTGACCGCCTTGCGGCAGCGCGCGCATAATGTGTTTACGGGTTTCACCATCGCCGACGGCGCGCGCTGCGAAACAGAAATCGCGCACACGCGCGTATTTATGCGCGATTATTCGGACGCCGAAATTACGACATATATCGCTAGCGGCGACCCGTTCGACAAAGCTGCGGGCTATGCGGCACAGCATCCGGACTTGCGCCCCGTCGCGCGCGTGGACGGTTGTTTTGCCAATGTGATGGGCATGCCGCTGTGTCGTTTGTATCACGCGCTCGAACGTCATATCGAAATGCCCGCGCCGCGTTTAGAATGCTTGGCGCACTCGGAGCGCGATTGCAGCGTGGAAAAAACGCTGTTTCAAGTCAAAAGTTAAACGTTGGAATCTTTAACCTTTAACCTGAAATCTTTATTTATGAATTTGCTCTCTCAACTCAATCCGCAGCAGCGTCAAGCGGTCGAAATGGTGGATGGGCCCGTGCTGGTGCTGGCGGGCCCCGGTTCCGGCAAAACGCGCGTATTGACCTATCGCATCGCGTATCTATTGGAAGAAGTTCGGCTCGCGCCGCATAATATTCTCGCGGTGACGTTCACCAACAAAGCGGCGCGCGAAATGCGCGACCGACTCACGCAGCTCGTCGGCCCTGATAAATTGCGCGATTTAGCCATCGGCACGTTTCACGCCATTTGCGCGCGCTTTTTGCGCCGCGACGGCGAAACGGTTGGTCTCGCGCCGGGCTTTGTGATTTTTGACGATGATGACCAAGCGAAACTGATTCAAGAAATCGTGCGCGAGCAAAATATCAATGACAAGGTATATCGTCCGGGCCAAGTGTTGGGCGCGATTTCCAAAGCGAAAAATGAACTGATTGGGCCCGAGCAATATGTGCCTACGACGTATTGGCATGAAGCGGTGGGACGCATTTATAAACGGTATCAAGAAAAATTGTTGGACAATAACGCGGTGGATTTTGACGATTTGCTCATTTACACCGTGCAGCTGCTGCGCGACCATCCCGCCGTCTTGCAAAAATATCAGCGCCGTTACGCCTATTTGCATGTGGACGAATTTCAAGACACCAACATGGCGCAGTATCTCATTGTCAAACTGTTAGCAGACAAATATAAAAATATTTTTTGCGTGGGCGATGAGGACCAATCCATCTATGCCTGGCGCGGCGCGGATTATCGCAATGTGACGCGGTTTCGCCAAGATTTTCCCGACGCGCGCGTATTTTTGCTGGAACAAAATTATCGTTCGACGCAAACGATTTTGGATGTGGCGCAAGCGGTCATTCGCCGCAATCCGACGCGCACGCACAAAAAATTGTGGACCGAAAATCCGGACGGCGTGCCGATTACGATCATCGAAGCGTACGACGACCGCGAAGAACCGCAGTTGGCGGCGCAAGAAATCAATCGCCTTTTGGCGCAGGGCCAGTACAAGCCCAAAGATTTTGCCGTGTTTTATCGCACCCGCGCGCAGTCGCGTATTTTGGGCGAAGAATTTTTTCGGCGCGGCATTCCGTACAAAGTCATCGGCGCGCGCGGCTTTTACGAATTGCGCGAGGTCAAAGATTTGTTGGCGTATCTGCGTTTGCTGCATAATCCGCGCGATACCGTTTCATTCAATCGCATTTTGAATGCGCCGCCGCGCGGCATCGGCAAACGCACGCACCAAGATTTGGTCAAGGTCGCGGAAAAATTGGGCGTGTCGCCGGTGACCGCGTTGAAAATGTTGCGCGAGAGTGAAACGACCGACGCGGCAAACGCGCCAGCGGATGACACCGCGGCAAACGCGTTCCCTTTCGCGAATTATTTTGATACGCGGGCGCGGCGCGCGTTAGTCGCGTTTTTTGATTTGTTGGTGGAATTGAATCACTTGAAAGGCGAGTTGACGCTGACGCAATTCTTTGACGCGCTCGTGGAAAAAATCGGTTACCGCGATTATTTGGTGGATGGGTCGAAAGAGGGCGACGATCGCTGGGATAATGTGATGGAATTGCGCAAGGCGACGCAAGAGCATGGCGCGTTGGAGCCGGACGCCGCGCTCGCCGAATTTTTGGAAACCGCCGCGCTGGTGTCCGATGTGGACGCGCACGACGCGAACGAGGGCGTGGTGGTCTTGATGACGCTGCACATGGCTAAAGGTTTGGAATTTCCCGTCGTCTTTATCACGGGGATGGAGGAAGGAATTTTTCCGCACGCGCGTTCGTATGACGAAGCGCACGAGATGGAAGAAGAGCGCCGACTGGCATATGTCGGCATTACGCGCGCCAAAGAAAAATTATATTTGTTGTACGCATTCCGCCGTTCCACTTTTGGCAATCAGTATGAACCCACTGAACCTTCGCGTTTTCTCACTGATATTCCGCGCGAGCTCGTCAGCGCCAAAAGCGGCGAAAAACGCAATACCTATGACGATATGCTTAACGCGCGCAAGTACAAAGCAATGACGACATGGGACAATAACGCTAAAACCGAACTGGTTGATAGCGATTCGCGCAAAAAAGACGCGGCGCCGCCGCGTGCGACAGCGCCCAAAAAACGCGCGAGCGCCGACGTGGCGGATGAAACTGAAACGCGCAAATTGGGCGCCGCGCAAAGTTCATTCGCCGAAAAACCGAAAGCGACGCGCGCGACCGAATGGCGCGGCGGCGATAAAGTTTCGCATCCGACCTTTGGCAACGGCACGATTATTACAAGCAAAATCGTCGGCAATGACGAAGAGCTCCAAGTCGCGTTCGAAGGCGCGGGCGTAAAACGTTTGCTGGCGGCGTACGCGAAATTAACGCGGCGCTAAAACGTTTTGCGTAATCAGGTATAATAAACGCATGAGCATTTCTCTCGACAATACGACGCGTTCCTATGAATTATTCAAGCGCGCGCAAGAGGTGGTGGCAGGCGGCGTCACTTCGATTGTGCGCGGGCCTTCGGCGGGCTGGCTGCCCTATCCGCCCGTCATTCAACGCGGCGATGGTTCACATTTGTACGATGTGGATGAAAACGAATACATTGATTATGTGATGGGGCATGGGCCCTTGATTTTGGGACATCGGCCCAAAAATGTGACGCAAGCCGTCGCGCAAGCGATTCTCGATTATGGCAATATGTTCGCGCTGCCGTACGAAATGGAACGCGTCGTCGCCGAAAAAATCCGCGACCGTTTTCCTTCGATGGAGTTGCTTAAATTCAACAACTCGGGTTCGGAAGCGACGCATTGCGCGGTGCGAATGGCGCGCGCGTTGACAGGGCGCAACAAGATTATCAAGTTCGAGGGGCAATATCACGGCTGGACGGACGCGGTGGAATACAGCTATCAACCGGCGCTAAAAGATTTGGGTCCGCGCACCGCGCCGCGCACGATTCCCGCCGCGGCAGGCACGCCGATGGAGTTCGCGCAGTTTGTGCTGACGCAGCCGTGGAACGACGCGGATTTATTGCGCAAAACGCTGCGCGACCATCGTCACGAAATCGCGGCGATTATTACTGAACCGATCATGGCGAATTCGGGCGTCATTCCACCCGCGCCGGGTTATTTGAAATTTTTGCGCGAGATCACGCGCGAATATGACATCCTGTTGATTTTTGACGAGGTGATCACCGGCTTGCGCGCGGCGCGCGGCGGCGCGCAAGAATTGTACGACGTAAAACCTGACATTACGGTTCTAGCGAAAGCGTTGGGCGCGGGTTTTCCCGTCGCCGCGTATGGCGGTTCGCGCGCGGTGATGGACGCGGTAGCGCGCGATGAAATTTTGCACGCGGGGACGTACAACGCGAATGTGGTGGCGATGGCGGCGACGAACGCGACGCTGGACGAATTGGACAAGCCGGGGACGTACGAAAATTTGGAACGGCTCAGCGCGAAATTGGCGCACGGCATTCAAGAAATTTTCGCGCGCGCGAACATTCCTGTCCAAGCGCAACGCGTCGGTTCTTTTTTTCAAACCTATTTTTCGCCGAAACCGATTCGCGAATATCGCGACGCGGCGCAGTACGCGGACGTTCAAAAATTTCGCCGCTTTCAGCAACTGCTGCGCGCGCGCGGCGTGCTACTTTATCCAAACCCGTTGGGACGTTGGTTTCTTTCCACCGCGCACACGAACGCGGATATTGAAGCGACGCTCAACGCCGTGGAAGACGCGGCGCAGGATTTATAAAATTTTTCGAGCGGCGGCGTGCGGC
>JAJTXZ010000037.1 GCA_021463195.1 Anaerolineae bacterium
TTTGCTCACGCTGCTGCCGCCATTCCACGTCGTGTATTCGTAGAGATTGCCGACGTAGTAGGTCGTGACACCATTCGCCACTTTTTTCACGCGCGCGCCGTCGTTGTAAGCAAAGTTTGTAGTGACACCTACGACAGCCCTGAAAGTCAGGCGATTCTCGCTTCTAGCAAAAGGCAAACAGCTGTTTGTCCCCGAAGGTTGCGTACAAGCAAACACTATCTGTATACATCCCAACTTGCTTGTTAAAATAGTTGACCCGATTTGGGCGAGTGTCAATTCGCCCTACTTCCGCACCGTTTTCCATGTTAAAGCCTACAATAGAGCCATCCTGTCCCATGAGGTATGCGATATTTTCAAGAATGACAATCGGCGCGACTGCTTGAGTCGAAATTTTCTTTTCCCAAATCACCTCTCCAGTTGCCGTTTCAAGTGCAGCCAGCGTGCAACAATTAGTAAAGACGATAACTCGATCGCCTCCGATAGTATAAAATGACGGTTCGCGATTGTACCGCCATAGTACTCTGCCTGTTTGAGTATCCTTCGCGATGAATGCACTCTCATACCACATGTAGGCAATGTGGTTTTTCACAGATACGGTCGTGCCACTACCAACAAAGTTTGGCAATTCCCTTAGCAGCCTTCCATTATTTGCATCGTAAACATAGAGGCCACTTCCAAGAAATGCGTAAAGTAGATCCTCCTCAAGACTCAGCGGATGGATGATGTCTGCTGTTGCTTTTGGGATTGGAATCCAATTTACCACTCCGGTCTCCAAGGAAAAGCCCCGGAGCGGTTGGAAAGAACGACCTACACCAACGAACGCAGTTGATGAATTGGTCGCAAGAGAAGTTATTGAGTCTGGTACGCCAGACATTTCGACAGACCAATATGGTTGTCCTGTTGCTAAATTCATGGCGTTCAAGTTCTTGTCGTTGAAGGATGTATAAACAAGTTTGTCCGCCTCGGATGATAGATAGACATTTATCTGTTTTACCGCGCCTGCCGGTACCTCCCAAACCATTTGTCCACGATTGGCATCAATGCCAATAAGAGAATTGAACGTTCTGATTACAACGCGATTGGAATCTGCGAATGGTGTGTAGACGAGTGTATTATCAGAATTGAAGGTCCACTTATGTTTGAGCGGCAGGGTAGAACTTGTAATTTTCCGCTCGGGCGCAAAAAAATTATCGAGGTGCGGCAATGGAAAATATGCGCTCAAGTAGAAAATATAAAAGAATACAGAGGCAAATAGAGCAACGGCTATCGCTACTCCCACGACTGTGCCCCGATGCGTACCCCGCATGGGAAATTGGCTCTCTGCATTACTGTGGCGGTTCATAAGTCACCAAATAAGCATAAAGCCCAAAGTACCCGCCGAGTGACGCGTTATCCGTCGTAAGCGATACAATCGTCTGTGTCGCAAAAGACATTGCTTGGTCGTTATTCCCATAACTCCCTACGAGTACGTAGTCGCTGTAACTTAAGCCTAGATGTCGGTCAACACTGGGCGACCCGCCAAGCACACTGAAAGTGAGTGAAACTACGTTATCAGGGTCGAATCCTCCGTTTACGGTATCCCCTGAGACCGCTCCGTCCAAGCCCAATCCCCACATTGCTGGAGTGATTCCTGATGCTCCTCCGTAGCCGGAAATTCCTTTGAATTTATCAATGCTTGTACAATGATTACCGCACCAAGCAATTCCAATTTGAAAGCCAGCAGAGACCCCCGGAAATGTTGGAAGGAACGACCTTCCCAAGCCTGCACCAAATCCACTCAGTCCTCCAAAGAGCCCGATTTGGTTGTGCTTGAAATCAAAGACATATTGCAGGAAGATAGACCCGGAATTGATAAAACCGCTTGCGTTTAAACTGATTCCGAGCGTGAGGGTATTTGGTCTATTGTCCCATGCTGTGTCCATTGCGGCTGCTAACAAAAGCGGTATTAGCCTTAGCGGATTGGCCCGAGCAACAATTGCAAGACCACCCTCTTCCCCCAACACCTCCTTCAAAATATCCTCATCCTGAAACTCCGGTTGACACTGCTTTGTCCAATCCTGCTTGGCATCCGACCAGCAGTAGCCATGTGCCTCATACCAGCGGTTCTCCCAGCACCAGTTATCCTCTGGTGCGCAGTCTTCATGTCCTGTCGGGTCAATCCGGTTCACCGGATTATTCCGCACGTAGGCGTAGCGATTCAACGATTGCGGGTCGAGTGGGTTCGGCACAATCGTATCGGGTTGAATGAAACGCGCCAGCGCGGGGTCGTAATAGCGCGCGCCGTAATACATCAGATTCGCGCTCGCGTCGCGTTTCTGTCCTGTATAGTCATAGTCCGTTGGCGGTGTGCCGCTGGATGTTTTAATTGCGCCATACGGATAATACGTTTGTGTGCTGCTGCTTGCCCCTGTCGTCTTGCTCGTGCTGCCCAAGTGGTCGCCGTGAATGTAGGAAATGTTGATGTCTTGTTTCACTGCAACGCGTTGTCCGCCGAAATAGTAGTATTTGCTCACGCTGCTGCCGCCATTCCACGTCGTGTATTCGTACAGAGTGCCAACATAGTACGTGGTCACGCCGTTCGCCGTCTTTTTCACTCTTGCGCCATCGCCGTTATAAAAATAGTTTGTCGTCGTTGCGCCCACGGTGATGCTGGTCAACCAATTCTCCACATCATAACTCAGTGTATCGCCATTGGTGCAACTGGAACTTGTGGCATTGCGCCGCGTCATATTGCCGTTCTGGTCGTAGCAAAAATAATTCGCGCCTGCTTGCGTAACGGCATGTTTGTGCGCGGTATCGTTATACGAGTAATTCTTGACGTTCCCGCCATCGGTAAAAGTCAGGATATTCCCAATTGGGTTGTAACTCCACGCTTGCGCATACACGCCCGCAATGCTCGCGTCCTTCAAGCGATTCAAGTCGTCGTAATTGAATTGAGAGATTTGGGACAACAAATTGTCGGTGATGGTCTTGACGTTCCCAACATTATCATAGGTGTAAGACAGGTCTTGATTCGAGCCGCTGGTTTGCAGCGTCATCAAACGCAAGTTCTGCGCATCGTAACCATAGGTCGTTTGCAGACCATTGCCGAACGTCATGGAGGTGAGTTGCCCCGCCGCATTGTAAATCTGGCGCACACTCCCAAGTCCATCCGCGCCGAAATACTGCATCGCATTGTCGTATTGCGCGACTCTGCCAACACCGTAGAGATAACTGTTCGTTCCGTCCGCAAGAACTTGGGTCAAGCCCGAGTTCAAATCCAACGCGTAGTTTGTTGTTACGCCATCAACCGTCTGTCGCAGTCTATCCCCCAGCCCGTTATACGCAAAACTGATCACTGATGACTGATTGCTGGTGATTGACACCAAACGGTTCGCCTGGTCATACACGTAGGTGTTGACACCATCGTTCAACAAATTTCCGTTGTTGTCCCATGTGTAGGTTTGTCCGTTGACGCTGGTCAACCGATTTGCATTATCGTACAAATAATTTGTTGTGATGCCATCAATCGTTTGCGTCAGCCGATTTCCCACCGCATCATACGAATACGTGAACCTGGATGTATATGCGCCTGTGTAGTTTGCGGTGGTAAGGCGATAGAGCGAGTCGTAAGTGTACTCAATCGTCGTGCGATACTCGCTCGGCACGGCTTGGGTCGGTGTGGGGGGGAGTCTGTGCCGTTCAGAAAGCGTGCGGTATAAATAATATCCTGGTCCGTGGCGAGTGAAGAATACGAACGCATAAAGCCGAGTTGCCCGCACGCGCCGGGAAAAGACAAATCGGTGACGGTGTGACTTTCGCCGCCGGTGCGAGTATTGATCGAACGGGCGCGGTTGTCAGTGGCGCCGGGCGTGTTCATGCCGCAGTCACCTTTTTGGGAGTGTTCCTGACCAAGGGGTCTGGGCTTGAGCGTCAAGTCAAAGGCGGGACTGGCAGGATTACTGCTGCTCCCCGCGCCGCCACGAACCAAGACATTCTCGGCGCCAAGTGACGCCGGAATTCTTTGGGCGAGCCGTCGAGAGATGACGGACTGTGGCGCGACCTTCAACGCGCCGGGTTGCAGAGATTCGCTAAACGATAAAGAAATATTGTCGCTGTGCGGAGCGCGCGCCGGTGAAACAGGTGAGCGGAGAGTTTCTGCGTGGATGACGGTAAAAGAGCCAACCGCAGGCAGAACGAGTTCCAGGAGCAATGAACTAATGACGGCGCAAACGAGTAAAGCATAAAACCGTTTCCAGTTCGAGCCCTGTCGCGAAGCATGAGAGAGATGCATGGAGACCTCCGATGAAGGAATGGGATGTTGGGTAACGCATCGAACCTAACTCAACGTGCGCGATACGAGGGATACAACAAGTTGTACTATGCAAAATGACGCGGCGAAAAAAAATACGAGCGGCTGCGTCGTTTCACTCGTGCAGGATTTTTGATTCTGCTTTACAAATTGGCGGTGTAGGGGGATTTCTCCGCCGCGCTGACCGTCGGGATTATAGCGTAATCGAAATTTTGCGCAAGGGGGGATTGAAAAATCCGTCGCGTTTGCTAAAATCAACCGCGCCGCAAACGCACATCAACTCAAAATCACGAATAAAAGGACTGCAAGCCGATGAACCTTTCCCCCTTCAAACTCGAACGCTATTTCGCCCAATACGAATTCAACGTCCAATACACGCTCTGTTCGTCCGATTGCGAATCCGTGACGATTCACGATTTGCTGGAACTCGAACCCGACGCGCGCGAACGCTTTGAACAGCATTGGCTCGGGTACACCGAATCGCTCGGCGCGCCGACATTGCGCGCGGAAATCGCGCGCGTGTATGAAACAGCGCAGCCCGAACACATTCTCGTTCACACGGGCGCGGAAGAAGCGATATTTCTATTCATGCACGCGGCGCTGCAAGCGGGCGATCATCTGATTGTCCACGCGCCCTGTTATCAATCGCTTGCAGAGGTCGCGCGCAGCATCGGATGTGAGGTGTCGCAATGGCGCGCGCGCGCGGAAAACCAGTGGGCGTTGGACGTGGACGAATTGCGCGCGTTGCTAAAATCCAACACCCGCGTCGTTGTCGTCAACACGCCGCACAATCCGACGGGCTATCTGATGTCGCGCGCAGATTATTTACGCGTGAACGAAATCGCCCGCGCGCACAATCTCATTTTGTTTTCGGATGAAGTGTATCGTGAGTCCGAATATAACGCGGCAATGCGTTTACCGCCGGCGTGCGATGTGAGTGATCGCGCGGTATCGCTCGGCGTCCTGTCGAAAACCTACGGTTTGCCCGGCTTGCGCATCGGCTGGATTGCGACGCGCAACGCGCAAATTTACGAACGCATGGCGGCGTTAAAAGATTACACGACGATTTGCAACAGCGCGCCGAGTGAATTTTTGGCGGAACTCGCGCTGCGGCATCGCGCCAAACTGGCGCGGCGCAATCTCGATATTATCGAGCGCAATTTACGTCTGATGGATGAATTTTTCGCGGAACAGGCGGAGCGATTCGCGTGGGTCCGTCCGCAGGCGGGGTCCATCGCGTTTCCAAAACTGCGGCAGGGCGACGCGTCTGATTTCTGTCACGCGCTCGTGACGCGGCAGGGCGTTTTGTTATTGCCGGGGCGATTGTTTGACGACGACGCGCAGCCGATGCATTTGGAGAATCATTTTCGCATTGGGTTCGGGAGAAAAAATATGCCAGAGGCGTTGGCGCAGTTGAAAGAATTTTTGGACGCGGATAAACGCGGATAAACGCGGACAGTTCTTTGCGACTTTGTGTGAGCGCAAGTGAAACAGGAGGTGTCATATCGAGCGGAGCGAGATATGACACCCAAGCGCCCTACTTTTCACGTTTCACGGTATATCGGTCGAGGTCGTTGCACACGATGGTGTTGGGAAAAATCGCGCGCGCTTCGGCGTAGACAACGCTGCCGCTATAGCGCCGCGAAATATGCGTGAGGAATAATTGTTTCACATTCGCTTCGCGCGCGCATTGCGCCGCTTCGGCGGCGGTGATGTGTCCGTGTTTGCGCGCAATGTCGCGGTCGGCGGCGAGATATGTGGCTTCCATAACCAAACCGTCCGCGTCGCGCGCCGGCTCGATCACTTCGTCAATGCGCGCTAAATCGCCCACGTGGACGAATTTTGTGCCTGGCACGAGTTCGCCCAAAACATCTTCGGGCTGAATCACGCGTCCGTCGGCGAGCGTGATGCTTTCGCCCGCTACGAGGCGTTTGCGTTCGGGACCAATCGGCACGCCTAACGCTTGCGCGCGTTCGACCAAGAACGGACGCTTGGCTTGTTCCTCGAACACAAAACCAAAATTGCCCGTGCCGCGATGCAAAACATTGAACGCGCTTACGGTCAGATTCTTTTCGCGCACGAGCGTGCCGGGCTTGATTTCGACAAAGGCGATTTCGATTTCCACCTCTTTGCCGCGCATGACGACCTTCATCAAATCGCGCACGCGGTCCAACGCCCACCGTCCGCCGAATATTTCGAGTTTCGAAATACTTGACACATCCCATTGTCCCAGCGTCGAGGCGAGTCCGCCGATGCCGAGAATGTGATCGAGGTGTCCGTGCGTCAAAAAGATGCGGCGCAGGTCTTTGAACCCGACGCCGCTGCGCAGAATCTGCCGCTGGGTGCCTTCGGCGCAATCGAGCATAAAGCGTGTGCCTTCATGAATTAACAGCGTCGAAGTGAGATTGCGTTCCGCGCTTGGCGCGGACGCCGAGGTCCCGAGAAAGACAAGTTCAAACATAATGTCGTCGAAACATTATAGCGAGAAACGCGGTCAAATGAAAATAAAAAGGCGGAGCGTCGCGCTGCTTTGGCAAGCATATGCTGACTCCGCCTTATCGCAAAAGCGTTCTAGGGACGAGTGAATTGCCGACTCGACATTGAGCGTCAACGCGGGACATCGTGGTCCTACGGCGAGGAAAGGGGAACAAGTGCGGTTGGATGGGCGCTGAAACAAAGCGCTCACCAAACATGCCGTTCGGATTTGCCCGAGACCTGTCCGTGACGTTTTGCGATTGTAAAAATCAGACCGCCAAATTAGCGGGCTGATTCATTACCACAAGAAAAAAAGAGCAAGCGCCGTGACGCAAATCACGGCGCTTGGTTTAGGGCATGGTAACTCGTTGAAAGGTCAAACGATAATTGACATGGCGTTTCATGGGCATAATCATCCCGCGTGCCACATCGCTGGGAAGGGCATCATCTACGCGCGCGCGATAACTAGCGCCATACATGGGCCAGTTGTAATTACAGTTGCAGTAATCGCCTTTCGGTTTTTGGTCGGCGAGCGAGAGACGTTGAATTTCAACCGCGCCGCTTTCGTCCCATGAAATTTCGACGACTTTATCATTGACGCGCGCGCCATTTTCATCAAGCAATTTGATATAGATGGTGTGGTCGTTGCCTGATTCAACTCCGGCGTCTTGAAAGACCATATCCACCAGACGCCAATATTGCTGACCCGAAGGCACAGCGGCTTCCGTTACGCTAACATCTTGCAAGAGAGGCAAACCGCCGGGACCTAGACGCGAATCCCATGTGCGCGGCGGGAGGGGCGGCGCGGGCGGTCCGGCAGCGATTGCCACCGTATCTTGAGCTTGAGCTGCGATTTCAGGAGTCGGCTCTACTTTGGGTGCGACGCGTACGACCGGTTTTTTGGTCGGCACAGGTGTCGGTGGAATTTCTGTTGGCGGGAGTGGCGTGGGCGTTGGGGTATTTATTTTTGCCGCGATTTTTTGATTGAATATGTCGGGACGAAATCCGCCCAATACAGATGGCAAACTATCGTTCGAGTTATTGTTATTGCCGTTGCTAAAATCAGAGGTCAAGACGGCGTAAACCATCCATAACGGCAGCATCACCACAATCCACAGCGCAAACAGACAGACGAGAATAGTCGCGATTTTATTGCCGGGACTTTGGCGCGTAAACCAGGTGACGAGGCCCGGACGACCATTTTTGACCGCCATACCCATATGCGCGGCGCCGACGACGCGCCGCACTGGGCGCGCGGTCGCGGCGGGCATTGGGCGCATGACGTTGCCGGCGCGTTCCCACGGTTTGGCGGGCGCAGAGCGTACGCCAACATGGTTGCCTGGCAGAGGCGCGACTTGGGCGCGCGCGGTTTGCGGCGCATAGGGCGCTTGGGGTGGACGCGCTGTGTGACTGGCGCCGCCGTTATTGCCATGACCGCCATTGCCGACATTTTGCGCGGGCGCATACGCGCGCGCAGGTTGGGGCTGCGCATAGGGCTGCGGCGCGGGCGCGCGCATTGGCGGCGCGCTCGTTACGCGCGGCGAACGCGTGCGCGCGCGTTCCAATTCTTCCGCCATGCGGCGCGTGACGCTCAACGCCAGCGCGGGATAACGCGCCAGCATACGGTCAAAATCGCCTTTGGTGATTGCCCACAATTCGATATCGCCAACCGCTTGCACCGTCATTGCGTAGGCGCCGTTTTGGACAACGGCTTGTTCGCCAAACGATTCTTGCGGCCCAAGCAAATCGAGGACAATCGTCTGTCCATTTGGACCTTGGGCAATCTCGCGCGCTTCGCCGCCTTCGATGATATACACAAATTGCGCGGGCTGTCCGGCGAAACAAATTGTTTCCCCGGCGCGAAAGCGCAGGGGCTGCACATATTGCGCCACCTGACGCAATTCAGCTTGCGCGAGACCCGCGAAAAGATTTAGTTGTCGCAAATGTCGTTCCACAACATCGCCTTCTGCATTGCCGAGTTTGGAGCTCAGGGCGCGCGACAATGCGAGTGATAACGCCGGATGCTGAACGATAAGGTCATCGTATTCGGATTTGTACAACACCCACAGCGTGCTGTCGTCAATCGCTTTGGCTGCTTCGGCGCGAGTGCGTCCGGTCAGCAGCGCCATTTCGCCGAATGATTGTCCCGGCAGAATACGGTCGCGTAATTCTGTTTCAGTCGCGGCATCGGACACGAGCTTGACGCGGCCGGTTTCGCACAAGTACATCGCGTCGCCCGGCGAGCCCTCGGCGTAAATCAATTCGCCGGCGGGATAATGTCGCATCACGAGCCGTTCCGCGATCGCTTGCAGCGCGCTGCGGTCCGCATCGGTAAACAGCGGCAATGCTTGCAAGCGTTCAACGGCTTGACCTTGTTCGCTTACGCTCAGTGGTTCCGCTAACGCGCGCGCGAACGCGAGTTTCAAGGTTGGTTGTTCGGAGATTAAATAAAGATAATCGTTGCGCGCCAAGAGCCATGCCGTCACATCGGTTACGGCAAACGCGGTGGCGGATTGTGGCTTGCCTGTAATTAACGCAGTCTGCCCGATAAGCTCGCCTTCTTGCAGTTCCTGATAATGTTCGCCATCGCGCGCGCCGGTAATAACGCGCACGATTCCGGATTCAATGAGATACGCGGCTTCAGTCGTCTCGCCGCCCTCAAACAACGTATCGCCGCGCTCGTACGCGCGAAATTGCAAACGATTCGCGAGCGCGTGCGCTTCGGAATCGGTTAGCGCGCTGAGCATGGGATTGGTCGAGAGCCGCTGCGTAACGAGATAATCGCCAAGATAGGCGACGCGTGTGCCGAGCGCGGCGCTAAATTTTAAACCGATGGAGGGGTATTGCAAAAAAAGATCGTGCAAATCATTACGCGTCAAGACCAACAAACTGCAAGTGGTTGCCGCGCGCGCAGAGGTGGAAAAGGGGCGATTGAGCAGCAAGTCTACTTCGCCGAGCAAACTGCCTGCGCCGAGATTCGCCAGCGCAATAGGACCTTGCGGCGTATCACTCTCCAGTTTAATCCAACCCTGAATAATGACCGCCATGAATTCAGCGGGTTTGCTGGCTGCAAAGATAAGGGTGTTTGTATTGTATTCTTGATGTCTAAGTCGGCTGCTAAGTAGTTCGCGTTCGTCCTCAGATAGGCGCGCAAACAACGGAACTTGGTCTAACGGTTGCGGTATCACGTGCTTGTCATTTCCTTAAGGCGTCTCCGTGACGAATTCTCAAAATATAAAATTCGCCTCTCGCCATTGAGTGGAGACCTCCTCGAACCTGATTAGGCGAACGCCTCGGCGTAAATCGGTCACGGCGTCTGTTGAAAAACCAGTCGCCAGCCCTGTATCGCTGTCAAGTCGCTGTCACATTCTACAACATTAGCGTCTATGCGCAAATCCCCAAAAATGTCGCTATTGGCGTTTTCAATCAAATGCACGGCGTAAGTTCCGGGTAAAACGGCGACATCGCCAAAACCGGCGCCGCGCTCGGGCTTTAAACCTGTATAAAATTGCTCATTACCGCGCGCGGAATTGATTTCGACGAGAATGCCGGGCAAGCCGCGCCCATTGGCGTCGCGCACCTCGACCTGAATACTCGCGTCGCCGCCGACGCTGACGCAATTTAGCGCGCGCCGGTCAATTAACTCAAAGCGCGGCGCGTTCGGGTTTGGCTCGGAGGTTGGTGGAATGGGTGTGGGCAAAGCGGTTGGCGGGACGGCTGTCGGCAAGACGGCGGTCGGTTCGAGGACAATGACGGTTATGCGCGGTAGTGGCGTCAAATTGCGCGTGGGGCGCGGCGTGGACGTGGCGCGTTTCAGCGCAGCGGATGGCGCATCCATTCCCAACCGTAGTTTGACCAGCGCTTGCTGCGTGAGCGGATTTGTTTCCATGCGCGCGAGCGCGGTCAAGCGCGCGGCAGCGTCCGGCAGTTGCAAATAATAAAGCCGTTGCGCGGCGAGCGCGTAATTATTGTCGAGCGCGTACGACGCGGCGATCATTTTGATATAATCGTCCTTGTCCGGAGCGGTTAAATCATACGGCTGCGCGTTACTATAACTCACGGGAAAAATGTACCAGGCGAGAAACAAACCCACACCGATACCCGCGCCCAACGCGAGCAACCAACTGACAATCAAGGGCCGGAAATTAGAGTCCAACAATCTTGCCGCTTGAACGCGCTCGTGTGGGAATACGAACGCGCTAAAACGTTTCCGCGTCATTCTTTCGATTCGCCCCCGAGAATGGGCAGAATGACGCACGGCGTCTGCAGCCAACGTTGTGGGATAACGTCGGCATGCCGCATCATCCGTGAGATGATGTTTGGTCTTGTGAACGCGATGTTTTGCGCTACGCGACCTTGCTACTATAATCGTTCTATGCCGAAGGGGGGAGTCGAACCCCCAAGAGGGTGCACCTCACACGATTTTGAGTCGTGCGCGTCTGCCAGTTCCGCCACTTCGGCGTTGACGCGTCTACTATAGACGCGAAAAAAACAAATGTCAACTCTAGCGCGCATCCTAAAAACTTTGGAATGGTCGGCGCTTTGCGCGCGCCATTCCAAGTTCGCATTCCGCGTTTGCGCTCCGAATTTCCGATTTGCACGGTATGAATGAACAGGCAATGATTGCGGCGGCACAACGCGGTGATGTGCCGTCTTTTAATCAACTGGTACGCGCGTATCAATCGCTCGTTTATCACACCGCCTATCGCGTGCTGGGCGATGGCGACGCCGCGTCCGATGCCACGCAAGATGCCTTTATCAGCGCGTACAAAAATATCAAATCCTTTCGCGGTGGTTCATTCAAAGCGTGGTTATTGCGTATCGTGACGAACGCGTGTTACGACCAGTTGCGCGCCAAACAGCGCAAGCCCACCGCGTCGTTGGACGCGTTGTTGGTGGACCCCGACAATCCCGCGCCTGGTTTGGGCGAAGCCCGCGAAGAATCGCCTCACGATTTCGCCGAACGGCAAGAACTCGCGCGTTGGATTCAACAAGGTTTGCAGGCGCTGCCGTATGACCAACGCGTCACGCTGGTCTTGTCCGATGTGGACGGTTTCGCCTATGAAGAAATCGCGACGGCTACCAATACCAACGTCGGCACGGTTAAATCGCGTCTTTCCCGCGCGCGCGCGCAGATGCGCGATTTCCTCATGCAGCAAAAGGAACTTTTGCCCGACGCGTATCGTCTAAAGAATAGAAAATCAGAGAACCAAGTTCTTGAGATGGAAAATGTTCAAGCCCAAGAATCAAATTTATGACATGGACGCATGGGTGGAGGAACGGCTGTCCGATTATTTAGATGGCACGCTTTCACCGCAAGAGCGCGCGATGGTCGAAGCTCATTTGCAAACCAGCGAACGCGAAAGCGCCTCGCTGGAATCTTTGCGTTGGACAATGAACTTGCTCAAGCAAACGCCCGCGCCTACGCTGCCGCGTCAATTCACTTTGCCGGTGCCGCAACGCGCGCCCGCGCGCAGCGCGCCAAGGTGGATGCTTTGGAGTTTGCGCGGCGTCGCCGTTGGCGCAACCGCCGCGTTTGCGCTTTTATTAGTTGGAACGTTGTTGCGTCAACCGTCAGCCGGGAATATAGCCATGATGCCGCAAGCCGCGCCAATCGCGCCGACTGTAATGATTGCGCTCGCGCCCACCGCGGTTCCGCCAACGCAGCCGCCCGCGCCGATGCCCGCGCAAAACGATGCCGCCACTTCCAATACCGCGCCAACGCCCATCATGGTTACGGTGCAAGCGCCCGTCGCAGCGAGCGAGGCGATACCGCAAACGCCTGTCGCGCCGACTAATGCCAATTCGCCTGCGCTGCCACAATCCACTCAAGCGCCGAGTCAAGTTCGCAAAGCAGCGTCGTCTTCGCCAACTGCGCGCGCGGCTCAAGCGTTGCCAACTCAAGCGTCAGTTCAAGCGCCGCCGACAATATTAGCGGCGCCGACAGATGTTGCCGCTGCAGGCGCGAGTGGCGCTGCGCCCGAGCTTGCCACTGCGCCAGCGACTGCATTTGGCTCGACACCCGTCTCTGCGACGCAAGATACGTCCATGCCGCGCGGCTTGGAGGCGTCGAATATTAATGGCACGGTGATGGCGCTGCGATTGCGCGTGCGCAGCGGGCCCGGAATGCAATTTCCTGTTGTCGCGGTGTTGAAACAGTCTGACGTGGTGCAGCTTGTCGGACAGAGTGAAACGCCCGGTTGGTTCGCGATTCAGTTCGAGCGCGACGAGAACCTTATCGAAGGTTGGGTTGCGGCGCGATTTATCGAACTGGACGGACCTATCGAAACGCTTCCGATTGTCACGCCAACGCGAATGGCGACACCCGAAATCGTGCCAGTCACGCCCGAAGAGACCGCGACCGAAACGCCGACGGATGCGCCAACTGAAATCCCGGAACTGGAACAAACGCCTGGCACAGTTGAGCCAACGCCCGAAGGATAGATTGTTTCGTTCACGTTGAAAAATCAATGACCCGTCTCGCGCGAGACGGGTTTCTGTTTTTTTGACGCGCTGCGTATAATTCATTTGTTATGTTGACGTATTCGAATATTTCCACGATGCAATTTGAACCGCGCAAAACGCGTCCGACGCGCGCGACCTTTTTCGTGCGCGATGTGCCGGTGTATGGCGACGCGATTCTCGCGCCGATGGACGGTTATTCCGATTTGCCGTATCGTTTGATTTGTTACGAACTCGGTTCTGCCATGTCATACACCGAATTCACCAACGCGGATGGCATTTTGCAAAAACGCTGGGGCGACAGCATCGCGCAAAAATTGAAATTCGACGCGACCGAAAAGCCGATGACGATTCAGATTTACGGACATGACCCTGATCGTTTGGTGGACGCGGCGAAACGAGTGGAAGCGCTCGAACCTGATATTGTAGACCTTAATATGGGCTGCTATGTCAAAGATATTGCCGAACGCGGCGCTGGGTCGGGGATGCTGCGCTTTCCCGAGCGCATCGCGAATTATTTTGCGCGCGTGTCGCGCGAGCTGCGCGTGCCGGTGACGGGCAAAATTCGTTTGGGCTGGGATGACGCGTCGCGCAATTATTTGACGGTCGCGAAAATTCTAGAGGACAATGGCGCGAGTCTGATTGCCGTTCACGCGCGCACCAAAGCGCAGGCGTATCACGGCAGCGCGGATTGGGACGCGTTGGCGGAAATCAAACAGACAGTAAAAATTCCGGTGGTGGGCAATGGAGATGTGAAAATGGTCGCGGACATCGCGCGTATGAAAAATTATACGGGCTGCGATGCGGTGATGATTGGACGCGGCGCGATTGGCAATCCCTGGATTTTTTCGGGGCGCGACCGCGACCAAGTTCCACTGTCGGAACGCGTCGCGTTATTGCGACAGCATCTCGCGTTGAATTTGGAGTTTTACGGGCAGCGCGGCGGATTAATTCTATTTCGCAAACACGCGGCGCGCTATATCGCGGGTTTGTACGGCGCGGCGCATTTGCGCGTGCCGCTGCTCACCGCCGAATCGGTCCAAGAGTTTGATGATTTGTTGGGACAATATCAAACCGACGCGCGCGAATTTGTACATCATGAACGCGCTGTCAGCTTGGCCGTCTGAACGCGCGGCGCGGCGTCTATCGAAATTGATCCAAATCGGCGGCAGTGTGCCACCGATTTTTTTTATGGTTTGAAAAATTCGCGCACGATGTGGACGAATGAAAGCGGATCTTCCAACTGCGGCATGTGTCCCGCGTTTTTAATCAGCGCCAACTGCGCGTGCGGAATTTCGGCGGCGAGTTCGCGCGCGCGCGCGACGGGCGATAAATGATCGCGTTCGCCCCAAACTAATAACGTCGGCTGCGGCGGAATGGTCCGCGCGGGCAATTCGCCTGCCGCGACTTGGCGCAGCAGCGCGATAAAACCGCGCGATGCGTCTTGGCCCGCGCGGATCATTTCGGGTGTCACGCGCGCGGGTTCGGCAAAGGCGCGGCGAATGCTATGTTCTGAAAAGGTTTGGCGGCGCAGCAATTCCCAGAACGGTTCGGTAAATGATTTGCGCGCCAGCGCACGCGCGAATTTTGGCAAACGCGTCGCGTGCCCGCCGTCCGCCAAAATCAAGCGCGTCACGCGCGCAGGTTCCGCGGCGGCATAAAAACGCGCCAGCGCGCCGCCGAACGAATTGCCGACGAGCGCCGCGTCGGACATGCCAATCAATGTTTGCACGCGCGCGAGCCACTCAACCAATTCGATCCACGACAGTTCGGGCAGTTCCACTGTGCCGCCAAAGCGCGGCAAATCGGGCGCGACGACGCGAAATGTTGCGGCGAGCGCGTCCCACACGGGATGCCAATGCCATTGCGCGTCGCCTAAACCGCCATGCAACAAAATAAGATTTGGCCCCGCGCCGCCCTGCCACACGCGCACTTGGCGCGCGGCGATGCGGATTAACTCTGGTTTAATCTGCGTCATGTAAAATCAAAATCGCTCTGCCGTAATCCAAAACCCGAGCCAAAAATATATATTAGCGCGAATTCCTGTTTGGTCTCGAATCCGAGATCTTTCGGGTTTCCGGAAACCTGAAAGATCTGTCCTTTTCATCAAATCGAAATTTGCTCTAGCGCGCGGGTCAAAGCGAACGCGGCGGCGCGCGTAACATCGTTTGCCGCAGCGACACTATATTACAGTTGACGCAAAAAATGCCGCCAATGAATAGGAGTAAAAAAATGGTCAAATCGAACGCGCGACAAATTGATGGAATGATCTTTACGATGAATCGTCGTCAGTTTTTGGTGCAAGCGCTTCCCGCCGCGGCGGGCGCTGTTCTCCTCGCGGCGTGCGCGCCCGGTGGAATGTCGCCCGCGCTGCCCACCACCGCGCCGAGCGCGACGGCGGATATCGCGAATTTGCCCGCGGCGTTGGCGCACGCTAATCCATACGCCAGCGTCAACACCGATGAGCGCGGCGACGCGTTGAATACGTTCGACCAAATCACAAATTATAACAACTATTACGAATTTTCCACCGACAAAGAGGGGCCCGCGCAGCTCGCGCAAAATTTTACTACATCCCCTTGGTCGGTGCAGGTGACAGGTCTGGTCAAACAGCCGCGCGCGTTTTCGCTCGCCGAATTGTACAGCTTGTTCAAACAGACCGAGTACGTTTATCGTTTACGCTGTGTCGAAGCGTGGTCCGAAGTTATCCCTTGGGTCGGCTTTCATTTGGGTGAATTGTTGAAAATGGTCGAACCAAAGCCGGAAGCGAAATTCGTCAAATTCACTAGCGTATTTCGCAAAGAGCAGATGCCGAATCAAAATTATCCGATTCTGTCCTGGCCCTATGTCGAAGGATTGCGCGTGGACGAGGCGTTAAATGATTTGACGATTTTGGCGACAGGGATGTACGGCAAACCGCTGACGAATCAACAAGGCGCGCCAATTCGTTTGGTCGTGCCGTGGAAATATGGATTCAAGAGCATCAAGGCGATTGTGAAAATCGAATTGACCGACCAGATGCCGGTGTCGGCGTGGACGGATGCCGCGTCGGACGAATACGGTTTTTACGCGAACGTGAATCCGAGCGTGGACCATCCGCGTTGGTCGCAAGCGACGGAACGGCGTATCGGACAAATCGGACGTCGTCCCTCTTTATTGTTTAACGGGTACGACCAGCAGGTGGCGAATTTGTACGACGGTTTGGATTTGCGCGCGAATTATTGAATCTCGTCCAATCCCTTTTTTACAACAATGCCAAGTTTACTGTCAAAGCAAAAGTCAGCGCGGAATTGGCTGCGCGAAAATTGGCTGCGTGTGATCGTACACATTGGCGCGTGGTTGCCGCTGGTGTGGTTGAGCTGGCGCGCCTTTGACAATGCGCTGGGGGTTGACCCCGTGACGACAATCAATAATGTCACGGGCAGAACGGCGATGCTTTTGCTGTTGTTCTGTTTGTCCGCGACGCCGTTGTATATCGTGTTGGGCTTGCGCGCGGGTTTGACCGTGCGACGCGCGTTGGGGCTGTATGCGTTCTTGTACGCCGCGCTGCATTTTCTCAATTTTGTCGCGTTGGACTATGCGTTCGATTTGCGGTTTATTCTCGCCGACGGTATTCAGACCAAACCTTATATTTTGGTAGGATTCGCCGCGCTCTTGATTCTCATCGCGTTGGCGCTCACTTCGACGCGCGGTTGGATGAAGCGGCTCAAGCGTAATTGGACGCGTCTGCATTGGCTGATTTATCCCGCCGGTCTCTTGGTGATACTGCATTTTTTCTGGCAAGCCAAAGCGGCGGAAAAATGGGAGCCGCTAATTTACGCCGCGGCGCTAGCGTTGTTGCTCGGGACGCGCGCGCCGCCGATTCGTAGAGCGTTCGTGAATTGGCGCCAACGCCGGCGGCGCGCCGATGCTAGCCGCGCAGTCGAAACGCTAACGCCACATGCGCCTGCCGCGGCGCCGCAGACGTTTGAATAAAAAAAAGCGAGACGATTCATTTCGTCTCGCTTTTTATTTGCCCAGAACATCGCGCGGATAGCCAAATAAACCCGGCGCGCCGCCCGTATGCCAAAATACAATCGTCGCGTTTCGGCGCAGCGTTCCGCGCTGGATCAAGTCAAACAGCCCCGCCATTGTTTTCGCGGTGTATACGGGGTCGAGAAAAATGCCTTCGAGCTGCGCGGTTTCATAAATAGCGCTGCGCGCTTGGGGCGTGATTTTCGCGTACGCTTCGCCAATGTACGCGTCATGCACGATAATGTCCGCGTCGGCGCATGGCAGCGCGTGTTCGATGAATTGCGCGGTCTCGTCGAGCAGACGCGCGATGCGGGCGCGGCATTCGTCTGCCGGGCGGCTGACAGTGATGCCATGCACGGGCGTAGACATGCCAAAAAAGCGCGCGCCCGCCAGAATGCCGGCGTGCGTGCCGCATGAACCTGTCGTAACCACAATCGCGTCGGGCTGGATATTTTGCGCGCGCAGCTGTGTTTGCAATTCCTGAACCGCGAGCATGTACGCTACGCAGCCGCGTGCAGTCGAGCCGCCGACGGGAATCAAATAGGGTCGGCGTCCTTGCGCGCGCAAATCGTCGCACGCTTGTTCAATCGCGCGTTCGGTTTCGTTTTTATCCGCGTGCGCGTAAATCAAGCGCGCGCCGAGAATTTTATCCAATAATAAATTGCCGTTTATTTCGCCGTCCGGCGAGGAAAAAAAGACGCCTACCGCGCCGAGACCCGCTTTGCGCGCGGCTGCCGCGGTCATGCGAATGTGATTTGATTGGACGCCGCCGCCCGTCACCACGATATCGGCATTTTGCGTCAATGCGTCGGCGATAAGAAATTCTAACTTGCGGGCTTTGTTGCCGCCCAAAGCAAAGCCGGTTAAATCATCACGTTTCATCAGAACGCGCGCGCCCAATGTTTGCGACAAGCGCGGCAGCTCGTCCAACGGTGTTGGCAGCGTCGCGAGGGGAAAGCGGGGAAGGGAATGGAGGTCCATTAGCGTCTGGCGAATGGCGCGTTGATTTATGATTTTTGATTTTCGATTTCTAAATCTCTGGCTTCCAAGCGCCAATCGTTTGCGATCAATGGTTCCGCTTTGTCGAGCATCCCAAAACGTTTTTTGAATAGGAACATGAGATTGGCGAAACCATCGCGCCAGATATTGAGTTTGCTTTCGCCGTGACGCTCTTTGTAATAAATCACAAGTTCGCGCGCATGTAAGCCGGGCAGCGTAAACGCTTCGAGTTTGATTTCTTCCGAGAATGCCATTGTGTCGCTCGTGAGATTCATCCGCGCGAGCAGTTCGCGTTTGAACACCCACATGCCCGATTGGGAATCGTGAATGCGGAACCAATAAATCAACCAGATGAATAGATTGAGAATATCATTGCCCAAGATGCGTAGAAAACTGCTTGGGCGATCCTTGTGTCCGGTGCGATCGCACGAGATAAAATCAATTTCTTCTTCGAGCATCACGTCGAGCAGAATGGGGATGAAATTGCGCGGATAGGTGCCGTCGCCGTCCATCGTGACGATAATGTCGCTCGTCGCATTGGCGAGACCCGTTTTGTACGCGCGCCCGTACCCGCGCCGCGTTTCGGGAATCACGGTCCAGCCAAAGGAACGCGCGACGGCGGCGGTGTTGTCGGTAGAGTTATTGTCCACCACGATAACTTGATCAATCCACGCGGGAAGGTCGCGCGCGATTTGGGGCAGCCCTTTTTCTTCATTGAGACAGGGCATGACGAGGGAGATTTTTTTGTTGCGATACATGTGCGCGAGACAGTATAACTGAAAATGGATAGACAAGGAAAAAGAGCCGAGCCGCTTTTTATCATTCCGCCGCGCGCGTTTGTCGCAAATGATAAAAAAATCAAAATGGTCGCGGAATTTCTCCGCGACCATTTATTTTCGTCGAAAGGATATTATTTTATCGGCGTCAGCGCGACGACCGGAATCGTCCGCGTGGTGCGGTCGCGATATTCCGCGAAACTTGGCATTGCGTGCGCGATTTTATCATAGACGCGCGTTCGCTCCGGTTCGGAAAGGATGCTTGCTTGCGCCTGAAGCGTCTCCGCGCCGATCTCTACCGTGACGCGCGGATTGGCTTGAATGTTGTAATACCAATCGGGATTGGTCGGCGCGCCGCCTTTGGAGGCGATGATGAGCCAGCGTTCGCCGTCCGGTATATAAACTACCGGGTTGACGTGTTCTTTGCCGCTCTTGGCGCCTTGCGTGTGCAAAAGCAAGAGCGAACCGAACCAAGCAATCTTGCCGTTGTTCGCGCGGAATTCATCAATGACTTTACGATTTCTCAAGTTCCATTCGTTCATTGTATTTCCCTCGATTCATCAAGTTTATTTCGTCCATGCTCTTGGTGGCGACGGCAGAGAATGTCTTACTGGAGCGGATTTCTAATTCGTATATGGGCGCGAGATTGCGCGGGTTTCCAGAAATCCGAATGGTCTGCGCGCCAATTAAGTGGAAACTATCCTAGACATTCAGGCGCAGCGGCGTTCGCTAGAGCTCAATGCGATAACTCTCCACCGGACGCGGCGCTTTTTGCATAATGTCGGGCGAGAGATTGTGTTTCAGCTGCGCCCATTTCAGCCCTGCCCACTCGCGCAGAATGACGGGATACATCATCGGATTGAATAAAATGTTGATGGTCATGAAACATTCATAGGTGCAGTAACACTTGGTGTCGCTAATCCATTTTCGCACTTCGTCGGCTTTTTGCGATTGCCAGATTTTTTTGAAATCGTAATCGTAATCGCGCACGTTGCCGAGAATTTTTTCGTCGAGCAATTCGCACGCCAACACCGAACCGTCCGCGTACATCGCGCCGCCGAGCGAACCGGCGTAACATGGAATTTGATAACGGCGCTCTTTGGTCATTTTGTGATTCAGTTTCGGACGGATGATGCGCTTGGCGTTGATGAAATCGCCAAAGGGCAATTTGTAATAGCCCGTCAATTCGCGCGAACGATTATCATGTTCGAGTCGTTTATGGAAATTGAGATAATTGTCCACGTCGAATTGATTCGCCTTGGGGTCAATCGGCGGCGTGTATTTCGCGCCGGGGTCTTTGGGCCCGCCGCGCAATAACAAAGTAAATACCGTATTCACGCCGACGTACGTCCGCAAGTAATCGTAAATCTCATCCAACTTGTCGTGATTGTACGCGCTGACCGCGATTTGAATGCAGGTCGAAAAATTGGGATAGTATTTTTCGAGAATGCGGAGTTCGCGATAGGTGCGAATCGCGCGATCGAACAATCCTTTAAAGCCGCGAAATTTATCGTGGTCGTCTTCGACGCCGTCAATGGAAATATCAATATGCAAATCCACATCAGGACAATCGTCCAGAATTTCGCGCGCGCCGTCCACGACGCGGCTGGTGAGCGAGCCATTCGTCGGAATGCCGACGTTCAACGCTTTCGCGTTCTTGTGAAACATCTTGACGATTTCGGGAATGTCTTTGCGTAAAAACGGCTCGCCGCCGGTGGGCGTGAAAAAAATCATCGGGTCCATGGACGCGCTGACCTTTTCGATTTCGTCAATCGTCAATTCGCCCGTGTGCCGCTCGTGCGAACCAAGCAGACAGTGTCCGCAGCGCGCGTTGCAATTTTTAGTAATGAACAAGACAAAGTACAGCGGCGACGCGCCTTTTTTCCACAACACGCGTTTGGCAAAGGGGAGATAGTTGAGTTTGCTCATTTCGACTCCATTCGTTCAGATTGCATTTACTTTTTTGGATTCTCGATAATCCATGCCTGGTCCATGGTGCGTAAGGCGAGTTTGCTCCCGTCAGGCGACCACAAGAACTGGACAATGTCCAAGCCGTTGGTGAGCTGTTGTCGCCAACGGCCATCAGGCGATATGAGGTAGGTGTTTCCATCATCGCCCCAGTACGCGACAAGACTTCCATCGGGCGACCATGCGGGACGACCAAGCTGCCAATACCGCAGTGTCTTGTCAGGATTCTCTTCTTGCTTGTACCCGGCAGGTCCCAGCATTGTTATTTTGTTGGTCGCCAAGTCAAGCACGCCCAGTTCCAATGAGGTGACGCCCGCAGATTGATTCACATTCAGTCCGTTGACTTTGGCATAAACCCATGGAGAATCCTTTTGTTGAAGAAAGGCAATTTGGGTTCCATCGAAGGATAGAGCAGCGGCGGCAACACCATCGAGTAACTTGGTAAACGTATTTGTGTCAATATCCCAAAGCCGCAGTGTGACATCGGAACTGAGCAGTCCGAGATCAGGATCACCATTTTCCCATTCCGTGTAGAGGAAACGATTGTTATCTGGCATCCAGGCTTGGAAGGATTGGCGCAGAGGGAACGGGGCATCTGTAATCCATTTGCGCGAATCAGGTTGTTCTCTCGCAACAATTGCAATCTGTCCACCAAATCCCGTCTGAATTGCAATAACCTGATGGTTAGGAGAAAAATAGTAATTTCCCCCAATAGCTTGTGGGCTCGGTACATTCTCCTGCACACCAATCAATGTTTTAATCTCGTCAGTTACTACATTGACTGTGTTTAAGGTCTGAACCTCATTCCCACGCCAGACATAAAATGTAACTGTTTGGCTATCTAGCCATTGGTTCACGTACATCAAACGTAAGCCAAGTTTCATCGAGGCCGTGAGATTTTTGAGTTCGGCTCCATCAATGCGGCTACTCCAGATGAAATTTTGTGGCGACGTTTGACCATCAACGGCTTGATTTCCATAAAAGGCAATTTGGTTTCCATCAGGCGAATAGTAAACTTCGCCCAATTGCGCGTTATCAACAGTAGCCAGGCGCCTTGAGACCAGACTTGCTGTTTCCAACAGCCATATGCTGTCACGCCAGCTGTAAGCAAGAGTTCTTCCATCTGGTGACCAACCTATAGGGTGGTATCCCTGATAGTCGCCGTAGCGTCCCGGTGGTATTGTGATTGAGATATTCGAGAGTATATTCAGTTCTGCGGACAGACCCGAATTTGGACTCTGCTCTGTTGGCCAGGTTGTCGCCATCTGCGGAGTGTTAACTTGAACCGAATTTAGTTCCGTTCCGCTTGAACAGCCGGCGCTCGCAAGCAGAATAATTCCCAGACCGAGTTGGAGAACAAGTTCTCTTGAGCGCATGAATTTATGGTCTGACTCACCTTGCGTATCTAGCATGCTGAAATTCTTTGTTGCAAGAACCGCCCCTCAGAATGAAGACACGTACGGTGAGTTGTATAAACATTGTCGAGCATTAGCCATTCATCAAACTTGGTATCTCGATAAATGGGCGTATCTTCGAACGGGGTGCAATTGCGTATTACAGAATCCTCCAAAAACAGTTTTCGTAGATTCCCCCATTAAAGCAGGGCTTAGTTGGATCACCCCTGTAACAGTCGCAGGCCACGTTGGGATGGCAATCAAGGCAGGCTTTGGTTCCCCCTGAACCATTTGGATCAGCCGCATATATCCACGCAGGTCCACTCGCAAAAGCTCCGCTGGCAGTCTGCTCAGTACAAGTACCGTTGCACTGTCCATCAAACGGTACAACTTCTCCATGAAAACATGCTTGTACTACAGGATCAGGGACTTGACCTTTCCATACATTATCTGCTACTTGACGAGATGTAGGAGTCGCAAGACGTGCTTGACTGAACTGACCAGGTGCATCACAGATTGCTTTGTATTTTACCGCGCGTTTGGCGGATTGTTCGCGTGCCCCCCATCTCCCATTGGGGCTGCCATAGCCTCCACAATCAGTCGAAACAGAATAGGCTCTGAAAACGCGAGTACGCACAGCCCAAGCAACAGCACGTTGAGCTCCGATTGATTCGCTTTCCGCTTCGCTTGCTACTACCTTCGCCAGTTTTTCTTTAGCTACGGTCACCTGTCCTTCCGTACCAGCTTCTGGCTCATCTACGGCGTTTGTGGTCAAGTAGGAATCTCCTTCAAAAAACAATCCTGTTTGAGGTACACTGTCCTTGATGCGATAACGCGCAGGCGCTGGAAACGAACGGCTCATCTCATTGAACCTGACATATGCTTGGCTTGCCCGGTTTGCTTTGCCAAGACGTTCCAACGCAACTCCTTTGAGAAAATGCGCGTAGAGCAAATCAACTTTGTCATTGACAAGTTTGACGACAGCGTCGTCTTGCCCGCGGTCGAGCAGCCATTCCGCGTAGTATGCCAAAGCGTCCGAGATGCCTTGAGGTTCAACCGCCATCGCTTTTCGAAACCACTTTTCCGCTCGAGGGTCGTCAAGTAGCTGCAACCCTCTCGCATAGTGCAGATTAGCCAGGTATTCGCGGTTGCCCTTGGCGAGCGCGACCTCAAAGTATCGGTCGAGCGCGGCAGCATCTTGCAGCGCGCCCAAGGTCATTGCAACTTCATACGTGTAATGGACTCTACCAAATTGGATACCGATTTCATCGGCAGTTAGAAATTCTTGCGCGGCAGCCCGCAAATCTTCTAGTAACTGCTCTCTGCCATGGCGCTGCCACAGAGCCGCGCCAAGACCTGCGTGCGTATGACGACTCTCTGGATTCTTTGCTACTGCTGCTGCCAGCAGCTCAACTGCCTCATCTATTTGCCCCGCCTGCAAAAAGGTATCTCCAGCCAAGAACGCGCGCAACGCGTCAACCCTTTCATTTGGATCCGGGTATTCGGCGGCATGTCCCAGATAATTACTGGCAATGAATTCTCGAACCCCCGGTTGAAGGTCATCCGTGGGGGGATTGCCTTGCGGCGGCAACGCCGCGGGGGCAGGACTATGCAAACCCGGAATACCGAGCAAAGCAAATCCGGCGAGTGCTTTTCCGCTGTACGAAAAGAACGCGCGACGAGACAATTCAAACCCGGTGATGGAAACGCCAAAGCCACGCACCACGCTTGCGACACGATACGCGCGCTGCGGTCCTAAAACAGCTAGCAGACGAACGCGCATCGCAATTCCAGTAAACGCCGACACATGACCATCGTGGACCTGGAGCAGCGTCGGTTCATGTTTCCAGTCAGGGCGCGCTTGCGAAAGTAAACTTTGCATTTCTTGATCGCGTAGCGATTTGGCGGTCAAAAGCCCATCGCTCTCGCGCTCAACCGCTTGCGCCAATCCAGTGCAAAGTGAACAGCCCGAATCGAACAAGAGAAAGTGCTTCATTGTTGAGCTCCTTGAGGTTAGAGCATTGAAATTTCTTCTTGCGATAGTTGTTCTCGGGATTCAGGTTCAGCGTGTTTAGCGTATAGGGATGCACCTCCTTTCTGCTGGACGGTCCAACTAGCCCGCGAGAGTCAGCACACGTTCAATTTCTTTTGGCACGGCAATCATCACAAAGCGCGAATTGTGATACAGATAATCCTCGCCCGATTCATCAACAATCCGAATAAAATCATCTCGCGCGGCAGATTCATCGGGGAGGACTTTGTAGAGTTTGAACAAAACCAAGTCATCTTCCCCTTCGCTGCGAATACACAACGCAAAGCGGTTCGTTGCGGATTGTTTTACACGAGTGGTCAGTCCAAAAAGCGGCTGACTTTGATTTTTCTTTTGCCGATGCCGTGCGCTTCGTACCACTGAATTTCGGCTTTGCGAACGCGTCCGTTCGGCAACAGGACGAGGGTCGCGCCTTTGAGTTTTCTCCATCTGCCACTTCCATATTTTCGGCGGAGCTGTCGAATCTCTCGAATGGATTGATTGACAGCAATTCGCTCGATGTTGGTGATATCGCTGATGATTTCAAAATCCATTGTCGCAGTCCTTTGACAGCGAAAGCTTCGATGAGCCCCAAAGAATCTCTAGTCAAAGATAATTGTACCGTGTACACTTGGCTTGTCGAATCCTACGAAACAACCACCTTATCTTCTTTCCGCGTTGCCAGCGCCTGTTTCAACGTCTCGACGCTCACGTAAAATGTATTGGCGAGCGAGTCGAGATGCCAGTTATTATTGACAATGCCTTTGCCGCGAATTATCCCCGTCGCGTCGAGCGCGAAACCATATGGCACGCCGACCACGCCAAAGGCGGAACGCGTTTCAGGCGAAATCACCAGCGGAATTTTGCCAAGTTTGAATTCTTTGACAAAGGCGCGCAATTTGTCCGCCTCGACCACGCTAAAAACCAGCGTCAAATTTTCCGGCGATTCCGCCGCGAATTCTTTTAGATACGGCGCGATTTTGCGACAAAAACCGCAGCCCGTGGAAAGAAACAATAAAATGGTATTGTCATTCGCGCCATCGCGCAAATGAATCGTTTTGCCTTTGGTCGTCGTCAACATCGCGACCGGCGTGAACGCGCCCAATTCTGGACCGTCTTTGGTATAGCTGAATCCGTCGGGCAATTCGGACGTGAGCGCTGGCACGTCGCCGCCGGCATGCGCGTCCGCCGCGGCGTTTTCGGATGGCTGCGGCTCGTGCATCTCGAACGCGCCGAACAGCGGAACGCCTGCCTTTTGCGCGACGCGCGCGATTTTCAATAGTTGCAGCGGATTGAGAAACGTCACCATGTGCGTTCGCATCGCCAAGCCGGTGTAGGCGCGCACCGTTTCGCCGTCCACTTGAACTAGCGTCGGCTCGAATTTCCAACCGGGGCGCGCGCGGTCGAGCAGCTCTTTCGCTTCGGGCGCGTACAAACTCAAGCCGCGTAAATTATTGCCGCTCGCTTTTTCGATTTCCGCCGCGACATCCGCGCATTGCGCGCAGCCGGAATCAAAAAGAATGTAATGCTTAACTTTACGCATAGTAGGGCATCTGATTGTACTTGATTCAGCGACTTTGTCGAATAAAATGCGGCGTAAATATAAAAAATTTATTTGCGCGCGACGAGCCACACTTGGAGATGCGTATGCGCCAGCGCGAAATAATAGCCCAAATCATATAACGCGGTTTTGAGCGCCGCGAACGGCGAAGGCATAAACGCCCGATACGTCGGCACAAAATGGCGGATGTCATGAAAGCCGCTTTGCGCCAAGATTTTTTTCAACGCGCGTGGGTCAAAACCGCGCTCGGTCACGCCCAATTTTTCTGTCACAGCCACCGCGCGCTGCCCGTGCAAAAAGCCGGGTTCCGCAATCAAAATTTTTCCGCCCGGTTTCAGCGCGCGAAAACAATTTCGCAAAACCAAATCTTCGCGCTGAACATGATGCAAGGTGTCATACACCACCACCGCGTCAAATTCCGGCGGAAAATCAAAGGTCTCGCTGTCGGCGACAACAAACTCGCATTGCGCGCCAACGCCTTCGCGCGCGGCGCGCCGTTCGGCGAGCGTCACCATGTCCGGCGCAAGATCAAAGCCGGTGACGCGATAACCCATGCGCGCGAAAAAGGCGCTCGTCCAGCCGGGCCCGCAACCCGCGTCCAATACGCGCGCGCCTTCGGCCAAGTTCAACAGTTCGATGATCGCAGCAAAGTCGCGCAAGAGCCGCGCCGATTCGGACGGATTGCCACCGCGAAAAGGTTTCTCATTCAACCAGACGCGCGTCAAGCCGCCCGTATTTTTCACATAATCAATTTCGTCTTGTTTGCTCATAGCGATTAGAGATTGGAGATTAGAGTTTAGAGCAATCTGCGCCGGTCAATAACGTTTGCCGCGCGCAAAATCAAAAAACGCGCGCAGCATACCGAGACCGACGACCAAAACATCGAGGGGCAAGAATAACGCGGCGCGCAGCGCAAACCGCAAGCCGCGTTTTTGCGCGAGAAAATTAAAGAGCGCAAAATTGAGCGCCCAGAATGCGCCCAAACCGACGAACGCGGCGATGCCGAGCGTGAAATTTCGCAAAACGAGCGCGGCGAACCCAAGGATGCCCGTGAGATAAATCGTTGGCACGGCGAGCTGATAAAAGCTTGGCACGCTCGTGAAAAACGGTTCGCCGCGTTTACGTAACCGCATCAAGGTCAGCGCGCGCGCGCGTTTAAAATCTTCGCGCAAAACATTCGCGAGGGTGTACTGTTTGAGATGCACGACGCGCAATTTGGGTTCGAGGATGATGTTGATTCCCGCGCCCCACGCGCGCTGCCCAAATTCAGTGTCTTCGGCGATGCTGGCGCCGCGATAATTTTCGTCAAAACCGCCAAGCTGCAAAAATAAATCGCGCCGAATCGCGGCGACGCTCGTGTAAAACAAGCCGATGCGCTCCGCGCCGACAAAACGCGCGTAGGTGAAATTCATCCACAAATTTTTATATTGACTCGCCCAATTCGCGTGCGGAATATTTTCGTCGAGCAAGCCGACGACACCATCCGTTGACGCGTCGCGCAGCGCGTTTTGAATCAACGCGATGGCGTCGGGCGGCGCCGCAATGTCGGCGTCGGTGAAAAATAAAATCGCGCCGCGCGCGATTGCCGCGCCGCGATTTTTTGCCGCCGCGGCGCCGATATTTTTTTCGAGGCGCACGACGCGCGCGCCGCCCTCCGCCGCGACGCGCGCCGTTTCATCCGTCGAACCGTCATCAACCACAATAATTTCAAGGGGGGGGGGAATTGCCGCGCGCAGCGCCGCGAGCGTTTGCGGCAGCGTGCGCGCGGCATTGTACGCGGGAATGATAACGGAAACCGTTTCAGGCATGGATAAAAAGAACCGCCGCTGGCGGGCGGCGGCTCGGGATTTTATTTTGGCGCTTCCACGCCGGCTTGAATGTACGCGCGTTCCACCGCTTCGGGCGAATGGTCAAGGTCAAGCTCGCCCAACGCGTTTGCGCTCCGCAGGTCAAAATGTCCGCAGTGTTTGACTCCGCTGCTCATACCCGTGAAAATCAAATGATAATGAAAATCGGGCGTCCAAGAGCTGGTGTTCACCGCCAATGAAATATAGCCGGAGGAATTGGCCTTTAACGTTTTGGTCTCAACCAACTGTCCGTGATCCAAAAGCACGCGCTCGTATTTGATTTTTTCGTTCGGCGTGTACCATAAGGCAATATTATGAATGGTTGAGCCGACAAGATATCCCACCCATTTCTTTTCGTCCAGTTTGCAGTCAAAGCGCCACAGTTGATTAGGATTGTCGTTCAAATACGCGGCGGGCCCCGAATAATTGGCGATTTGCGGCGGTGGATTGCCCGAGGGCACGGGCGTCGCGGTGGGTTGGCCCGGCACGGGCGTCGGCGTTTTGGTGGGCGATGGATTCGTGCTGTTGATTTTGAACCACGTATATTTTGACCACGCGCAAAGGTCTTGGGTGGTGCAGGCGCGCACGCGCCAGTAATACGTATAGCCGCGCGCCAAGTTGCTCGCGGTTAAGCGATTCTTTTTCTTGCCGGCGGTCCAAACGGTTGGCCCGTTTACGCCGCCGCGCTTGACGACGACGCGATAGCGTTTGTTGCATTCCACTTTGGTCCATCGAAAGGTCATGCTGGTGGAATTGGTGACGGTACCCGCTTTGGGCGCGATGATTTTGGGTTTGGGTGGCGTCAGATAGCAAGGGTCGCCGGTTAGCGTTGCCGTTGCCGTTGCGGTTGGAGACTCGTTGGGCAAATAGTTCGGCTGTGGATCGGCTTGGACGGTGCCGAATGAAATCAATAATACGCTGAGAATCAGAATGGCGACGCCAAACGAAAGAAATGGTTTCACGCAAACTCCTGCGATGCGAATCATTGCGCGGGGTAGGGCTGCGGATACGCGCAACGCGGACAACTATAAACGATACCGCGCGAAATCGCCAAATTAGCGCGGCGACGCGATGGCAAAAAAAATCGCCGCGAACGATTGGGCGCGACGATTAGGCAAGCCACCTCAGAGACTTGAACTCTGGACCCATGCTTTACGAAAGCATTGCTCTACCGACTGAGCTAAGGTGGCATCTGATATTTTGAATAAACCGATTATAATTGAAATTGAAAATTCGCAAAATTTAGCCGCCGCGTTCAGCCGCGCGCCGAATTTTCGGCGTTAGGCGCGTCCGCCGACACAGTATACAATTCGCATTCTCGATTTTCCAAAAATCAATTTCCTGAACAAGGAGGTTCACATGAAAAAAAAGATTTTGCGGGTCCTCGGAATTTTGGGCGGGATTATTATTTTGCTGGTCGTTCTCGGCGCGTGCGGAGGTTATTGGTTTATCACCAAATCGCAGGCGCAAGCGTCCGGCGCCTTGCAGTTATCCGGCCTTGACCATGCCGTCACCATTGTCCGCGACGCGAATGGCGCGCCGCATGTTTACGCCGATACGGCGCACGATTTATTCATGGGGCAAGGGTACGCCCACGCCCAAGACCGTTTGTGGCAGATGGAATTTAATCGCCATGTCGGGCACGCGCAGCTCGCGGAACTGTTCGGCGAAGATTTGGTGGATGAAGATACATTTCTGCGCACGCTCGGCGTCGCGCGCGCGGCGCAGCGCGATTTGGAAAATATTTCGCCGCAAACGCTCGCGTATCTTGAAGCGTATGCGCAAGGCGTGAATGGTTATATCGCGGCGCATCAGGATAACTTGCCGCTTGAATTTACGCTCATCAGTCACAAGCCCGCCGAGTGGAGTCCGCTCGATACGTTGGTGTGGGCAAAGGTGATGGCGTACGATTTGGGCGGTAATTATGATCAAGAGCTCTTGCGCGCGGCATTGCAAAAAGAATTGGGCGCCGACGCGTTAAAGCTATTGATGCCGCCGTATCCCGCGAGCGGTCCGTTCATTATTCCGGAAGAGGTCAAAAAATTTCCGCCCGCCGTCATCGCGCCATCGCGCATGACAAATCAGATTGATCTCGGCGCGCCGAAATTTAGCAAACTGATTGCGTTGAATCAAATGTTTGGCGTGCTGGATGAAGGCACTGGCTCGAATAACTGGGTGGTGGATGGAACGAAAACGACAACCGGCAAACCGTTATTGGCGAATGATCCGCATCTCGGCATTCAAATGCCTTCTGTGTGGTATATGAACGCGCTGCACTGTAACGCCATTTCGGACGCGTGTCCTTTTAGTGTCGCCGGCTTTACCTTTCCCGGCGTGCCGGGCGTGGTGCTGGGACACAATGACCGCATCGCGTGGGGCGTGACGAATACCGGGCCCGATGTGCAGGATTTGTATATCGAAAAAATCAATCCCGCGAATCCGAATCAATATGAATACATGGGCAAGTGGGAGGACATGGAACTGCGCGATGAAGTGATTCATGTCAAAGGCGCGCCGGATGTCAAACTCCAAGTCAAGGTCACGCGGCATGGCCCGATTATGACGGATGTGTTTGAAGGCGTGACGGAACCGCTCGCGCTGCAATGGACGGCGACGCGCGAAGTGAGTCATTTGATTGACGCGGTGGTGCAGCTCAATGCCGCGCGCGACTGGGACGAATTTCGCGCCGCGCTCAAAAGTTGGGATGTGCCGTCGCAAAATTTCGTGTATGCGGATGTGGACGGCAATATCGGATATCAGGCGCCGGGCAATATTCCGATTCGCGCGCAAGGCGATGGAGCGGCGCCAGCGCCGGGGTGGACGGGCGAATACGAATGGACCGGTTATATTCCGTATGACGCATTGCCGATGGTGTTTAACCCGTCCAGCCATTATATTGTGACCGCCAACAATCAAGTCGCGCCCGATTCCTATCCGTATTTGCTGACGACCGATTGGGCGGCGCCGTATCGCGCCATGCGAATCGAAGAACTGGTGCGCGCCAAAGATAAATTGACGCCCGACGATTTCGCGACGATTCAAGCCGATGTGTATTCGATTCCGCTGGTCAAGTTGCAGAGCTTTATCAAACCGCTGGCGTTCGATGAACTTTTGCCGCGCCGCGCGATGGATTATGCGAGCGCGTGGGATGGACGAATGGCGCGCGACGCGCAAGGCGCGACGATTCTCGAAGTCACGTACAATATGTTGGTGCAGGAAATTTTTTCCAAGCGAATGTCGGCAGAGACGTATAAAATGTACCAAGCCGACGGCAACATAACGCGGCAAGCGATTGATTTGTTATTGGACCAACCGCAGAATGAATGGTGGGATGACCCGACGACGCCCGCGCGCGAAACGCGCGACGAACGCTTGAAAGTGGCGTATCAAAAGGGAGTGGACTGGTTGGCGAAATTGTACGGCGATGCGCCGGCTGAATGGAAATGGGGCCGCCTGCATACCGCGACCTTTGAACATCCTTTTGGCGCCATCAAGCCGCTTGACCGTTTGCTCAATGTGGGGCCCCTGTCAACCGATGGACATGGTTTCACCATCACCAACGCGGGCTATCGCATTGTGGACGATGCGTATAAACAGCGCACTGTTTCTTCGATGCGGCACATCTTTGATTTGACCGATTGGGACGCGGTGCGTTGGATTCACACCACCGGACAATCGGGACAGGTCTGGAGTCCGCATTACAGCGACCTCACCGAAAAATGGCGCGATGCGAAATATGTGATTTTGCCCTTTACGCGCGCCGCGGTGGAACGCGCCCAAGCGAGTGTGTTGACCTTGAATCCCTAGTCGAAATTCCGATAGCGTCAAATGAAAGGATGAATGCGCCGGCGTCGCGCTTGCCATTCGTCCTTTAACTTTATTAACTGATGTTACGCCGCAGTAGGGCAAATTTGAAATTTGCCGTACGTTTGCGCGCTATTTTTTAGCGAATATGCGTAACGCGAGTTATTAAAAGCCCGCGCGCACGCGCCCCAACGCGATCAAAAACATGCAGCCGAAAATCAGCACGTTCATAAAGAGCAAGACGGAAACCACAAACCAGTGGCGAAAAGTCATCGCGCCCCCTTGTTTTGAAATAGGACGGTGAGTCGGAATCGTCGCCGTCAGTTAAAGTAAATTCCGATTTAGAGCGAATTCCTATTCGATGGAAGGGATAAAACCTTTCGGGTTTCGGAAATGCGAAAGGACTGTCCCTTTAAACGAATCGGAATTCGTCTAGACCAGTTTCTGATTTGATTTAGGAGCCAGACCCTTTGGGTTTCCGAAAACCCAAAGGGTCTTTTACCCTAGACCAAACAGGAATCTGCTCTAGTTCGCTATTTTCAGCGGTTCCTTGAGAACAGTGACATCGCCAGCATACACGCGAGTCGTTAACGCGTCTGCCGCGATGACCAACGCGCCATCGTCGGTCACTCCTTGCGCCGTTCCGCGCAAAATACCATTGACCGTTGCGACTTGGATTGGCTTGCCCAACATGCCAAGCCGCGCGCGATACTTGTCCAACAAATCATCGCCGTATAATAAATCGCGATAAAGGCGATTCAATTCGGCGAGCAGCGCATTCTCCAAGCCGCTGCGGTCAATTTCATGTCCGACCACATCCTGCAAAGTTGTCGCGTGCGGCGCCAGTTCAGGATACACGCGCATCGTATAATTTACATTCAACCCGATGCCCAGAATGACATATTCCAGCGTGTCGCCGCGAACGCCGCTCTCGATGAGAATGCCCGCGCATTTGCGGCCGTCCAACAGCACATCGTTGGGCCATTTCAACGTCGGCGCGAGGTGTAAATAATTTACCAGCGTCTCGTGCGTTGCCAACGCCGCCATTCGAATCACGCGCGATGCCGCCAAAGGCGCGAGGGGAGGACGCAGCAGCACGGAAATTTGCAGCGACGTTCCGCGCGGCACAATCCATTTGCGCCCAAAGCGCCCGCGTCCCGCCAACTGTTCTTCCGCTGTGACGACCAAGCCCTCCGGCTCGCCGCGCAGCGCGGCGGCGCGCGCCAAATCATTGGTGGATTCAACCACCATGTGCCGCTCGACGCGCCAACCAATAAACGGAAGTGTATTCATCTTTATAAACCAATCTACGGTTCAGCGCGCGTTTATGGATACATCTTGTCCATCATGCGCGGAAACGAAATAGTTTCGCGCACGTGGTCCAATTTGCAAAGCCACGCGACAGTGCGTTCGACGCCGAGACCGAAACCGCAGTGCGGAACGCTGCCATATTTTCGCAAATCGAGGTACCATTCATACGGCGCGCGCGGCAAGTGATGTTTTTCCAACTGCGCTTCGAGATATTCCAAATTGTCGCTGCGCTGTCCGCCGCCAATCACTTCGCCGTAACCTTCGGGCGCGAGCAAATCCGCGCTCAAACATACTTCGGGACGCTGCGGGTCCGGCGCCATGTAAAACGCCTTCATCGCGGTTGGATAATGATGCACAAAGACCGGTCGGTCGAATTGCTCGCTGATGAGCGTTTCATCGGGCGCGCCAAAATCATCGCCCCATTTGAAATTCGCGTCGCCTTTGGCGCGAATGATTTCCACCGCTTCGTCGTACGAAATACGCGGGAATGGCGCGACAATTTTTTCCAAACAAGTCGTGTCGCGTTCCAGAACCGCGAGCTCCGCCGCGCGCTCTTTTAACACGGTTTGCGCCACATGCGAAACCATTTGTTCGGCGACGTTCATGTAATCGTCCAGCGTGCCGAACGCCCATTCCGGCTCGACCATCCAAAATTCCGAAAGATGCCGCCGCGTTTTCGATTTTTCCGCGCGGAAGGTCGGGCCGAAACAATACACTTTGCCGAATGCCATCGCGTTCGCTTCGTTGTACAGTTGTCCGCTTTGCGTGAGGAATGCGGGCTCGCCATAAAAGTCAGTTTCAAATAAGGTTGTCGTGCCTTCGACCGCGGCGGGCGTCAGAATCGGCGTATCCACCAAGAGAAAACCGTTCGTATCCAACCAATGTCGAGTCGCCTGAATGATGGTGGCGCGAATCCGTAAAATCGCGTGTTGGCGCGACGAGCGCAGCCACAAGTGCCGATGCGCCATCAAAAATTCAATGCCATGTTCTTTGGGCGTAATCGGATATTCATCCCGCGCGGCTTGGACGATTTCAAATTCGGTCACGGACAGTTCATAACCGCCCGGCGCGCGCGGTTCCGCGCGCACTTGGCCCGTCACGCGTACGGACGATTCTTGCGGCGCATGTTTCGCCGCTTCAAACGCTTCGGGTGAAACGCTTTTGTGAAACAGGGTTGCCTGAATGACGCCTGTGCCATCGCGCACGCGTAAAAATTGCAACTTGCCTTTGTCCGTTTTATCGGCGAGCCAACCTTGCACTGTCACCGTCTGTTCTTGAGATTGCCCGAGCGCCTCAATGCGAACGATTTTTGCCATAAACGACTCCGTTAAAATTTTTGATTTAAATTCCGCTGTTGCGCGCGGACGAGCCAAATTTTATATTTGTCGTACGCCCGCGCGCGGTTATCAAACTGCCGCGTAACGCGATGTATTCATGCGCCAACCTTTTACGATCGGCGCTTTATAAATTGTTCGCTTGAATTATGGATGGCTTGGCGCGCCGCCGCGAGTTTGGCGCCGATAAAACGCTTGTAAATCGTACGCCACATTTGATTTTGCACGCGCAGCGCCTGCGCGCGCGCGTCGGCGGCTTCAGCCGTCGAAAGGTCAACGCCGCCGTAACGTTCGCGGACATACAATGTATTCACTTGCTCAATCTCTGCGCGCGTTTCAGGCATCCGCGTCGCCAACGTTTGCGCGCGTTCGTCCGAGGTCGCGCCCGCGTGTTCCGTCAAATTGATGAACCGCGCAAAGCGGTACATTTCTTGCGTCGCTTGCGCGCCCGGCGTCAATGGGCGCAAATGTTTTTGCCAACGCCATTGTATGATAAACAGCGTCGCCGCGATAAATAGCAAACTGCCTATGAACGTGACGGGCGCCACAAAATTTGAACTCAGCTCGCGCCACAGCAAAGCGCCGAATGCGTTCGTTTTCGTTTCGGGCTGGAGACTGCCTGTACGCTTGTCGCCAAAACCGCGTTCGCGTAAATCTTCATCCGAATCGCTGTCCGATGTATTCGCGTTCGCGTTAATTTCCGGTTTCGGCTGCGGACGGACGATTTCGCTGCGCGCCGCCGTAGGTTCAAATTCCACCCAACCCAAATCCGCGAAATATAATTCGGGCCAGGTGTGCGCGTTGCTCTCATTGATGTGAATCAAACCGTCGTCGCTCACTTCGCCCATCGCATATCCCGACGCCACGCGCGCGGGAATGCCCACGAGGCGCGCCATCAACGCCATCGCTGACGCGTAATAATTGCAGTATCCTTCGGGCCGCTCGAACAACAAATAGTCCACGCCGTCCACGTCGGGCGGAATCGGGTCAACATCCGTATTGTAAACGATATGTTCGCGCAAATATTTCTCGAGCGCGCGCGCCTTGTCGTAATTATTGGTCGCCTGCGCTGTGATTTGTTGCGTTAACGCGCGCACGCGCGCGGGCAGTGTCGCAGGCACATCTAGATAGGTGCGGCGAATGAATAATGGATACTCGTTCGGCGCGTTTCGCAAAGTTGACTCATCCGCCGCCGAAAGCGACGAGCGCGCGATATATTTATCGCCGAGCTCTAAACCTGCGCGCAGCCGCAAGGATTGCATGTCCAAAAAAGTTTGTCCGCTATCCGTGCGCCCGATAAAAAATTTTGCGTCTACGGGCTGATTCACTTGCAAGGGCTGCGAAGCCGCAATGACCAAACTGTCGGTTGGTAAACGCACCTCAACCGTTTGCGTCACGACGCGCCGTTTGTTCATCGGCATCGCGGTCCAACGCGGGTCGGCGGCTTGCAGCTCCGCCGAATGGTCAGCCGTGCCGGTCCAGCCGTCACCCGTGTATGTGTCAAACACTACCGCGCGCCAATATTGGCCCGCCGCTGCTTGCACTTGAAACACTTCGCGGTTGCCGAGCCGCACCGGTCCACCCATCGCGGCGCTATTGCCAAAATAGGTTGTTGGCGCGGCGTTATTGGTCCCGCGCAAAGTCGAGAACGAACGCGTTACCGTGTCTTGAAAATCTTGCCAGGGGGCGCGCGCGCGGTCGGTGATAAAACTGAACCACGCAGGGCCCGGCATTGTTGGCGGAATTAGCCATGCGAGCAAAATAATCAACGCCGAAAAAATGACGCCGTATACTAAAAAATCAAGTCCAATGTCATTGGCAAAACGAATCGCGGAGGTTGCCCAAGTCGCCTGTCGTTTTAATAACGTTGTTCGCACTAGTAGCAAGAGTGATGCCAATAAAAAGAGCATCAAGAACAAGCCCGATTGCGGCGGCGCGTAAAATGTATTGACGAGCAATGCCGCGCCGGCGGGCAAAATCGCGCCCCAGGGCTGATGATGCCGAAAGACAAACCACGCGCCGAAATAACCGATGAACCATGATAGCGCGCCCATGAGGCACAAAAACGCGAACGCGTCGGCGCCCAGTCCGCCCGCGAGCACACGCAGCAGCCATTGGTCAAGGCGGTCTTGAATCAAGACCACGTACTCGTTCCAGTTGGCGTCCGGCGGCGCATTCACGAACTCGCGCACTAGCCACATCACGTATGCCGCGCCGACAATGCTCGCGAGCGCGAACCCGACAAAACCATTCACGCGCACGCGCGCGATCAGAATGCCAAACAGCATTCCGCCCAAGGCCGCCCACGTCGTTTGCCATAATCCATCGGTCCAATTCGCGCTCGCCACCGATGCGGTTACAGTGATAAAGATGATGGCGAGCAGCGCGCCGGCCAACCAACCTTCATGCAAATTCAACGGCAGCGCGTGCCGCGCGCGCGCGGCAGGACGAAATTCTTGAACTCGAGCCATATTTTTGAAGGGGCATGACAAATTTCAAATTTGTCATGCCGATTGCCCATTTTCATTGGCTGTGGATGAACCGACGGCGCATGGGCAACTCTTTTGAAAACGCGGAACGACAATAGTTTAATGGGGAGAATGGGGATTGTCAAAGCGCGCGCGAAGGAGGGGCGTATTTCACCTTGGGGGTCAGTTTGCGGGCGAATCCAATTCGCGTCAACCAAAACACGAAACGCGCCTTTGCGCGTACCAGTCTGCGTTCGCGAATCTTTTCGATTCGCCGCAGACCTTTGCGACCTTGTTGGCGCGATTTCTAATCGCTTTTGAATAGCGCTTTCAAAATGAGATGCACCCCCAGTCTGGCTTTTGCGCGCGTGCGGCTAGCGCGGCAAAATCACGCGATATGCGGGAACTTGTATGCTCTGCCTTTCGTCTACCTATTAGACTGTTACGCGCAAGCATGGCTTGCGTCTGTCCGCGCGTGCGCCGCGTCGCGCGTATTCACGAGATTGGATTCGTTCGCGCGGCTTGTTTCGCTCGACCATTCCGCGTCGAATCGCGCCGAGACTGGCGTTCGCGTTGGTCCAAATCTATCTGAATACGGCTTCAAAACACAGTGGGCTCTGGCGCGCCCACTTGCTTTGTAGCTCATTTCATTTAAAATACTTTGCGGTATGTTTAGTTATTTCGTTAGGCGCCGCGCGCCCCAATAGCTCAAAGGAGCAAATTCATGAAACGCCATTTATTTTCACTCATTCTTTTGCCGTTACTCTTGTTGGCGGCGTGCCAGCAGGCGCAACCGACTGCGACCCAATCCGCGCAGGCGAGCCGACCCAATGTAGTCATTGTCGCGCCCGCGAGCAATGCTGTGTTCCAAGTCGGCGCCCAAGTCCAAGTCCAATCCACCTCCGCCGACGCGCAAGGTATCGTGCTGGTCGAGTTATTGGTGGACGGCCAAACGGTGCAAAACAGTCCGACGCCAAATGGACAGCCCCAAGCGCAATTTTCGGTCATTCAAACTTGGACGCCGAACGCGCCGGGCAGTCATGTCCTGACCGTCAAAGCTACAAACGCGCAACTTGCCTCGGGCGAAGCGTCAATTACCGTCAATGCCGAAGCCGCGTCGTCCGTGCCGACCGCGACGTTGGTGGTGCAAACCCAAGTCATTCCCACTGCCACGCGTCTTGTGCCGACCGCGGTCCCGCCGGCTTCGGCGACATCCGCCGCGCCGCCTTCCACCTGCACCTTGGCTTCGACATTTGTTTCTGATGTGACTATTCCCGACGGCACAACCATCGCCCCCGGCGGCTCGTTCGTCAAAACGTGGGCGCTCCAAAATTCCGGCACTTGTTCGTGGGACGGCGGATTTAACGCATTGTTTGTGGATGGCAATCCATTAAGCGCAAGTTCGCCGCAATCCATTTCCGCCGCGAATCCCGGCGACACAATCAATATTTCGATTAATATGACCGCGCCAACCGCGCCGGGTTCGTACACTAGCGTTTGGCAGCTGCAAGCGTCAAACGGCGTGCCGTTTGGCGCGCGCTTTGATGCCGTGATAACGGTTCCCGGCGCGCCGCCGCCGCCGCCACCGCCACCGCCAGCAACGAATCCGCCGCCAACCAATCCCGCGCCGATTGGCTGCAATGGCACACCACAATTTTCCAGTTTCATCGCCAACCCGTTGACCATTTCGCCCGGACAAACTTCAACGTTGAGTTGGGGCCTCGTCTCGAACGCCAATTCAGTCTTTATACAATCGCCGAGCGGCACACAGCCCGTTGGCACACCCGGCGCTCTTCAGGTGCAGCCGTCGCAAACGACCACTTATACTTTGCTCGCCTATTGCAACAATACGTCGGCGCAGCTGCAAATTACCGTTGCCGTGCAAGGCGGCGGCGGCGGATGCAGCGGCATACCGATTATTAACGGCTTTTTTGCCAATCCGCAAAATATTAGCGCGGGACAGCAGACCGTTTTGAATTGGGGTCTCGTGCAAAATGCGTCGTCCGTCTTTTTGCAACTGCCCAACAAATCCGAAGGAGTCGCTTCGCCCGGTTCGCGCAGCGTCAAGCCCGCTTCAACGACAACTTATACGTTGGTCGCGTACTGCGGCAATAACAAAGTTTCCGCTTCAACAACAGTAACGGTGCAAGGCGGTTGCAGCGGCAGTCCCAAATTTAACGGCTTTACCGCGAATCCCGCGACCATCCAAAAAGGACAATTCTCGACGTTGAGTTGGGGTTTGGTCGCTAATGCCACTTCGGTTGTATTGCAAACGCCCGATGGCAACAGCGGCGTGGCGACACCGGGCAAAATTGTGGTTTCGCCCGCCACCACGACAACGTACACTCTCATCGCCAAGTGCAACAATAACAGCAGCCAGCTAAACGTGACGGTCAAAGTGAACACGCCCGCGCCGACGCCGACGCCGACGCCGACGCAAAAAACCGAGATTCGAAATGTTTCGGTGGAGCGATTGGACCGCGGCAAATGGCGCGTGACGGTCCAATATTTTTGGAATGGCGAATCGCGCCCCGCGCGCATTGACTCGGTTGGCTCTGGCGATACCAAGCAAATTACCACCAATACCGCATCCACCGACATTATCGCCGGACACGTCAAATTTGTTACCCAAACTTTGACGGCGGTAGGCAATGGCAGAACCATAAAAATTACCGCGTGCATTATCGGCAGAGGCGATACTGAACTTGTCTGTCGCACAGCGAATGCGCCGTAAGCGAATTTATCTGACAGGTCACACCGACCTGTCAGATTTTTTATCACAGCATGCAAGCGTTTCCCCTTCGCCCTTCGTGGGTTGAAATCAACACACGCGCGCTGGAAAATAACGCGCGTCGTCTCAAAACGCTCATCGGCGCCAAAGTTGAACTGATGGCGATGGTCAAAGCCAATGCGTATGGTCATGGCGCAGTCGAAGCGGCGCGCGCGGCATTGCGCGGCGGCGCAACCTGGCTCGGCGTGTATGCGGTGGGCGAGGGCATTGAATTGCGCGCCGCCGGCATCATCGCGCCGATTTTGGTGTTGGGTCCGGCGTTGCCCGATGCCATGCCCGCCGCGTTGACAAATGATTTGACGTTCACGCTGCCATCAACCGAATATATCGCGCCGCTGATCGCGCACGCGCGCGCGCTCGAGCGGCGCGCGCGCTTGCATGTCAAAATTGATACGGGTATGACGCGCTTGGGCTTGGATGCGGACCGCGCGGTTTCCGAAATCCTCGCGTTCGCGCGCAATGAACATTTGCAAATCGAGGGCTTGTTGACGCATCTTGCCGTCGCCGACGACCCGAACGCGCGCGACACGCCACAATGGGGCATCCAATTTACGCGGCGTCAAATCGAGACGTTGCTTGCTATCGCGGATGAATTGGCGCGCGCGGGCGTCACGTTTTCTTATCTGCACGCGGACAATAGCCCCGGCGCGGTGTCTTATCAGCATCCGCGTTTGAATCTCGCGCGCAGCGGTATTTTGTTTTATGGTTTGCATCCGTCCGCAGACGCGCCGCGTCCCGATGGCTTTGAACCGGCGTTGGCTTTCAAGACGCGCGTCGCGTTGGTGCGCGAGGTGCCCGCCGGGCGCTTTGTGAGTTATGGCGCGACTTTTGAAACCGCGCGCCCGTCGCGCATCGCGGTCTTGATGGTGGGTTATGCCGACGGCTTTCGGCGCAAGCCGAACAATTATGGCGCGGCGCTAGTGCGCGGACAGCGCGCGCCGATTATTGGACGTGTATGTATGGACCAAACGATGCTTGATGTGACCGATATTCCGCAAGCGCGAATGGGCGATGAAGTGGTATTGCTCGGAAAACAGGGCGCGCAAGAAATTAGCGCGGAAGAGGTTGGCGCTAAATTGGGGACGAATAATTACGAAACCGTGACGACGATTTCGGCGCGCGTGCCGCGAGTGTATGTGACGGACGCGGTTTAGAAGTTTGTCGAATCGCGACGTTCAAGCACGCGGCGAAAAATTAAAATCGAAAACCAGCCGAAACTTGCCAGCCCGCCGATTAGGAAACTCAATGTCAGAACCACCAGCGCCGCCAACGGCGTCGTCAACGTGCGCAATTCCAGCGCGCGAATAAGGTCGGGGGCGAGCGCCGCATCTACCAAATGATGTCGCGTTGCCGCGTGGCGCCACAACCACGCGTCGCTCAAACCGAGCAGCAACATATTCACCGCATACAACCAAATGCCGCCCGCGCTGTCGCCGTATTCGCCCAAGACAGAGGACGTAAACGGAATGAGCGCGATGAAAAAGAGAATCAAAAAATTCAGCGTAATCAAGCGATAGTCGTATCGTTTGATGTAGCGAAAATAGCGGTGATGGGCAATCCAAAAGAGAGCGATAATCCAAAAACTGAGCGCAAACGCCAAAAAGCGGGGCCATTCCGCCAATAGCGCGCGATACAAGCCGGCAGTGTCTTCTTGCGCCAATTCCGGGACTCGCAGTTCAATGGCGAGCAGCGTAAGCGCGATCGCGTACACCGCGTCGCTGAAAAAGACGATGCGCTCCAATTCAAAACTGCGTTCGGCGGAAGCTTTTGTTTCGGACGGCGGCATTGCAAAAAACAAGACGCGTAATTTTTCATCAAAAATCACGCGTCCTATAAATGATTCGCGTTGGCGCAAGCGTTCGAACGAGATAAAATTGCGCGGCGCGTATTCTTTATGGCGGCGCTCGAAAACGCCTTGTTGTGATTTAGGGGTAGGGGACAGGCCCTTGGGGTTTTCGGAAACCCCAAGGGCCTTTTACTCTAGACCAAACAGGAATTCGCGCTAGTTCAAAGAGAATGTGCCAAGCACATTGTCCCACATGTTACGCGTATAGCTATTTAGCGTGGGACTGTCCGTTTCGAGAAAAAGGTCGCCATCTTGGTCCAAATCGAGATGTTCCGCCATTGAGGACATGAGCCATTCTTCGGCGGCTTCGCGCGCCGCCTCGCGGACCTCGCGGTCGCGCGCATGGCACAATTCTTCAAGCACCGGATAGGCGCGGTCGTCGCCCGCTTCGCCGAGCGAAAGAATCGCGCGCAAACGCAGCGCCTTGTCCACGCCGCGCCCGCGCACAAGCCGTATCAAGAGCTCGGTCGCTTCTTGCAACCCCAATTCGCCGGACGCGCGGACGGCTTCGTACTGCACTTCGCGGTTCGCGCTGTGTAATTCCGCCAGCACCAAATCACTCCAGCGCAAATTGCCGCTGCGCCCCATTGCGAACAACGCGCTCGCGCGATAACGCGGATCGCTTTGCGCGTACGCCCAATCAATCATTTCGTCCACTTCGGGGTCATCCAAAAACGCGAGCGCTTCAATCGCGTAACGTCGTTCGTCTACGCTCAAGGTTGAATTTTGCGCGGTCTCGAAAAGAAAATCCACGACGCGTTGAATATCGCCATCACTCAACGCGCGCTCTTCATTTTCCAAATCATTAAAGAGTTCGATTTCAGCGTCCACGATGTAATGTCCGAGCGTAGAAAGCGCGCGCGTGCGGACATCCAAATCGGGATCGCGCTGCGCTTTGGTCAACAATTCTTCAATCCACATCGGGTCGGCCGTGTGCCACAAACACGACACGGCTTCGGCACGTACCATCGCGTCGGGGTCGTCCAACAAGCGCAAGACGATTTTGGACGCGCGCGCGTCGAGCGGACGCAAGCCGTCGGCAATGTCCGCCAACCAATTCAATTTGTCTTTTTTTGACATCCGGTGATTTCGGTTCATTTCAAATCCTCGCGTCGAACTCGATGGGATATTCTACGCCTCGAAATTGTACGCGAATAAAAAGATAAATCAAGCGCGGCTTGCGAAATATTTGGAGCGGCTCAGCGAGGAGATCGCGCCAAATACGTTTTGCCGCGCCGCGCGCGCCGTTCGCGCATATAATTTTGCGCGGACAAGTTGGCGCGCCATCAAGCGCGCTTTTATACTTTTGCAGGTCGCGGTGTTTGCAAAAGTCGCGCGCGCGCTGGATTTGTCGCGTTATAATAATTTCTCCTGTTTGCCTCCGCGCGGAAATTCCGCCGCTGCTTGCACAAAATCGCGAAATAACGGATGTGGACGTTCGGGCCGCGATTTGAATTCGGGATGAAATTGGCTGCCGAGCATAAATGGATGGCTGCGCAATTCCGCGATTTCGACGAGATTATGGTCGGGCGATTGTCCGCTGTACACCATACCCGCGTCGCGCAACAGGTCGCGATATTGGTTGTTGAATTCAAAACGATGGCGATGCCGCTCGTTAATTTGGTCGGCGGCGTACGCCGCGCGCGCTTTGGTGCCTTGTTCCAAGACGCACGGATACGCGCCCAGCCGCATCGTGCCGCCCAATTCGGCGATGCCGCGCTGTTCTGCCATCAAATCAATAATTGGATATTTTGTGCCGGGATGAAATTCGGTGGAATTGGGTTCGTCGCTTTCGAGCGCGCTGCGCGCGAGTTCGATGCACATGACTTGCATGCCAAGACATAAACCGAGATACGGCAAATGATGCACGCGCGCATATTTCGCCGCGAGGATTTTGCCCTCGATGCCGCGGTCGCCGAAACCGCCCGGCACGACAAGGCCGTTCACCTGCGTCAACCGTTCGAACCCGCGATCTTTTTCCAAGTCTTCGGATAAAATCCAATCAATTTCGATATCGCGATTGTGATGCAAACCCGCGTGCACCAACGCTTCGCGGACGCTCATGTACGCGTCGGGCAGCTCGACGTATTTGCCGACGATGCCGATGCGTAATTTTTCTTTGGGCGCCACGAGGCGGTCCACCAGCGACTGCCATTCGTTTAAATCGGCGACGCGGTCCGCGAACCCGAAACGTTCGGCGATAAATTTGCCCAAGCCGTGTTCTTCCAACATTAACGGCACTTGATAAATTGTCTGCGCGGTGGTGAGGGGAATCACCGCGCGTTTTTCTACATCGGTGAAAAGTGAAATCTTTTCGCGGATGTTGTTTTCAATCGGCGCGTCGGCGCGCAGCACAATCGCGTCGGGTTGAATGCCGAGCGCGCGCAAATCGCGAACGCTGTGTTGGGTTGGTTTCGTTTTTAATTCACCCGTCGCGCCAATCGCAGGCACGAGCGTAACGTGAATGTACATTACGTTGTCGCGTCCGACATCTTTGCGCATTTGGCGAATCGCTTCGAGAAACGGCTGTCCTTCAATATCGCCGACGGTGCCGCCGACTTCGACGAGCAGCACATCGGGCGCGCTGCCTTTGGCGGCGAGACCGATGCGACGTTTGATTTCGTTGGTGATATGCGGAATCACTTGGACGGTGCCGCCCAAATAATCGCCGCGGCGTTCTTTGGCGATTACTTCGGAATACACTTGGCCCGTTGTCACATTCGAATAGCGCGCGAGATTTTCATCAATAAAGCGTTCATAATGACCCAAATCTAAATCCGTCTCGGCGCCGTCTGCGGTGACAAACACTTCGCCATGCTGATACGGGCTCATCGTGCCGGGGTCAACATTTAAATAGGGATCGAGCTTTTGCACCGAGACGCGCATGCCGCGCGCTTTCAAGATGCGCCCGATAGATGCGACGGTCACGCCTTTGCCAACTGATGACGCGACGCCGCCGGTAACAAAAATATATTGTGTCATGAGTTAAAGGAATGTTTGGCTAGACCAGTTTCCGATTTAATTTAGGGGACAGATCCTTTGAGCTTCCGAAAACCCAAAGGGCCTTGTCTCATAGATCAAACAGGAATTCGCTCTAGTCTGTCAAAGCGCGCGCCGACGCGTATTATGCGCGCGCAAACAATAAAAACACGGAGGTCAAACGCTCCGTGTTTTTGAGAGACAATTATTATCCGATTGAGCTTGAGCAATCGGTTCGTGAAATTTGGGCGAGGCAATTCGCAAACTTGGCGTTTACGCGCTTTCACGTTACCGCATTATACCATAGCTGCCAAATCGGCGGCGGCGCGTTTGGTGTCCAAAAAGACTAAACCCAATTTGGCGTCGCGACGCGCTAACACGGTCAACACCGCTTCTTCGCCGACGGCATTCAATAAAACATAGCCGTTATCGCCGCGCACATACACCTGGTCCAAGCCGCCGCGGCCGAGTTCCGAAGCGATACGTTCGCCGAGTGACAACATCGCGGCGGACATGGCGGATACGCGGTCCTCTTCGGTGGTGGCGGGCAAATCGGATGCAATCGTCAATCCGTCTACGCTTACGACCGCGGATGCTTCAATGTCCGGACTGGAGGAACGCATATTGCGCAAGCGTTCGATGATTTGTTGCGTGCGCGACTTTTGGTCTGCCATAACCTTCTGTCTCCTTGAATGAATGCTTTGGCTGTTTCTTGTTTCGGAACGTGTATAAGAGTACCACAAGAAAAAAAGAGTGTCAATCGCGGCGCTTAGGGCTGGCACAAAGTCGCGCAAACTGTCATTTCGAGCGGAGGCGAGAAATCTCGACCTTGCGCGTCAAACGAGATTTCTCATTGCATTCGAAATGA
>JAJTXZ010000038.1 GCA_021463195.1 Anaerolineae bacterium
CCCCCCCGCATTGATTTGCGCACATTGCCGCCGCTTTTATCCACCGGCGACGCGGGTTCATTCGCCAAATACACCCTCCAAGAGCGCGACCCGCGCATTCTGGCGGATTTGGAAGCGGCGCCGCGTTTTTCGCCCGATCTAAAACGCGGTCTCGCTAAATTGCGCGTGGAACTGACCGACGGCGCGATTCAGCCGTTGCGCGAAGACGCGCCCGATGTGGATTTTTGGCGGCAGCTCGCCAAACCGCACATTGGCAAAAGTTGGCTCGACGTGCCGTGGTATTGGGCGGAAACCTATTTTTATCGCCGCATTTTGGAAATCACGCGCTATTTTCAGCCCGGCGCATGGCACGAGCGGGACCCGTTCGCGCATCTCAAAGACGCCGAATTGCAGCCGGAAGCGGCGCCCGAGCGCGTCCGCGCGTTATTGGCAATGCTGAATGAGGATGAACCGCGCGCGCAGGCGGAAGCGTTTGAATTGTTTTTGCGCGGCGCGTTGTGGGGCAATCGCGTAGATTTATCGTACAACGTGGAGCGTTTGCTCGGGGGCGCCGCGGGGTTGTCTGATGAGCGCGAAAATTTAGTGGCGGATGATGTCGCGCGCGCGCAAGCTTTTTTGCGCGCGCGTCGTGTGCGCCAACTCGTCTATATCGCGGACAATGCCGGCGTGGAACTCGCGCTCGATTTGGCGACGATTGATTTTTTGCTGCGCGAACGCGCGGCTGACGCGCGTCCGTATGCGGAACAAATTACGCTGCATCTGAAACCCCAACCGTTTTACGTTTCGGATGCGATGCCGCAAGATGTGTGGCGCACGCTTGACGCGTTTGAACGGGCGAACGCGGTCACGCGCGCGTTGGCGCAGCGGCTGCGCGCAGCTTTAAAAGCGAAACGCTTGACGCTGCGGACGCATTGGTTTTATCCGACGCCGCTGCATTATTTTGAATTGCCGGATGATTTATGGCAGCTGCTGCGCGCGGCGGATTTCGCGATTCTCAAGGGCGATGTAAATTATCGGCGCGCGGTCGGCGACGCGCATTGGAATCCGACGCTGCGCTTTGAATATCCGACGCGTTATTTTCCCGCGCCGTTCGTGGTTTTACGCACATTGAAATCGGATGCGATTGTGGGTTTGCGCGCCGAACAGGTGAGCGCATTAAATCAAACCGATCGCGCGTGGCGCGTGAATGGCAAACGCGGCGTGGCGCAGGCGAATTTGGAAATCAGCTAGCAGTGGACAATGAGCGAACTATGAAACGATTTGCGGTTGGCTTGGCATTGCTCTTGATGTTGTGCGCGCTAGCTTGGTCTGACGCGCGCGCGCAGTCCAAGTCAGTGGTCGTCGAGCGGCGTGATGGCGAGATGATTTTGCGCGCCGACGGCACGGTGCAAGTGGTCGAAACGTGGGTGGTCAATTTTCAAGGCGGACCATTTCGCTTTGCGTTTCGCGCGATTCCGCTCAAGCGCATTTCGTCGCTGCAATTTCAAGGGGTGGGCGAAAGCGGCGACGCGTATACGCGCGCGAATGACGAGCGCCCCAACACGTATCGCGTGGACATGGACGGTAATCGCCGCGTTCTCTATTGGTATTTTGAACCGACGACAAACGCGACGCGCGTGTTTGAATTGCGTTATACGCTATATGACGCGCTGCGAATTTACGACGGCGGCGATCAATTTTGGTGGAAGTTTATCGAAGCCGAGCGCGGGTATCCGATTGAAGCGTCGCGCGTGACCGTTCGTTTGCCGGCGGAATTTCCGCCCGCCGAAATTTTGGCGACGACGTACGAAAATGGAGACGAAACTGGCGGCGCGCAAGTATTGAACGGCGGCGTCGTCGAATTTACCGGCGGGCCGTTCGCCGACGATGTGGAATGGGAGATTCGCGCGCAGTTTCCGCACGGCGCGGTCACGCAAGCGGCGCAACCTTGGCAAAAAACCGATGATGCCATTCACGCGCAACAAGAGCTTGCCGCGCAGCGCATGGAACGTTTTTCGTTCTTTGCGTGGCTGACGACGTGGATCGTTTTGATTGGCGGAAGTTTGGGTTTGTTGGGATTGTGGTTTGTGGGTGGACGCGATGCGGTGATTGCGCTGCCTGCGGAGTTTTTGAACGCGCCGCCGAGCGCGTCGCCCGGCACGGGGACTGTTTTGACGCCCGCGCTGGCAGGCACATTGATTGACGAGGAGGCGAATGTGCGCGATGTACTGGCGACGTTGATTGATTGGGCGCAGCGCGGCATTATCACAATCCGCGCGCTGCCGCAAGGCGCGAAAACCGCAGACCCGAACGATGATTACACGTTTGAAAAAATCAACGACGCGCCGCCGTTGGCGCACGTATACGAACGCGAATTGATGCAGAATCTGTTCAAGGGCGAAACGCGTCGCAGTATGCTTTCCATTCGTCACGGTTTCACCGCGTCGCTGGACAGCATGTTTGACAGTTTATACAACGAGCTGCGCGCGGACGGCTATTGGAATGCGCGACCTGATCGTGTGCGCGGGCAGTATCGGCGTTTCGCGTGGCTGCTCTTGGTCTTGGTGTGTCCCGTCGCGTTTTTATTTCAAATTCTCGCGTCCGTCCTCGTGGGCAAGGAATTATTTTTCTCAATGGCGGCGCTGGCGCCGTGGTTCGCGCTCGGCGCGATTTTGATGGCGTTATTGTATCTATCGCGCTATCTGCCGCGCAAAACGCGCGCGGGCGCGGAAGCGACCGCGCAGTGGAACGCGTTTCGGCGATATTTAGAGAACATTGAAAAATACACGAACGTCGCGGCGGCGCAAGATCAATTTGAAAAATATTTGCCGTATGCGGTCGCGTTCGGTATTGATAAAACGTGGGTGGAGAAATTCGCGGCGGTCGAGACGCCCGCGCCGACGTGGTACATTGCGTCGGCGACGGGACGCGCCCCAAGCGCAACGCGTTCGCCTTCTCGACCATCGTCCGCCGACAGTTCTCCCGTTTCATCCGGCGCGGGTACGGTTTCTGGCGGCGGTGGCGGACCTGTATCGAGCGCGAGCGCGCCGTCGCTGGACAGCGCGGCGCGCGGCGCGTTCACTTCGCTCAACAGCGTGAGCGCGAGTTTCTTTTCGATGTTGAATACGACGGCTTTGACATTTACGCAGACGAGTTCTTCCGCCGCGCCGAGCAGCGGCAGCTTTCGTTCGAGCGGCAGCCAGAGTAGTTGGGGTAGCAGCTCGCGTTCAAGCGGCAGCAGTTTTTCCGGCGGAGGCAGTCGCGGCGGCGGCGGGGGAGGCGGCGGCAGCAGCGGTTTTGGATAAAAATTCTTGCGACGGCTAAATACAACAGGACTTGCGCCAAGTGTCATTTCGAGATGGTCAGCCCGCAGGGGCTGTGTGAGCAGAGAACTGTCACATCGAGCGGAGCGAGATGCCTCAGTCCCTTCGACATGACAAGTTCTGTGCAGTCGTTTCCTCAATTCTTCGGGACATGCTTTGCGAGAAATCTCAATGGGAAAGCGCGAGATTTCTCACAGAGTTCACCCCGAAGGATTGAGGGGTTCGAAATGACAAGCGAAAGTTCTATACAATAAAAAAATCTCGAACCGCCGAGTTCGGGATTTTTTTATCGTGGAAATTTATTTTTGTCGGAGCGGCTTTTGATTTCAGCGAAAAATATCCGACGCGTTTATTTAACGCGCGCAAAATAAAACGCCCGCGACAATTTATTTTGCCGCAGACGTTCGTATCGTCACGCGCGATTAGCTGACCTGTGATTTTAAATATGCTTCGATCAAAGAGTCGAGGTCGCCATCCAATACGAGGTCGGTGCGCGCCGTTTCATACTCGCTGCGATTGTCCTTGACCATTTGGTACGGATGCAGCACGTACGAACGAATCGCGTTGCCCCAGCCCGCTTCGACATGCTTGCCTTTGATGCGCGCGCGTTCGGCTTCTTGTTCCTCGATTTTCTTTTCCACCAAACGCCCGCGTAACACTTTCCACGCGTTCTCTTTGTTTTGCAACTGCGAACGTTCGTTTTGACAAGTGACGACGATGCCCGTTGGAACATGCGTCAAGCGGACTGCCGTCGCGACCTTTTGCACATTTTGACCGCCGTGTCCCGACGCGTGATAAATGTCCACGCGTACATCGTCGGGAGCGATTTCGATTTCGCCATCGTCTTCGAGTTCGGGTATCACCTCGACCAACGCAAAGGAAGTGTGCCGGCGATTGTTGGCATCGAACGGCGAAAGACGCACGAGACGATGCACGCCGCGTTCCGCTTTCAAACGTCCGTACGCCAATTCGCCAGCCACTTGAACGGTCACGCTTTTGATGCCCGCCTCTTCGCCTTCGGTCTCTTCCAAGATTTCGGTTTTGTAACCGTGCGATTCTGCCCAACGCAAATACATGCGTAAAAGCATCTGCGCCCAATCTTGCGCTTCGGTGCCGCCCGCGCCCGCATGAATCGAAAACGCCGCGTTGTTGTGGTCGTACGGTTCGGAAAACAATAACGCGAGTTCAAGCGCGTTCAATTCTTTTTCGAGCGCGGACGTTTCTTCTGCGACTTGGAGAATCGTGTCGTTATCGTTTTCTTCGACCGCGAGTTCGAGCAAATCGTTCGCGTCGCGCAAGCGCGCTTGCAAATCTTTCCACCGCGTCATATCGGCTTGGCGCGCGGTGAGGTCTTTCATTATCTTTTGCGCGTTTTGCGTGTCATTCCAAAAATCGGGCGCGCTCGATTTTTCTTCCAGCGCGGCAATTTGTTTTTCTTTGCCCGGCAGGTCAAAGACGCTCCAACAACGTAGCGAGGCGCGCGTTCATTTCGTTCAAGCGTGATTTTAAATCTTCCATGAGAGCTTGGTGGTTTGAAATCCAAAAAATTTCCAGGAAATTTTTTGGATTTCAAACTTTATCCTTCAAACAAATCTTGCACAAATTCCTCGGCGTCAAATTCCGCGAAATCGTCAATCTTTTCGCCGGTGCCGATATATTTAATGGGCAGTTTCAATTCTTTGGCAATCGCGAAAACGATGCCGCCTTTCGCGGTGCCATCCAATTTTGCCAAAACAATTCCGGTGAGCGGCGCCGCTTTTTGAAATTCGCGCGCTTGGTTCAGCCCATTTTGACCCGTCACCGCGTCCAACACGAGCAGCGTTTCGTGCGGCGCGGTCGGGTCGCCCTTTTGCAGCACGCGCGCGATTTTTTCCAATTCCTTCATCAAATTCGTTTTCGATTGCAAACGGCCCGCCGTGTCAATGATCAATACGTCAGCGTTGTTCGCCACCGCCGATTGATACGCGTCGAACGCGACCGCCCCGGGGTCCGCGCCCTGTTGATGCGCGACGACATTCACCTTGACGCGCTCGCCCCACACTTGCAGCTGTTCAATCGCCGCCGCGCGAAAGGTGTCGCCCGCCGCGAGCAGCACGCGCTTATTTTGGTCGCGAAAATATTTGGCGAGTTTGCCGATGCTGGTTGTCTTGCCCGCGCCGTTCACGCCGACCATCAGAATGACATGCGGTTTGGCTTGCCAGACCCCGCGCGTGGGCGCGGTCTGATTCGCGTCGTTCAACGCCTTGGCTAATTCAGTCTTTAATAATCCTTCGATTTTTTTAGGGCTGACGATACGTTCGGCGTCCGCGCGCGCGCGTAAATCGTCCACGACCTGCATTGTCGCTTCGCCGCCAAAATCGGCTTGAATCAAAGTGTCTTCCAAACCGACCCAAAACTCGGGCGTGATTTCATTGTCGAGCCAGATGAGGTTTTGCAGCTTGGTCTTGAGCGACTCGCGGGTCTTGGTCAACCCCTCTTTGGTTTTTTCCTTGTCGCGTTTGAGAAAATTAAACAAGCGTGTGACTCCGTTCGATGATTGCGCGCGCAGCGACCAAATTATACAAGCAGTCGGTTATTTCCAAAATAAAAAACGGACAGGTTTGCGCCTGCCCGTTTTTTTATCGGACGCGGAATTTTCTAATTGCCCGTTTGCGAGAGACCGGTGCCGGCGCCGCTCGGCGGTTCGGATTCGGAAGGCGGCAGTTGGACAGTGCCGCTGGAATTGGCGACCTGAACCATACTCGCGTCCATTGGCTCTTCGCTGCTCGCTTGCTGAATAAATTCGGTCAAGCCTTGCACGAGATTGGTGAATTCCATCGGGAAAATATATTTGGTCGAAGGACTCGCGCCGAGCTGTTTCAACGTGTCCATGTATTGCAAAGACAACGTTTTGGAATCAATGTTGCGCGCGACATTGAAAATGGTTTGGAGCGCGAGCGAGTACCCTTCCGCTTGCAAGATGCGCGCTTGGCGTTCGCCTTCACTGCGGAGAATGACCGCTTGCTTGTCGCCGTCCGCAACCGTGATGGCGGCTTGGCGTTTGCCGTCCGCTTCGGTGACCACCGCGCGGCGCGTGCGTTCGGCGGACATTTGCCGCGTCATCGCTTCTTGAATATCGCGCGGCGGGATAATTTCACGAATTTCGACCGCCGTCACTTTGACGCCCCAGCGTTCGGTGACTTCATCCAATTTGGTGCGCAGCACCGTATTGATATGTTCGCGTTGCGCTAGCACATCATCCAAAATAATATCGCCAATCACGGCGCGCAGCGTTGTCGTCGCAATGCCTTGCGACGCGCCCGCGAAATTGCCGACTTGGACGACGGACGAAACGGCGTCCACCACTTTGGAATAAATCAAAAAATCAACGCTGATGGTGACATTATCTTTGGTGATACACGTTTGATGCGGAATTTCTTGAAATTGTTCGCGCAAATCCACTTTGACCGGTTGGTCCGCAATCGGAAAAAGAAAAACAATGCCCGGCCCTTTGCTGCCAATCGCTTTGCCGAGCCGAAAGACCACTAACCGCTCGTACTCGCGCACCACGCGAATCGCGCTCAAAACGAGCACGAGCAATACAATTAAAATGAAAACGAGACAAATTAGACTTACAAGGGCGCTTTGCATGGACGACTCCTTTTTCGATTTGAATGGTTTGCTCCAAATCGCGCGCCGTCATTATAACACAAGGGTTGACCCCTGGTGATTACACGAATTTTCAGACCCCAAGAGTTTTCGAAAACCCTTGGGGTCTGAAAGTCTGCTACGTTTTCGAGATGCCAGTAATCACCAGTTGACCCGCACGCGCGGCAATGTTAGAATCTCGCGCGTGCGCGTTAAATCTATCACAAGGAATTAGCATGTCTCAATCGGCTTTGGCAATCGCTTGGGCGCGTCAACAGCGCGAGCGCTATGCGCGCGAATTGCAAGCGCTGGTCGCCATCCCTTCAATCTCAACTTTGTCCGAAAATCAACCTGATATACAGCGCGCGGCGGAATGGTTGGCGGCGCAGCTGCGCGCGCTCGCTTTGGACCGCGTATCCATTTTGCCCACCGGCGGACATCCGGTCGTGTACGCTGAAACGCTGCGCGCGCCCGGCAAACCGACGATACTGGTGTACGGGCATTACGATGTCCAGCCGGTTGATCCGCTAAACGAATGGCTCACCCCCCCCTTTGAGCCGACCGTGCGCGGCGAAAATTTGTACGCGCGCGGCGCGTGCGATATGAAAGGCAATTTGCACGCGGCGCTCAAAGCCATCGAAGCGCTTCAGCAACATGGCGGCTTGCCGCTCAATCTAAAAATTCTCATTGAAGGCGAAGAAGAAATCGGTTCGACGCATCTTGACGCGTTCATCGCGCAACATGCCGACATGCTCGCCTGCGATTTATGCCTCAACGCGGATTCCGGGATTTCCGGGCCCGCGCTGCCTTCGCTAGTGACTGGCTTGCGCGGTTTGGCTTATTTTGAATTGTGGGTCTATGGCCCCGCGCAAGATTTGCATTCCGGTTTATTTGGCGGCTCGATTCACAATCCCGCGCAAGCGCTGTGCGATTTAATCGCGGGGATGCACGACGCAAACGGACGCGTAACTTTGCCTGGTTTTTATGAGCGTGTGCGCGAACTGTCGCCGCAAGACCGCGCCGATTTCGCGGCGGACCCTGTCAGCGATGAACAATGGAAAGCGTTGGCGGGCGTCAACGCATTGTGGGGCGAAGTTGGTTTTACCGCCAATGAGCGCACGGGCGCGCGTCCGACGTTGGAAATCAATGGAATGTTGGCGGGCTTTACGGGCGAAGGTTCCAAAACTGTGCTGCCCGCCAAGGCGATGGCGAAAATTTCCATGCGGCTTGTGCCATATCAAGATTCCACGCGTGTCGAACAACAGCTCAAAGCTTATTGCGCGCAGCACGCGCCGTCCACCGTGCGCTGGGAAATTAAAACTATTACGCGCAGCGCGCCCGGTATTTTGTTAGAGCGCGACAGCGTTGGCGCGCGCGCCGCGCGCGCGGCGCTGCGTGACACCTTTGGCGTCGAACCTATTTTCGTCGCGGAAGGCGGCAGCGTGCCAGTCGTTTCGATCCTCAAGGAAAAACTGGGCATTGATTCAGTCTTGCTTGGGTTTGGTTTGCCGGACAGTCATATTCATGGCCCAAATGAAAAATTGCATTTGCCCACCTATTATCGCGGCATCGAAACGTATATTCGATTTTTTGAAAATATGGCGGCGTGAGATTCATGGCGCGAAAAAAAACGGCGCGCGAATTTTTTTCGCGCGCCGTTTTTTTCGCGGCAAGTTATTTTAGATCAGTTTCTGATTTAGGGGACGGACCCTTGGGGTTTCCGAAAACCCAAAGGGTCTTTTACTCGAGCCCAAATAGGAATTCGCTCTAGGAAAAGCGCAAAACCGCAAACAGGGCGCGCAATAAAATCGCCGCGCCCACGAATCCAAGCGCAGCCCCCGCCAATGTCGCCAAGCCAATGCCGTCTTGCAAGGTCAACAAGATCATCGCCGCGCCAAGCACAAGCATCGCCGCGCCCGGAAGCGCCGATAATAATTTGTCATCAGCGGTCCGTGTAGATAGCTCTGGCGGCATTAACGCGACCAATACAATCGCCATTACAAATATGAATAGTTGCGCGAAAAAAAAGATGGGATATTTGCTCGTTAAAAAGAATGCGCCGCCGATGAGTAGCGGGATGCCGCCAAAGCCCGCGCCCCAAATTAAAAAGAAAACCATCGCGCTCGCTGGTTCGCGGCGCACGAGCGCCCGCGCGTATGCGCCCACCGCCGCGCCGCCCAACACGATAAAGACGCATAAAAATAAAAATGCGGAAAATGCTTCATCGGCTGACATGATGCCTCACCCTTTGCTTGCGATAAAAATATGAACGGAACTCGCGCGCAGGCGCGCCGTTTCAATGCGCCAATGCCAAAGCGCGCCATCCGCGCGCGCCGCATCCAAAATATGCGCGCGGCGCGTTTGGTCCGCGCCGCCGCCGGTGATTTGAAACGCGCGATTGAGCAGCCGCGTATACCAATCCTTGGACTCTAAAAATGCCGCGTCCACCCACACCAAACGGCCCTGCGGCGCCAAGACGCGCCACATTTCATAGAGCGCTTGGGGGTTGAAAACAAAGCCGGGCGGAAAGGTCATGACCAGCGTTGAAAAAAAATTCGACGGAAACGGCAGCGCGCAGACATCCGCGCGCGCTAACCGCGCCGGCAATCCGCGCGCGCGTAATTTTTGTCGCGCAAGGCCGAGCATTTGCGGCGATAGGTCAATGCCGTACGGGTTCAAGCCCGCGGCGTACAAGTCCACCTGCAAATTGCCCGTGCCAAACGCGAGTTCGAGCACGCGCGGACCGCGTACAAAGGGCAGCGCGGCGCGAATCCACGCGCGCCACGCGCCGCGCGAAACGATTGCGCTCACCGCGTCATAGGTGAACGCAAAACGAGTGTAGAACTGTTCAAAAGCGAATTCGAGTTCAGCGCGCCGCATGCGGATTTCTCCGCGCGCATTATATGCCGATTGCTAAAATTTGGCGCGGCGCGCTCGAAAAAAATAATCCAGTACGCTTATCCTATTGTAATTCGTTTGTAATTCTAGTATAGTAGGGTCAGGTTTTTAGGTACCCAAATTATTCAGGAGGCTTTTTATGCTTTATCTCCCGCGTCAGGACGAACAAGGACAAGGTTTGGTCGAATATGCGCTCATCCTTGTCTTGGTTGCGGTCGTCGTCATTGCGATTCTCGCAATCCTCGGTCCGCAAATCGGCAACATTTTCTCCAAGGTCACCAACGGCCTTTCCGGAACCTAAGCCGATACTGTTACGTTCCATTCGATGCCGCGTTCGCAAGAGCGCGGCGTCTTTTTTTTATCGCCGCGCGTCCCATCCCCCCAATGTCTTATTCCGCGTGTCAAGCGCGTATGGTACAATCGCTTTATGCAAACCTTGTCGCCTCTCAAATTTCTCGCGCGCGGCAGCGTCATTCTGTGCGGCATTTTAGCGCTGAGTCTGTTGCGCGCCGCCGCGCAGCCCGTTTCCGCCGACATGGCGAAATGCGCGCTCTTTCCCGCCGACAGCGTATTCAATACGCCGATTGATACTCTGCCTGTTGACGCCAACTCGGACGCGTACATTCAATCCATCGGCGCAAATACGAGCTTGCATCCCGATTTTGGCGCGGCAGAGTGGGACGGCAAGCCGATTGGCATTCCGTATAACATTGTGCCAAAAGGACAGCCGCTAACGACGGTGAAATTTTCGTACGCCGACGAAAGCGACAGGGGACCCTATCCGCTGCCGCTAAATCCAAAAATCGAAGGCGGTTCGGACCGCCATATTCTGATGTTGCAGCGCAAAAAATGTTTGTTGTACGAATTATATGCCGCGCGCAAAACCAAACAGGGAAAATGGAAAGCGGGGTCGGGCGCGATTTGGAATTTGAATTCGAACGCGCTGCGCCCCGATGGTTGGACGAGCGCCGATGCGGCGGGTTTGCCGATCTTGCCCCTGCTCGCGCGGTACGACGAAGTTGCGACGAACGAAATTAAACACGCGCTGCGCTTTACCGCCGCGCAAACGCGCGACGCATATATTTGGCCCGCGCGGCACGCCGCCTCTGACCTGACCGATGAAAATACGCCGCCGATGGGGCAGCGCTTTCGTTTGAAAGCGTCGTTCGACGTTTCCGATTTTTCGCCGCAGACGCAAATAATTTTGAATGCGTTGAAAAAATACGGCATGTTTCTCGCCGACAATGGCAGCGATTGGTATATCAGCGGCGCGCCCAATGAAAATTGGGACGATGATACGTTGGGGGACGACCTGCGTCAGATTCACGGATCGGATTTTGAAGCGGTGGACGAAAGCGGTTTGATGCTCGACCCAAATTCGGGACAGGTTCGATAGGCGCGCAAAAAAGAATGGACGCAAACCTGCGTCCATTCTTTTTTGTCCAATCAATAAAAATCTTTTGCCAATCTTCCAGTCAGATGTTAGGGAACGTTGAACTGTTTAGAGTATAGCAGGCAAAGGTTTTGAAAAGGTAATGTTTTCGTACAATGTTGGTATAATTTTTCTTCTCACAAATCGCGCGTCCGAAAGGACCACACGCCCAACAGCAAGACGAGCAGTGTGTAACCAAGCGCCCACACCACCATCGCGTTGCTCGGCACCGACGCGGGCGAGAACGGCGTCATCGCCAAGTCGCGCATCAACGCGGGCTGCATGTTGTACGCCGCGAGCTGCCACAGCGATTCACTTGGCACGATCAACGAGGCAATCACGCCGACATAACGCGCCGTTTCGTTTTGAAAAAGCGCGCCAATTTGTTCAATCCAGCCGCCGATGAACGCGAGTCCGAACAATCCAAAAACCAAAACGCCGTTCGCCAGCGTGGACAAACGCGTGCCGCCCGCAATCGAAAGGGTGAGCAGCAGCGTGGCTTCGAGGAGTATCAACGCGAGCCCGATAAAAATGTTCTGCGGCGTGATTCCCGAAACGATGCGCGCAATCAACAAAACACCGCCGCCCATCAACGCCAAATAGCCCGCGAGAATGACCCAAAACCCAAGCCATTTGCCCAACACAATTTCCGCGCGGCGCAAAGGTTTCGTCACCAGCGATTGAATCGCGCCCGAACGAATTTCTCCGCTCAACGTGTCAACGGGCAGCAATGCCGCCATCATCACCATTAAAAAATTGACCGCGTACAAACCCGCCATCATGAGAAAAATGTAAATCAACGCGCGCTGCGCCTGCGTTTCCGCCCCGCGCGGCGAATTGATTACTTCGCGATTCATGAAATAAAAACCGAGCGCGAAAATCACGAGAAACGCGAATCCGAGCAGCGTCGCCGCGAGCAAAACGCGTTTGCGTAATGTTTCGTGGATGGTGAGTTGGGAGATGGTGAAAATGCCGCGCATGATGAAATAACGAGATTGGAGACTGGAGATTTCTCGTTTTGTTCGGGATGACAGCTTTCCAGTCTCCAATCTCCAATCTCTAATTTTTAACCCGCCCGCGCGTCCTCGCCCATCACTTCCAAAAACATTTTTTCCAATGATGGTTTCGCCGCGCCGATTTTGTACACGTCAACCCCTTGCGCCACGAGCCAGCGATTGATTTCGGGAATGTGGGATTCGCCGTCCGTTTCGAGATGAATCGAACCGTTCCACTGCCGCACATTTTTTCCAAATTGCGCAAGGTCGCGCAATAAATTCGGCGTCGGATTTTTCACTTGCAACTCAATCTCAATCTCGTTGCGCGTTTCGCGCAAGCCCATCTCGCGTATGACGCGCCCATTTTTCACAAACGCCACGCGGTCGCACGTCACTTCGACTTCGCTCAAGAGATGCGAATTCAAAAACACCGCCGTTCCTTGCGCGCGCAATTCTTGAATCACATCGCGCACAATCAAGCGCCCCAACGGATCGAGTCCCGATGTCGGTTCGTCGAGAAAAACGAGCTGCGGTTCATTCAACAACGCGGCGGCGAGTCCGATGCGCTGCAACATCCCTTTGCTGTACTCTTTGAGTTTGCGATTCGCCGCATCCTGTAAATCCACGCGCGTCAACAGTTTCTCGATTCTCGCTTTTCGATTCTCGGTTTCGATTCCGTACAAGCGCGCGTGCAAATCCAAAAACTCGCGCCCGCTCAACCAATCTTGAAAACGAAAATGTTCAGGCAGGAATCCGATTTTCGCGCGCGCCGCGACGTTGCCCAATGGCGCATCGAGGACGCGTCCTTCGCCACTCGTGCGCGCGACGAGTCCGAGCAGCATTTTCACGCTCGTCGTTTTGCCCGCGCCGTTCGGTCCCAAAAAGCCAAAAACCTCACCCCGCTGAACAGTCAGAGTGAGGTCGGCGACGGCAACTTTTGCGCCGAATTCTTTGCGCAGCGCGTTCGTTTCGATTGCAGAGTGATTCATGGCGAGTGCGATAGTTTGTGAGTGCGATAGTGCGATAGTTTGTGAGTGCGATAGTGCGATAGTTTAGATCAACAAGCGATTCCAACTATCGCACTATTGCACTATCCCACGATTGCACTATTGAACTGAATTCGCCATCTCTAACAAATCCACCGCATTCGTATTGCCTTGCATCGCATACACCATTCCGTTGTTCGCCCAAAGCAAAACGGAATCGCCCTTTGCATAGAGACTCCGCCCATTGCGCGCGGCGCCATTCGACGTGAGCATCAAACCATCCGCGCCATTCACAGTCACCTGACGCACTTCGGCGGCATTTGCGGGAATCGGAATCAGGAACGTGCTGCTCCAATCCACCTTGTTTGCAAAATCGCGCGCCTCGTCCGCCGAAAGCCCCAGCACGCGCAATCCGATTTCGCCCAACTGTTTCAATTCAACCCCCGGCGGCAGTTCGATTTCTGGGCTCGGTGATTGCATCAATACAAGATTCCCGTCTTGTAGTTTGTACGTCAATAGCACAGCCGCCGGTTTGCGAATCGTGATTTGCGCGCCGTCGAGCTGCGCGGGAATTTTAACGTCATTCACGCCCGCCAATTCCAACAACTCTTGCGTCTTGGCAACGTTTACGGTAATCACAGCGGCGCCTGCCCCTTGAACGGATATCTGCAATTTCGCGCCTTGCGGCGCTTGCGCCGGTACGGCGACATCAAAGTCCGCGCGCGCGCTCGCTTCTTGCACCGACGCGACGGTGACAGGTTTCCCCGACTCTTGTAAAATCTGCACATTGTCCGCGAACAATTTTTCGGTATCCACGTTGAGCTTGTCCAATTGTTTCATGCGCGCGGGGTCAATACTAATCGCCGCGAATTTTTTCACGCGAAACAGGTCGAGAAAATCTTGCGCGAGCGCGCGTGTCGGCGGGAGCGAAATGACGAGGACGAGCGCGAGGACGATTGCCGCCGCGATGAACGCGGGACTCCAGCGCATCAAATTTTGACGCCATGTTTTTTGTGTTTGCATAACTGTTTCTCCATTCAATTTGTCTTGCAATTCTCGCGCGAACTCGGAGCGCGGAGATTCGCGATATTGTTTCAGAAATTGGTCGCCCATGAAAACCTCCGACGTCTGTGGTCATCCCTCCCATTTTGCTTTCAATTTCTCGACAATTCGATGCAGCGTTGTTCCCACGTTCGATTCGCTCATGCCCAACTGCCGCGCGATTTCGCGATTGTTTAATTCCGCGCCATATTTCAATGCAATCAATTCGCGTTCGTGTTCGTTCAACTGCGCGAGTAACGCGCCGAGTTGGGCGAGTTCCGCTTGGCGCGTGTACGCTTCGTGCGGCGAATCGGGCGCGGGAATTTGTTCCAGCGCGTCGAATGAAACATGCGCGCGGTGCGTGCGCAAATGGTCAATCGCAACATTGCGCGCAATCGTAAAAAGCCATGTCGGAAACGCGGCGCGGTCGCGTTGGTATTTTTCGCGCGCGCGCCATGCTTTCTCGAATGTCGCCGCCGTCAAGTCTTCCGCCAGCGCGTTATCGCCCAAACGGTACCGAAAATAATTATAGACACGCGGCAGTTCGCGTTGATAAACGGCGTTCCAGTTCGTCTTGCTTTTCGCCGTCGTCATAGCGCTAAACCGGCGCAAGGTAGGATTTTGCGCGGACATTTTAGGTGTGAACGCATACGCGCTCATTTTATTATACGTTCGCGCGGAGGATGTATCACAGTTTGGCGAAGCTAATTCGCGTCAACAAAAACGCGAAACGTCCCTACGGATGTTCCCGCGCGCTAGGCTGCGCTTGCGAATGCGCTTGATTCGCCGCTGCGGGGATTGCGATGCCCAACGCGTTCAACGCCGCCTCGAGCTGCGGCGCGGACGTAAAATGGATGGTATGAAAACCCAACGCGCGCGCCGCACGGATGTTCGCTTCCGCGTCATCAATGAAAACACATTCGTCTGCGCGATATCCGATGCGCGTCAACAATAGTTCAAAAATACGCGGGTCGGGTTTGACGAGTTTCACATGCGCCGAGATAACCATATCGTCGAACCAATTCAAAAATTCAAAGCGCGCGCGCGCGTACTCGAATTTTTCGGCGGGCCAATTTGACAGCGCGTACAGCGGATAGCCCGCGCGTTTCAGACGCGCGACAAGTTCGACCGTCGGCTCAAGCGCGCCCGTTACGCTTTCGGGATAGCGCTCGTCGTACGCGCGAATATATTCGGCGTATTGCGGAAAGCGCGCGCTCAATTCCGCGACGCCTTCGGCGAATGTTCGCCCGCGATCCTGCTCCACATTCCACGCGTAAAAATCTACTTGACGCAAAAACGCGTCTATGGACGCGTCGTCGTCAAACAGCTGCCGATACAAGACGCGCGGGTCCCAATGAATGAGGACGCCGCCTAAATCGAAAATAAGCGCTTTAATCATTGTTTGCTCCGTCTGTCGCGCGCGAATGGTTAATTTAAATCTATGCGTCCGTCGCGCTTTCGATTCGAGTTTGCTCGAGCTCTTGCAGCGTCGGCGCAAATTCCGGACGCAAATCCATCGCGCGCAGCTGCGGCGCCAAAACGAATGTAACGCCGACGACAATGAGCGTGACGATGCCGCCGAGCCACACCGCCGGCGCCACGCCCAAAACGCGCGCCGCCACGCCGCTTTCGAATGCGCCGATTTCGTTGGACGATCCAATAAAGACCCATTGCACCGCCGCGATGCGCCCGCGCAAATGTTCCGGCGAATATAGACGCAAAATCGTTTCCCGAATCACCATGCTGATGCCGTCGAACATGCCGCTCAACGCGAGCGCAAACAACGACAGCAAAAAATTGCGCGATAACGCAAAGACGATAATCGAGACGCCAAAACCCGCGACAACGCCGAATAAAATTTTTCCCGCGTTTTTGATGGGCGGATAGCGCGTAGACCACAGCATCGCGATTAACGCGCCAACCGACGGCGCGGCGACGAGCAAGCCCAAGCCCTGCGGTCCCACCTGCAAAATGTCGCTTGCGAAAATCGGCAGCAGCGCGATCGCGCCGCCGAACAACACCGCGAATAAATCGAGCGCCATCGAGCCGACGAGAATTTGATGATGAAACACATAACTCACGCCGACCTTGATGCTTTGCCAAATGGATTCGCCCTCCGTCGGCGGCGGCATCGGTTTACTGGCAATGAGCGCCATGCACAACCACGCGAGCGCGAGAAACGACGCAATCATCAAATACGTATTCGCCGCGCCAAAGAACGCGTACACAAAACCGCCGAGCGTGGGGCCCAGAATCGCGGTGGCTTGGCCGACGCTGCCCGACCATGTCGCCGCGTTTACGTATAACGCGCGCGGCACCACTTGCGCTTCAAACGCGGACACGGCGGGATCGGCAAAACCGCGCGCAATGCCCGCGATAAAGATCACCGCGTACAAGGCCGCGACGCCCAGCGCTTGCGCGTTCAACGAAATCGTCGCGAGCGCCAACGCCGCCAACACGGAAACCGCGCGCGTAATCAATACGATGGCGCGCCGATCATGGCGATCGGCAAAATGTCCGCCAAAGAGAGACAAGCCGACCGCGGGAATCGCTTCGACCAAACCGAGAATGCCGAGCGCGAGCGGATCGCGTGTTAATTCGTAAATTTGATAACCGATGGCGACTGCGAGCGCGCGATTCGCCAATGTGGAAAAAACGCTCGACGCGAGCCAATAGCGAAATTCAGAGAGCCGCAGGGATGCGTAGGGGTCGGATGCGCGCGCGCGTTTCATGGTTTTGCAAACGCCAGCGCGCCAAAGGTCAGCGCAGTGACGACGCACAAGATACCGAAAAAGAGGGGCCAGTATAGCGCTTCCACCCACATATTATCATTGTCGCGGAACAATCCCAGATTGGGCAGCGCGACCAACAAAACGGAATTGACGGCAACGCCGAGAATGAACAGATACGTCAATAGATGCACGCTCTCGAGGTATACGATACCGTACGCTTTGACTTCATCGCGCAGCGAATTTTCCGCCACTAGCACGGCAAAGAAAAACGCCGCGCATGTAAAAATCACCGCGCCGGGTCGCACGCCAAATTGTTCCAGCCGCTTATAGTCCGTGCCAATGACCAACACAATCACGAATAATTGCAGCAGAATCACCAGCGGCACAATGAGGCGCGAAATTAGCGGACTGAGCAGTCCGCGTTTGATATTGATGTTGAAATACAATTCCGGCGTTTGCTGTTCCGAATCATAATCCGCGATGCCGAAATTGGCATTGTAACGATTCAGCCGATAACTGAAATAGCTCGATTCCGTCAGCCAATTTTCAATCACAAACTCCGAATCTACGCCGGGCAGTGTTTCAGGACGCAAATTCGCATAACCCGCGATATCGGGGATCAAATAAATATCACGCTCAAAATCGGGATGCCACATTTGAAACCGAATCTTTTGGCGGTCCAACGGATATTTTGAATAATCGAATTCTTGGCGCATCGTCGCCTTGAATGACCAACCCACCAGCGTTTCATTATTTTGATGCGTTTCGTACACCTTGGTCCAAGTCGCCGATTCCGCTTGAGGCAACAAGACTCCATAATCGAGGTCGGACGGCAGCGTATCCGCATAACGCTGCCATAGAAAACCCGAAGTTTGGAGCGTGTATGGACCCTTGAATTCAACCGATTGAATAAAAATGCCGGTGGGAATATCATACCGCGGTGTTCCGTCGGAAGGGACATTGGCGTCCAAAACCTCTGGCGCGCGTGTCGGCGTAAACAGCGGAATTTCATCGGGATAAAATGACGGCGGCGCGGTATAAACCGCCATCCACAGAGCCGCAATCGCCGCCAGACAGCCCAGCGCAATGACAGCCGAGACGATGCCTACTGCGCGCGCATATTTTGGATAACGCGCGCGCGTTTCTTGCGCGGTCAATTCATTCATCATGCGATAGTGATTCCGATAATATTTTGGACAGTTAGCCAAGCCCTTTTAGATTTTCGGAAACCCGAAAGGGCGGAGCGTCCAAATTATCAAGCTCTATAAATCACATTTTCCAATCGGGCGCGCTCTAGCGCGTTAAAAGCGCAGAATTGTCTGCGCCGCAAGGCGTTTTCTCGCGCCGTCATAGAGAATGCGGTCTAGGCAAGTTCATGTTGTTCGAGTAATAGGATTTGACGTCTACTTTACCACACTCGAAAAATTTTGAATACCGAAAAATTTTAGGCGCGCCCAAACAGCGCGAATGCGCCAAAACCGACGAGCCGAATCGCGCCCGCCACAATCAATGCTTGCGGAATCCCGATATTTGTCGCGAGCGTTGTCGCCACCAATGGCGCGATAAAAGTCGCCAGATACACCGTCATTTGCTGCACGCCCACAAAGGTCGCCGCCTGTTCCTGCGGATAACTTGATACAACCATATCGAACAAAACCAAATCAATTCCGGCGGCAAACGTTCCCGCGATGCCCGCCAACAGAGTGACAAATAAAATTTGCTGCGTGAACGCCAGCGCGATCGGATAGAACGCGATCGTCAGCGTCGTCGTCAATAGCGCAAAACGAATCCCGCGTTTTTTTGTCACGCGCGCCCAAAAAAAATACGCGCCCAACAAAACCGCGCCGTTCACCGTGGCGATAAAACCGATTTGTTCGTCTGTCGCATTCAAAACGTGGACATAGTACAGCGGAAACAGCGGAATCGCGAACGCCAAGCCGAACCGATAAATGAATTGACTGCTGATGGTCTCGATGAATTTTGGATATTGACGTATTACGCGCAGCCAGTCATGCAGCCGCGCGATGCGCGAAGCGGTTTGACCCTGCGGCGGCGGCTGCTGCGGCGGCAATTCAATGCGGCTCGAAAAGGCGAGACTCAACAAGCCCCCCATCGAAAGCGCGATAAAGATAATTTGAAAATTTAACGGAAAGACGATGCGGTCAAGCACGATACCCGCGAACGCGACGACCACCGCGCTGGTGATGCCGAGCGATGACCAGCGGCGGCTCATCAAATAAAAACGTCCTTCCGGGCCCGCGACGCCTGCCATCACAACCGTAAAACCGACATTCACAATCGTTTGCGGAATAGTCGCCAGCGCCCAAATCAACAAAATCATCAATACAGTGTAATTGGTCACGAAAAAGGGCGCCAACCCTGTGAGCGTATAACAAAGCACTACCAAAAAACGCGACAGCGAATACCACGGCACAATATTGGGCCGTCGCGCTAAAAAATTTCCGAGCGGCACGGCGAAAATCAATCCCGCCAACGCGGGCATCGAAGTCAACAAACCGATGGCGAAATTATCAGCGCCGAGCCGCGTGAGAAAGACCGGCAAGTACGGCGCCGCCGCCGACGCAATCCCCACGCCAATGCCGTCAATCAACACGCGTCGGATATTTTGCGATTGGACATCCTGACCCATTGGCACCCAGCCCGCCAACATCCGTCGCAGCGTCAAGCTTGGGCGTGGCGCCTTGCGCTGTCCTCGCATAGTTTTATCCGTCCGCTTCATCGTATTTTCCCGCAGTGAAAAGCTTTGCGCTCAAACCACGCGCTGTCGCGCGCGAAAAAAATCAGCTGCGCGTGAATTCTAGCGCGCAACTTTATCTCGCCAAATTTATTTCGCGCGGACGAAAACAGAACGCCGCCGCGTTGGAACTTGCAAGGACACACAAAAAAAGAGCGTCCGTTGACGGACGCTCCGGATTCACAGCGGAGGAATCGAATCGTCAAGATAATCGGGCGCGACGCCATCCTTGCCAAATTTGATATGCCGATACGTCCAAATGCGATTGATGCCAAAATTCCAAAACAGCACCACGCCAATCGCGCATAGTTTCGCCAAATTGTACGCCAGCGTCTCATGCTGCGGCAGCAGCGGCAGAAAAATGACATTATCGGTCACGATAAAAACCGCTTGATTGATTGCCAAGCCGACGAGATTCACCGTGGCGAATTTGCCGAGCTGCGAATGAATTTTTTGCTCGCGCGATTCGGGAAAGGTCCACAAACGATTCCACGTAAAATTCGAGAGAATGGCGCAGCTGACTGAAATGATGTTGGCATAAAATTTTGGCGCGCCAAACACCAAAATCAAAATATTCAATACACTCACATCCAGAATCGCGCCGAAACCGCCGACAATCATGAATTTGATAAAACGTTTGACTTCGGGGTGCGCCATTTTGATGCGCGCAGGCGCCAACGCATTAACGCGTTCAAAGAGCGCTGTCATCTTGCAAAACCTCCAAAATGGATACGAATCATTCGGGTTGCGCGTCCGCGCGGGTTATAATTTCGCCAAGCCCCAAAGCCAAACCGACTTGAATGTACATGGCATGCACAAATAGATTATCAAAAAAATTATGAATTGACAATGCGACAAGCATCCCAAAAATCCCCGCCGCGACGCCGACGCGCCAACCGCGCGCGCGCCGCGCGCCGCGCGCGCTCTGCCAAAACACCGCGCCCCATAAAAGCATAAATGCCGCGAATCCTAACGCGCCCGTTTCCGCCAATACGTTCAAATAATAATTATGCGCGTGTCCCAACGGGTCATCCCATTTCGGCAGCGCAAAGCGCGGATACGCGGCGGCATAATTACCGAAACCGACGCCCAGCCACGGCGCCGCTTCAAACATGTCCAATGCCGCCTGCCAATGCGCGCGTCGTTCCACGAGCGCGTAATTGTCATCGTTCGCGCGTACGCCGCGCACATCTTCAAAACCAAAATAATCGCCCACCGTCGCAAAACGCTGCGCGATGACATCCGGCACCACATTGATTTGACCCAAACCGACGACGCTTAAAACGAGCGCGGTCAAAACGAATGCCCACCGCGCCGCGCGTTTGGAACGCACGAGTGTCAATAACGCGGTGATGCCCAATGCTGCCGTTACGCCAAGCCACGCGCCGCGCGAATACGAAAAAAATAACGCCGCCAACATGAGCGCGCTCGCGCCGCCCGCCAGCGCCAAAAAGCCGCTGCGCGCAAACCAAGACGCGCGCGCGGCGGCATCATCGCGCGCGCGCGCGAACCAACTCGCGCGCCCCAAACCCAAGGTTGCGCCGAACGCCAAGGGCAAGAGCAAGCCCAAATAACCCGCATACGGATTCGGCTGTTCAAAAGTGCCATACGCGCGCAGATTCGCGCCGCCAAATAGCAAGAACCCTTCCGGACCCGCGCGGAAATAATATTGATACGCGCCCAACATTGCTTGACTCGCGCCCGCCACAAACATTACGCCCAACAAACGCGTCGCGCGCGTTTGATCCAACATTAACGCGACGAGCCAATACGCCGCGAGCATTTCAATCCACTTGGTTAATTCGCTGAGACTGTCTATGAGCGATTGCGCGACAGTAATGGATACGGCGGCGGCGAAAATAAAAATGAGAAAGGGCAAAACAAGCGGCGGCGTATACAAAACTAGATTGCGCCGCGCCACTCCGCGCGCCAAATACAGACCCCACGCCAGCAGCAGCAAAATATCCGCCGCCGTCACGTTTGCGCCGCCCACTGACAGCGGCAGCAGCGAACCAAACGGCACTGCCAGCGCTACTAAATAAAGCGCGAGTTCGGGCAGCCACAGCAGCGCGCCCAATAACAGCGCGCCGCCGCCGCACAGCGCGGCAGTCGTGGGCGGCAAGAACGCTAACGCCGCCGCGCCCGCGCCGAGAAAGGGCCACAGCAGCCACGCGCGCTGTCTCGAAAAATGAAACTTGAGCATGCGTTCAAAGCAAAATAAAAACTTGCGCCAGTCCCGCGCAAGTTTTGTGGTTCGAATACGTTGGCAAGAATTCTTTCAGGTCGGGCAAAAAAAGCGCATCCGCATTCGCGCGCGGTTTTACGCGCGCTTCATCCGCGCGCGAAAATAAGCGATGGTTTCGCGCAGCCCGTCATCCAATTCTACTTGCGGTTCCCAACCCAGCAGCGTGCGCGCTTTCGTAATATCGGGATTGCGCCGCGACGGGTCGTCCACCGGACGATACGTAAAAATAATGCCCGCCTGATTTTTTGTTAACGCGTTAATGCGTTCGGCGAATGTCTTGATGGTCAATTCATTCGGGTTGCCAATGTTCACCGGCAATTCTTGATTCGACGCGAGCAAACGCGCGATGCCTTCCACCAAATCGCTGACATAACAAAACGAACGCGTTTGCGAACCGTCGCCATGCACAGTCAACGGTTCGCCGCGCAGCGCTTGGCCGACAAAATTCGGCACCACGCGTCCATCGTTCAACGCATTGCGCGGGCCGTACGTGTTAAAGATGCGCACGATGCGCGTGGCTATGTCGTGTTCGCGGTGATACGCCAACGTTAGCGCTTCGGCAAAACGTTTCGCTTCGTCGTACACGCCGCGCGGTCCAATCGGATTCACATTGCCCCAATACGCTTCGGTCTGCGGATGCACCAACGGGTCGCCGTACACTTCAGAAGTGGACGCCAATAAAAAACGCGCCTTTTTCGCGCGCGCTACGCCCAGCGCATTATGCGTGCCCAACGCGCCGACCTTCATCGTTTGAATCGGAAAATCCAAATACGATTTTGGACTGGCGGGCGAAGCAAAGTGCAAGACCGCGTCCACTTGCCCGGCCACATCAATAAATTTGGTCACGTCTTGCTCGATAAATTCAAAACGCGTCTCGCTGCGCAAATGCGCGATATTATCGGGACTGCCGGTGATGAAATTATCCATCGCCACCACCTGATGTCCGCGCGCCAAAAAATAATCGCACAAATGCGACCCGATGAATCCGGCGCCGCCCGTAATAAATATTCGCATGTTGCCTCAAAGATAAGAATGTGCGCCAATTATATAAGGGTCGGACAAATTCGCCAAGAAGAATGAATGGCGTCGAAAAATATTTATGTCTATCACTAGAGATTGTCATTCCCACATGACTGTTGTAAAATGACGCCCGCTAAAGCAACCAAGCCCGCGTATTCGTTCGCGGCATCCTTTTCGAGGTCATGTATGAAAGTTAGCGTTTCTCAAGAAAATCTCGCGCGCGGCATTGCCATCGTCAGCCGCGCGGTCGCCACGCGTTCTACGCTGCCGGTGTTGAGTCACATTCTGCTTGCCACTGAAGGCGGACGTTTAAAACTCGCGGCGACGAATTTAGAAATCGGCATCACGCATTGGATTCCCGCGCAAGTAAAAACCGAAGGCGCGATTACGGTGCCCGCGCGGCAGATTGCCGATTATGTGAATGCGCTGCCGCCCGATACCGTCGAGATGGAACTGAATTCAAAAACGCAGACCCTCCATCTAAAATGCGCGCGCTATGACGCGAATATCAAAGGCGTGGACGCGAGTGAATTTCCCATCATTCCCGTCATCAGCGACGGCGTCAACCAAAAAATCTTGATCGAGTCGGACGCGCTCAAAAACATAATCGCGCAGACGACTTTTTCCGCCGCGCAAGATGATTCGCGTCCGGTCTTGACGGGGGTGCTTGCCAAGTTCGACAAAGATACCGTCACGTTCGCGTCCGCGGACGGATTTCGCCTCTCCGTGCGCAGCGCGCTGCTGGGCAGCAAACTCGACGCGCCAATCAGCGTCATCATTCCCGCCAAAACGCTCACGGATGTTTCGCGTATCATGGGCGATCAGGACGCGCCGGTCGAAATCGCCATCACCGAAAATCGTTCGCAAGTGATGTTTCATCTCGCCAATACCGATCTAGTATCGCAGTTGATTGACGGCAATTTCCCCGATTTCAATCAAATCATTCCCAAAACGCGCACAACGCGCACGGTGATGAACACCAACGAATTGCAGAATGCCGTCAAAGCCGCGTCGGTCTTTGCGCGCGAATCGTCCAATACGGTGCGCTTGAATATTTCGAGCGGCAACGACATGGGCGGCGGGCGCGTCGTGATTACCGCGCAGAGCGCCGAGACGGGCGACAATGTGGGCGAGATTGACGCAACGGTCGAAGGCGACCCGATTGAAATCGCGTTTAACGCGCGGTTTCTCGCGGATGTCTTGGTCGTGCTGAATTCGCCGCAGATGGCATTGGAAACTCTCGGCGCCGCGAGTCCGGGCGTTATCAAACCGGTTGGCCGCGACGACTTTACGCACGTCATTATGCCGATGCACATTGGCAAATAGTTTTTGCCATTCGCGCGCAAAAAGAATCGCTTGGCGCTATGTGGCGCCAAGCGATTCTTTTTCAGGGTTTGTGATATGAAATTGTCTAGACCGCATTCTCGTAGAGCGCGCCATTGAAAGTAAAATTGGCGGAGATTCAACGAAAAGACATAAAGAGGATTTTATGAACGGCGGCGACCATGTTGCGGAAATTTTGAAAAGCGAAGGCGCGCGCTTTGTCTTTACGCTCGCGGGCGGACACATTGCGCCCATTCTCGTCGCGGCAAAAGCGCGCGGAATACGCGTCATTGACGTGCGACACGAAGCGAATGCGGTCTTTGCGGCGGATGCGGTCGCGCGTCTCACCGGCATTCCCGGCGTCGCGGTCGTCACCGCCGGCCCCGGCGTCACGAACACGCTCACCGCGCTTAAAAACGCGCAGCTCGCGCAATCGCCGCTCGTGTTGCTCGGCGGCGCCGCGGCGACCGCGCTGCAAGGGCGCGGCGCGTTACAGGATATTGACCAGCTCGCGCTTTTGAAATCGGCGGTCAAATGGCAAACGCGCGCGCGCCGCGTGCGCGATATCGCGCCGTCGCTGCGCGCCGCGTTTTATCACGCGCGCAGCGGCGCGCCGGGACCCGTGTTTGTCGAACTGCCGATTGATTTGTTGTACGATTCCGCGCTGGTGAAACAATGGTACGGCGCGGAACGCGGCGGCAAAACTATCGCGGACAAAATCGTCAAGCGCTATTTACAATTTCACGTCAATCGTATTTTCGCGGATGCGGATAAAATCCCAAACGCGCCGCCGCGCGCCGTCACAATTCCGCTGCCGTCGCAAAATCAAATTCAACGCGCCGCCGCCAAAATCAAAACCGCGCAGCGTCCGCTCTTGCTTATCGGCAGTCAGGCAATGCTCGACGCGTCAAACGTGAACGCGCTCGCGGACGCGGTGCGGCGGCTTGGCATTCCCGTGTATTTGTCGGGCATGGCGCGCGGTTTGCTCGGTCGCGCCGCGCCGCTGCAATATCGTCATAAACGTCGCGAAGCGTTGCGCGAAGCGGATGTCGTCATTCTTGCGGGCGTTCCGGCGGATTTTCGGCTCGATTACGGCAATCACATTTCGCGTCGCGCGTTTTATATTTCCGCGAATCGCGACGCGCGCGATCTCACGCGCAATCGCAAACCGCAGCTTGCCGCGCAGGCCGACCCCGCGCAATTTTTATTGCGGCTCGCCGCGCATTTTGAAAACGGCGAGCGGTGGCAAGCTTGGGCGGAAACGCTGCGCCAGCGCGACGACGCGCGCAATCAAGAAATTAGCGCGCAGAGCGAAACGCAAACGCGTGACATTAATCCGCTGCGCCTGTGCCGCCAAATCGAAGACGCGCTGCCCGACAACGCGCTGCTTGTCGCCGATGGCGGCGATTTTGTCGCCACCGCGTCGTACATCGTCTCGCCGCGCGCGCCGCTGTCGTGGCTTGACCCCGGCGTTTTTGGCACACTCGGCGTCGGCGCAGGTTTCGCGTTGGGCGCCAAACTCGCGCGTCCCGACGCGGAGGTGTGGCTCTTGTACGGCGACGGCGCGGCGGGATTCAGTCTGATGGAATTTGATACGTTCGTGCGTCACAATATTCCCGTCATCGCGGTCATTGGCAATGACGCGGGCTGGACGCAAATCGCGCGTGAGCAGGTGGAATATTTGCATGACGACGTGGCGACGGTTTTGAATTACGCGGCGTATGAACGCGCGGCGGAAGGATTGGGCGCCAAAGGATTTCGCGTTGACGATCCCGAATTGATTGACGAGACTTGGGACGCCGCGCGCCGCGCTGCCGCCCAAGGTTCTCCCGTTCTCGTGAATGCTATCCTCGGCAAAACCGATTTTCGCAAGGGTTCGATTTCGATGTAAAGAACGCGCCGCCGCGAGCGGTTTGAATTCTTGTGGCGCGCTTGACACGCGCGCGCGTCTCTGTTACAGTGCGCGCAAGTTACATAAATGCTCTGATAAACACTGTCTTGATTCGCCAAGCCAAGAAGGCGTTTTGTAAAAATCAAGCGCAAGAAGCTTGCAAGTGGCGCTTGCGCGCCCAATTCAATTTGGGGAATAAGCCATGCCCAAACCAAAGACCAAATCCAAAACCGAAATTTTCCAGGACCTGAGCGAAAAGCAACTCGCGGAACTGCGCGCGATTGACGACCGCCTGAACCACGCGTTGCTCGACCGTCGCGCGGGCCGCAGCGTTGACACGGACGCGTCGCCGCGCATGGAAGCGCAAATCGGTTCGATTACGTTTCGTTACGAGACGGTGCGCTGCGGCAAAGAAAATTGTTCGCGCTGTCCGCACGGACCGTATTGGTACGCCTATTGGAAAGAAAATGGCCGCACGCGTTCGCGGTACATTGGCCGCACGCTGCCCACTGTCGCGCGTAAATCGTACGATGAAAAACATCAAGCGCGACTCGACAAACGCGGCTAACGCAGCGTAAATCAAAAAATCTCCGAGCTCTAAACTTTAATTTTCAAGCTCTAACCTCCAATCTCCAATCCTTATTCCATCTCACCAAAGTCGCTTTACAGTTCAAGAAAATTTTCTTGCGGGATAGGTTTGTTTCTCCGCAAAATTCTATCGCCAATGTTAAGCATTTATGGTGAGACGGAATAATCGCTCCCGCGCTTGTTCCCATGGCGTTAATTTCCAAGCTTATCGTCGGCGTTCTCGGCTTGACTCTTATCGGCGGCATCGCGCTCGTCACGGCGCTCGTGTGGTTCACGCTCAATCCCCCGTCCGCCCCCCCCCCCGCTATCGAATTTAATTCGGTCGAGGTGGGCGAGATTGTGACGCTGACGGTCACGACGCGCGGCGAACGCGTTACGCGCGCGGAATTGTGGAGCGGCGAAACTTTGATTGCGCGCGAAGTGAATCCGAATCCCGCGTTGTCGGACGCGTGGAGTGTGGCATGGCAGTGGCAACCGCCCGCGGCGGGCGTATATCCGCTTGTCGCGCGCGTCTATGACGAAGCAGGCGCGTACGGCGCGTCTACCTTATTCAACGTCGTCATTCCGCCGCGCGCAAAATTATTATTCGCGTCCAATCGCGGCGGCGGACATACGTTATACGAAATCGAAACCGTGACGCGCGCGACCGGCGTCTGGCAATCCCCCGCGAATCAAAATCGTCAGCCCGCTGTGGCGCCGAATGGTACAGTCGCGTTTGCGACGAATCAAAATCACGCGTGGATGATTGCTGCGCGTCCCGCGCAGACGCCGACCTTGACCATTCTCACGCCCAATTTAACCGCCGCGCAGCGACCGACTTTTTCCGCCGACGGCAAAAAAATCGTGTTTGAAACGACGGACGCGAACGGCGCGACCAATCTCGTTAGCATGAACGCGGATGGCGCGCAGCAGCGTCTTTTGACCAATTCGGACGCGTACGACGGTCAGGCGAGTTTCAATCCGTCAGGCGACCACATCGCTTTTACCGCGCGCAGCGGCAATCAATCCGACATTTATACGCTCGCGTTGGCGGATGGGCAGTTGACGCGTTTGACCGTCGGCGGCGCGCAATCGGCGATGCCCGCGTGGTCGCCGGAAGGCAAGCGGATCGCGTATGTTTCCAATCAGAGTGGCATCGCGCAATTATGGTTAATGAACGCGGACGGCTCCAATCCGCGACAGTTGACGAATATTCCGAGCGGGGCGGAACAACCGAAATGGTCGCCCGATGGAGATTGGCTCGCGTTCGTCGCCAACACCGGCGGCGGCGAGGGGAGCAATCGCCGTGAATTGTATTTGATTTATACGCCGCCGAACGCGTCGAACGCGGCGGAGCGCAGCATGATTCGTTTGACGCAGAACGATACAGAAGATACAGAACCGGCGTGGCTAGAATAATTTCAGATTTTAATTTAGCGTTTTTGGATTTTTGATTGACGCACGGCAAAAAATAGACCCTTCGAGTTTTCAAAAACTCGAGGGGTTTTTCAAGCGAGGCAAAAGCGAAATTCGGCAAGCTCTATACGCTACTCGTACCGCAGCGCTTGAATAATATCCATGCGCGCGGCTTGACGCGCGGGAAGGATGGCGGCAAGGACGCCAAAGAGCAAACCAAGCGCGACGGCGGCGACGACGCCCGCGTAGGGAAAGGAATATTGAAGCGGATACAAGCCGCTGGCGTTGAGACCTAGCGTCATCACATAACCGAGATACAAACCCGCGAGCAAACCAAATGCGGTGCCCATTGCGGCGAGTAAAATCGCTTCGGCAAGAATCGTGCGGCGCACCTGTTTGCGCGTCGCGCCAATCGCGCGCAACATTCCAATTTCGCGCGTGCGTTCGATAACGCCAATGGCAAGCGTGTTCAAAATCGCAATCAACGAAGGCAGCGCGAGGATGCCGAGCAAAATATAAAATGCCGAGAACGAAGTTGTGTAGAGCGAGCGCATCTCATTCAAATACGCCGCGCCCGAAACCAATTTGAACTGCGGATAGCGCGCGACGATTTCTTGCAGCCGCGCGTCCACCTCGGCGCGATTCGCGTTCGGCGCGAGATTCAACTGCATGAACACATCTTCCGTCTTGTGAAAATCGCGCTTGAGATTCTCTTGCGAAATATACGCGCTTGTGATTTTTGTATTCAACACATCGCTCGCCACCGCAATGACGCGATAGGTTTGTTCGCCTTCGGGCGATGGGATTTTTATTGCATCCCCCGCGTGCAATTTGAGCGTCGTTGCGCCGACGCCATTCAGAATCAAGCCGCGTCCTTTTGCCAGTTGCTCAAAAGCGGTGTTGGGGTCGCCTTCGGAAAAATTGAGTCCCGAAACTTTTGGAAATTCTACCGGGTCAATCCCAAGCAAGTTAATCGTTTGGTCGCCTACCGTTGTCGTCGCAAAGCGCATCGTACTCACCGCGCTGACGCCGTACACCGAACGCAATCGTTCCGCCAATGTTTCATCCGCGCCCACATCGCTGCCCCAAACGCCGATGGACGGCGGAACGAGCAAATAATCACTCCCCAACGTTTTCTCCAATAACGTATTGATGCCACCCGTGATGCTCGAAATGAGTCCAACGGCTGCGACCAAAATCGCGAGCCCAATCATCGTCGCGCTCGCCGTTATCGCCGCGCGCGAAGGTTGCCGCGTCAAGTTGCCTTGCGCGAGCTCTGCGGCGCCATCGCGCGCAAAAATAAAACCAAGCATCGCGCCAAATACTTGCGCGATAGGTTTCACCAACGCAGGCGCCAACAATGCCAGTCCCACCAAAAACGCAAAGCCGCCCAGCGCGACCAAGCTGATATTTTGCGAGAGCAATCCAACCAGCGCGGCGACCATGAGAACAATTCCCACAATCGTCCACTTGTTCAAACGCCGCCGCGTTTCGACGGTCACCACATTCGGGCGGAGCGCCTCCATCGGTGTCACGCGGCTCGCGTTCCATGCAGGCACCAAACCGCTCAAGAGCGTCACGCCTACGCCCAAAACAATCGTGAGCAATACGAGCCCGGGCTCAATCACCGGCGCGCCCAACTGCATGTGCAAAAATTGTTGATAAATCCCGCGCGTCCCTTCGACAATCAAAACTCCCAGTCCATAACCGAGCGCCATTCCGATAGCAGTGCCAACAACTCCTTGCAGCAATCCTTCAAACAAAAACAGTCCGATGATGGTGCGCCGCCCCGCGCCAATCGCGCGCAACATTCCAATATCGTGGCGTCGTTCCGCCACAATCGTGCGAAACGTATTGAAAATAATAAAGCCGCCCATGAACAGCGCGAGAAAACCCATGAGGTTGAAAATTTGCTGCGCGGTTTGCAAACTCGCCATGAATTCCGAGCCGCTTGCCAGCCCGCCCAGTTGATACTCGTCGCCAATCGTCGCGGCAATCGCGTTCGAAATGGCAGTCCGCTGCGCGGCATCGGTGGTGTCGAGTTTGATTTCGATGGTGTTGATGCGGTTGGGCGCGTTCAACAATTTTTGCGCCTCGTTCAACGTCAACCAAACCGGCTCATTGCCGGGCAAGGTTTGCGCCGCGCGGATGCCGACAATTTTCAATTTCACCGCGCCGTTGACCGTTGGAATGGAAAGTTCGTCGCCGAGTTCAAGTTTGAGCGTATCCGCTAAACTCGATGTAATGATTGCTGCCCGCGTATCCGTGTTCTGAAGGAAACGTCCCTTTTGCATTGTGTAATCGCGCACCTGCTGCGCGTCACGCGGCACAATGCCAATCAACGACAGCGCGCCCACCGAACCGCTGCGATAATAATTCGCGGGGATATTGATGGTTCGTTCCAAATTTCCGGAAAGCGCTTGGACGCCGGGAATGGATTCGATGCGATGCATAATGCTCGGCGCGAACGCTTCACCCGATTTGTTCGTGACCAACACATCCACTTGCCCCGACGCGTTCAACACGCTCGTCTCGAATGCGTGCGTCATCGTCGGCAGCAAAATGTTCATGCCAAAAATGACAAACACGCCAAAAATAATCGCGAGCGTCGTGAGAAAGGTTCGCAGCTTGCGTCCCCACAAATAGCGCGCGGCGAGGGTGAGTTGGATTTTCATTCTATCAATTTACTCCGCCAACGCGTTCATCTTGCCTCGAATCACTTGGGCGCCGTTGCCGTTTTGAGAATTCAAACGCGTTTCGTCCACAACGGTTCCATCTTTTAAAAATACAATGCGGTCCGCGTACGCGGCGATGCGCGGGTCGTGCGTGACCATCACCACAGAACGTCCCCACGCTTCCGCGACTTGGCGCAAGAGTCCTGCGATTTCATCCGCCGCGCGCGTGTCGAGATTGCCCGTCGGTTCATCCGCAAGCACCAGCGCGGGTTCGGCAACGAGCGCGCGCGCAATCGCGACGCGCTGCTGCTGTCCGCCCGAAAGTTGGTCGGGGCGACTATGCAAACGATTTTCCAAACCGACGCGCGTGAGCCATTCGCGCGCGCGCGCCTTGGCTTGCGCTGCCTTTGCGCCGTCGAGCATCATCGGCAGCGCGGCGTTTTCCACCGCGTCGAGTACGGGAATGAGATTGAAAAATTGAAACACAAATCCGATTTTGCGCCGCCGCAGTTCCGTCAATTTATCATCGGACAAATCGCCGAGCGAAACATTTTCAATGCACACCTTGCCCGAGGTGGGACGATCCAGTCCGCCAATCAAATGCAGCAGCGTGGATTTGCCACAGCCGCTCGGACCCATCACCGCGACAAATTCGCCCGCATCAATTTTGACGTTCACGCGATCGAGGGCAGTGACAGCGGTTTCTCCGCTGCCATAAATTTTGGCGAGATTTTCGGTTTGAACGAGAGACATTCGAATTTATGATTTCGGATTTTGGATTTTTGATTTGTCTCGGTTGATTGTACGCCTGCTTTATTTGATGGGCAAGCTATGTTGATTTCTTGAAAATGACACCCGGACGGGCATTACGCTTGGACATGATTTTGACCGAGAGAAAATATGCTTGGCATGATAAAGGATATGTGGAATAGCGCACAAGGTCTTGCTTCCATCCAGAGCTTGTGATTTGCTAAAACGAATCTTGCAATGAATGCTCAACTACTCCGTGAAATTGACGCCTTGCACGCGCAACTCTGCGAAGGGTTGGCGGACCCAAAGCGCATCGCGCTGCTTTATGCGGTGCGCGACGGCGAGCTCACAGTCAATCAACTCGCTGAAATTTTGGATTTGCCGCAAGCGACGGTTTCGCGCCATCTCAAAATTTTGCGCGAGCGCAAGCTAGTGAACGCGCGTCGCGACGGTATGAATGTCTTTTATTCGCTGACGAACGCCAAAGTGGTGAGCGCGCTCGATTTGCTGCGTCAAGTGTTGAACGACAATCTGAATCGCAGCGCGGCGCTGGCAAAGGCGCTTGTGTGAAATGATGATGGGCGATTTGGTGATTGGGTGAGTTGCGAGAAACGAGAAGCGAGAAACGGCATGCGATACGCGATGCGCGATGCGCGAAAAGGAAAGCGACATGAAGAAATTATTGATTCTCGGCGCAGGCACGGCTGGCACGATGGTGGCGAATCGGATGCGCCGTCTGTTGGACGATAATGAATGGCGCATCACTATCGTTGACCAACACGAAACGCATTATTATCAACCGGGTTTTTTGTTTATTCCGTTCGGCATGTACAGCAAAAGCGATGTGGTGAAACCGAAACGCGATTTTATTCCGAGCGGCGTCGAATTCATCATGTCGCCGATTGAAATCATCGAGCCGACCAAGAACCGCGTCAAATTGATCAAAGACGGACGGTATTTGCAGTACGATTTTTTGGTGATTGCGCTGGGCGCGCAGACGCATCCCGACCAGACACCCGGTTTGCGCGAACATGAATGGTATAAAACGATTTTCGATTTTTACACCGTCGAAGGCGCGCTGGCGTTGGCGAAATATTTGCGCACATGGCAAGGCGGACGCATGGTCATTAACATTGTCGAGAATCCGATCAAGTGCCCCGTCGCGCCGCTTGAATTCGCGATGCTCGCCGATTGGTTTTTTCACGAACAGAATCTGCGCGACCGCGTTGAATTGATTTACGCGACGCCCTTGCCCGGCGCGTTCACCAAACCCATCGCCTCGAAACATCTCGGCGATATTTTGGAACGTAAAAATATCAAAGTCGAATCCGAATTTTTGATTGAACGGGTGGACCCGGACGCGAAAAAAATCGTATCGTATGACGAACGCGAAATTGAATACGATACGCTGGTAAGCATTCCGCTCAATATGGGGAATGAGGCGGTGGCGCGTTCGGGTTTGGGCAACGAATTGAATTATGTCGCGGTGGACCCGCACACGTTCATCTCGCCGCAGTATCCGAATGTGTTTGCGTTGGGCGACGCGGCGGCTCTGCCGACATCGAAAGCGGGATCGGTCGCGCATTTCGCGGTGGATTGTTTCGCGGAAAATTTTTTGCGCTATGCCGATGGTTTGGAAATGCTTCCGACATTTGACGGACACGCGAATTGTTTTATCGAATCCGGTTTCGGCAAGGGTTTGCTGATTGATTTCAATTACGACACCGAACCTTTGCCCGGCATGTATCCGCTGCCCGGTCTCGGACCTTTTTCGCTTTTGCAAGAATCGGAAGCGAATCATTGGGGCAAGCTGATGTTTCGTTGGATGTATTGGAATATTTTGCTCAAGGGCCAAGAAATGCCGCTGCCCGCGCGGATGAGCATGGCGGGGAAATGGAAGAATTAGCGGATGGCAAACGCCCAAGGCGCGATGTATTGGGTTGACGCCGCGCACAGCGGGAGGGTGAAATATGTTTGCGACGATGCAAACGGGCGCGCAGGGAAATGAAATGGAAACCGCGTTTGCGGATTTGAACCGCAAGTTGGATTTGCTCGCGCAGCAGGTCGCGTATCTCACCGCGCAGGCGCAGCAAGCGGAACGCGCGCGGCAAGCGCGCGAGGAATTGACGCGCGATTTGATGCCGGTGGCGAATGATGTGTTTCGCTTGGCGACGGAACAGTTGGCGGAAACGCAAGAGTATGTGGATTTGAATGATTTGCTGCGTCTGTTCAAACGACTCTTGCGCAATACGCCGATGCTGGAACGGATGTTGGACCAGTTGGAGAGCGCATCCGAATTGTTCGATACGATGATGCCGTTGAGCGATCAGACATTTGAAAAAGCGGTGGACACGCTGCAAACGCTGGAACAAAAAGGATATTTCACGTTCGCGCGCGGCGGCATGCAAATCGCGGATAATATCGTGACTTCGTTTACCGCCGCTGACGTGAAAAAATTGGGCGATAACATTGTGTTGATTCTCAACGTTATCAAAGGCATGACACAACCCGAAATTATGCAGTTCGTCCACAACACGCTGCTCATCGCGGAAAAAGAGGTCGAGAAACCGGTTGATATGTCCCTCCGCGCGCTGTTCAACCAACTGCGCGATCCGAATGTGCGGCGCGGCTTGGCGCTCACGATGCGCGTTTTGAGCGTCGTCGGCGCGCAGGCGGAGCCGTCGGCGAACTAGAGATTGGAGACTGGAGACTGGAGACTGGAGACTGACCACTGATTCATCAGGAGAAATCAAAATGGCTACAAAAGTGATTGCGGGGCATCAAGTTCAGATGAATGATGAAGGATTCATGACCAATCCGCAGGAATGGGACAGAGAGGTTGCGGCGGCGATTGCTCAAGCGGAAGGCATTCCCGAATTGACGCTTCAACATTGGCGCGTGATTGATTTTTGCCGTCAGGATGGTATGGCATCGGGCAAAGCGCCAACGCTGCGCCGCATCACCGCTCTCGCGGGCGTTTCGACCAAAGATATGTTCGCGCTGTTCCCAAAGGGGCCCGCCAAAAAGGTCGCCAAAATTTCGGGTCTCGGCAAACCGGAAGGATGTGTGTAATTCATTATTCGGTGATTGGATGATGGGGTGATTGGGACATTTATTTTAAAGGGGCAATGTCTGGCGCTTGCTCGAATCCAAAATAAATGTCTCAGCGGAGGAGAAATAAAAATGGTAACCGCAACCGCAACTGCGACCACGCCCGCGTTTGTCGTGACGCAAGAAGACAAGCCGCGTCACGTCGCGTTCATTTGCTCCAAAGGCACGCTCGATATGGTGTATCCCGCGCTCGTGATGGGTTGGGCGGCGTTGGGCAACGGGATTGATGTAACCATCTTTTTCACGTTTTGGGGTCTCGACATGATTAACAAAAATCGCGTGGACCACATCGAAATCGCGCCGGTGGGCAATACCGCGATGAAAATGAGCATGATGGGTCTGAACACCGGCAATCTCGGCATTCCGCAGCTTGCAGGTGTTCTGCCAGGGATGACCGCGTTCGCGACGAAATTGATGAAGGATAAAATAAAGGCGCTCGAAGTGCCGAGCGTGCGCGAATATTTGCAAATGCTCGTGGACGCGGGCGCGAAATTGTACGCGTGCAAAATGTCGGTGGACATGATGGGCTTGCGGCAGGAAGATTTTATCGAGGGCGTCGAAGCGATCGTGACCGCCGGCGATTTTATGGATATGACCGACGGCGCGCAGGTAGTGTTTATTTGAGATGCGGCGCGCAGCGGAAAAAGGGAACGCGTTCTTGGAATTCGGGAACGCGTTTTTTTTATGCCCGCCGTTGTTGGTAATAGAGTTCATTGCGCCAAACATCGGTCCTCGCCATCAACAAAGAGTGTGATAAAATCCGATGGACCCGGAGGTGACTAATGGCAACAACAATCACAGAAACCGAGGTCAAACAACATCTTGATCTCTATTATCGCCAGCGCGCAGACCGGCTTGCCAACTTGAAACTGCGCGATTTGCTCAAGCACAATTCCCATTTGCGAAATTTGATTTGGATGAATAGCGCGGCGGTTATCGTTGGTGAATTGATTGAGTATCATCTCGAATCGCATGAAAATTGGTGGCGCGAACTGCTCAAGGACAGAGACTTTTTTCTGCGCGTTGTGAAAATGAAATTGGCTTTTTGGGATTCGCGTTTTTGTTATGAGAATGAGAATGATAAAGCGCACAACAGATTGGTCAAGGCGATGATTGAGCAATTCTGCAACGCAGATTATCATCTCGATTGGGAAAAATTACTGTTTGTGAATGACGCAGGATAATCGTGCCAAATAAAAATGTGACTGTTACGCAGTCTGCGAAACGCCCACGCAAAAAGCCCGAGCGCGTAGCGCGCGAAACTATCGCGCCCTTCCGCTACAATCCAACCTATGCAGCAATGCCCTTTACAGCATTTGGCTCGGTGAACTCTGCGACACCACTCGATGAGCTCAACCTAAATTGGCGCGAGACCGATTTACCTGAACGGGCGCGAACGAAACACGTTCATCGTTTGCATCCCTATCTCGGCAAGTTCATTCCGCAGCTTGTCGAGATTTTTCTTCGCAAGTATTTCGCCTCAGGGCAAACTGTTCTCGACCCCTTTTGCGGTTCAGGCACGACCCTTGTCCAAGCAAACGAGCTCGGTATCAATTCTATCGGATATGACATTTCACTGTTTAATGCGCTACTGTGTCGGGCTAAAACCGCCAAATATAATCTTGAGCGCGTAGAGCAAGAAGCGTTAGATATTCTAGAAAAACTTTGCCGCGCAACCTCAAGTGAAGGGAAACAGCTGCGCTTGTTCATGGAAACAAAAGCGGCGTTGCGCGTTTCCATCCCTGACAATCAATACCTCCAAAAATGGTTTGCCCCGCAAGCGCTCCGCGAGCTATTGATATACAGACGCTTGATAGAGTCTGAAGGATATCAGTATCGGGATTTACTGATGGTAATTCTGTCGCGGTCAGCCCGTTCGGCGCGATTGACGACGCACTTTGATTTAGACTGGCCCAAAAAACCACAAACAGAGCCATACTGGTGCTTTAAACATTCGCGTACTTGCGAGCCAATAACCGAAGCGTACAAGTTTTTGCGACGATATACGATTGATACCCTGCGACGAATCAAAGAATTCGACACGCTGCGAACGGACGCCACCGTCTCGGTCTATCACGCTGATAGTCGCAATACGAAAATCTCGCGCATTGACGGAGTAATCACAAGTCCTCCCTATGTCGGTCTAATTGACTATCACGAGCAACATGCTTACGCATATCAATTGCTTGGCCTTGAAGACAATCGTCAATCCGAAATCGGCGCCGCAGTTAATGGCTCAAGCGGCAAGGCAAAGCGACAATATGTCGAAGATTTGGCTGCGGTTTTTCAACATGCCAAAGAAGCAATGTCTGTGGGCGGGCGAATGATTGTTATTGCAAGTGACAGAGCTAATTTGTATGGTGAATTGGCGGAGCGCGTTGGAGTGCATGTCGAAGGTGTTGTCGAAAGGCACGTCAATCGCAGGACAGGCATTCGCTCAAATGATTTTTTCGAGAGTGTATTTATCTGGAGAAAAGTATGAAACGTGAAACGCGCTCCAAGATGAAAGGTTATCTTGAAGGATTCATTCACGGGTTGCTCGACAATTACACGCCAAAATCCGCCCCAAGCGCGAAACGCAGATTTGTTGATTTTGATGAACCTGCCGTTGCGCTAGAGTACTTGAAAGAAGGAAGCTATAAACCCTTTCATCTTGCGCTGTTGCCCATAGAAATTATTCGCATCAGCGCATTTGTCAACGGCTTTGAAACTTCATTAGGCAACGCCTTTGAAGAATGCGCAAGACTTTTTGCCCTTGAGCGTTACCCATCTGCATTGAGGGGTTACAAACTTGTTGGCGAACTCTATGCTGATGCTGAAACAAGAATCAAAGATCTGCTTGAGGATGTTGGAGATAACACGATTAGAAACAATTATCCAGATTTGGTACGCCAAGTCGTAAAGACCGGAGACAAATTGATCGCACGCACCCGCAAAGTCGATCTTTATCTGCAAGACGCGAGCGGGCATCAATTCTTTTTTGAAATGAAAGGGCCAAAGCCCAATAAAGAGCAGGCGCTTTCGGTAACCAGTCGTCTACTTCAAATTCATGCCATCCTTCACGAGACTCCGCCGATGGTGCAAACTTTCTATGCGATGGCATATAACCCGTACTCGGATAAAGTTTATCGTCATAGCATTTCACTCAAGTATTTGGATATGAAGAATCAAGTACTCGTTGGTAACGAATTCTGGAAACTTGTTGGAGGTAGTACAGCATACAAGGAATTATTGGAACTTTGCCAAGAGGTACGAGAAGAAAAAGGCAAAGATATCATTGATCGGCTTGCATTTAATTTATCTTGAGGTACGTTCATCTGCATGGATTCTCGCCCATTCTTTGCATTCAACGGCTGTATATCATTTGAAAGAAACAACCGCGTTCCCGACAACGGGAACGCGGTTGTTGTTTTCTTTAATTCGCGTCAATTCGCGCTGCTTTGCGTTTCCTTTATCCCCTTCGTTTCCTTATCTCTGCGCAAATCGCCGGCACAACCTGATGCAAATCACCAATCACCGCGTAATCCGCTTTGAACATGATGGATGCGTCGGGGTCGGTGTTGATGGCGAGAATATGTTTTGCGCCTTTTGCGCCGACCATGTGTTGAATCGCGCCGCTCACGCCGCACGAGATGTACAGTTCGGGTTGAATGCGATTGCCCGTTTGTCCGATTTGGTCGGCGTGTGGACGCCAACCCAATCCGGTGACGACGCGCGAACCACCCACCGCGCCGCCGAGCAAATCCGCGAGTTCTTCCAAAATCTTGAATCCTTCCGCGCTGCCCACGCCGCGTCCACCGCCCACGACCACGCGCGCTTCGCCGAGCGAGATTTTGCCCGATGCTGTTTCGACGCGCGCGACGACGCGCGCGCGCAAATCGTTTTCGGATAACTGCGGCGTGAACGCGTCAACGGCGACGGTTTGCGCGTGCGCTGCCGCTTGCGCGGGAATGGAATTTGGCGCGACGGTCAACAATTTGGTCGCGCCCTTTAATTTCGCCTCTTCGAGCAAACTGCCGCCCCAGCGCAAACGCGTGACAACATAATCCTCGCCGGTTTGCGCTTGAACGCAATTCGCCGCCATCGGCAAATTCGTTTTCGCCGCGACGTGCGCCATGATTTCATTGCCGCGTTCGGCGCCTGCCGCAAACGCCGCGTCCGGTTTGTGCGCGTTCAGAATTTCGACGATGCTTTGCGCGTACGCTGCGGGCGCGTATTCGTTTAATTGCGCATGCTGCGCGAGATGCAGCGTGTTCACGCCAAACGCGCCGAGCCGCGCGACCAAAGCATCGCTTGCGCTGCCGATGGCGCTGGCGTGTAACGGCGCGTTCGACATTTCCGCGAGTTGGCGCGCCAGCGTCAATGCTTCAAACGACGCCTCGTTGACTTTGCCCCTGTCTTGTTCGATGTATACGAGAATCATAAAATCAGATTGGACGCGAATGAACGCAGCGCGCGCGGATACAAGCGAAAATCCGCGTTTGTCCGCGTTTAACCGCGTCCTATTACAGCAATCCCAACTCTGCCAACAAATCCACCACGCGCGGCGCGGCTTCGGGCCCCTTGCCCAGAATTTCCACTTGGTGCGCTTCTTCGGGCGGATTGAGCAATTTTATTTTTTGCAAACCGCCATCTTGCCACGCGGGCTGCGTTGTCGCAAGCGGTTTCTTTTTCGCTTTGAGGCGTCCGGGCAATGACGGATAGCGCGGCAAGTTGATGCCCTCTTTGACCGTGATCACGGCCGGCAGCGGCGCGTCGAAAATTTCCCAACCGCCGGGTATTTCGCGTTTTGCCGTAACCTGATTTCCGTTTACAGAAATTTCTTTGATGCCCGTCATGCACGGCAGACCGAGCGCATACGCGACGCGCACGCCGACTTGGAAATCGCCCGTATCGGCGGCTTCATTGCCAAACAGCAGCAAATCGAAAGTCGCGCCATCCGCGCGAATCGCTTCTACAATCGCGTTGGCGGTCGCAACCGGGTCGAATTCGCGCCCGTCGCTTTCGAGATGGATCGCGCGCTCGATGCCGATGGCCATTGCATCGCGCAACTGTTCCGCCGCGTCTACCGGCCCGAGCGTCAATACCGTCGCCGCGCCGCCATGTTTTTCCACGAGCCGTACCGCTTCTTCCACCGCGCACTCTTCGTGCGGGCTGATGGTGAAACCCATCAAGCGCGTATCAATCGCTTGCGCGTCCGTCGTGAGCGAAATTTTTCCGCCCGTCAGCGGCACGCGTTTAATGCAGACGAGAATGTTCAAAGTAAAAAGTATAAAGTTAAAAGCTAAAAGTGAATGGTGTTTCTTTTAGCTTGTAACTTTTCGTTTTGAGCTTATGCCTTAAGGCGTTTATTCTCCGGGTCCAACAGCGGCGTCGCGCCAACCGAAGCGACGGTGACCGGATAGTGTTCGCCGAAATATTCGACCTTGAGTTTCACGCCGACCTTGGCGTATTCGGGCGGCAGATAACTCATCAAAATATATTTGCCGAGCGAGGGCCCTGCGCCCGCGCTCGTGACGTACGAACGACGCCCGCGCGCATCCTCGATGGGTCCGCCGTCGAGCGTCAGAATCGGTTCGCGTCCCTGCATAAAACGTTTGACGCCGGACGAGGAAGTGTGGTCGTCCACCGTGAGCGAGCAGAGCAGCGCGGCGGGCGGCGCGGCGCGCTGTTTCAAGTACGCCGCCTTGCCGATAAAATCTTGCGCTTTGACTTTGGCGCGCATCATGCCGGCTTCGACGAGATTAAACTCCATCTCCAAATCGCTGCCGTACAAACGATACGCTTTTTCCAAACGACCCGTCGTGCCATATACGCCAATGCCGACGGGCGCGATGCCGAAGCGTTGCCCCGCCTCGTACACCATGTCCCACAATTTCGCGCCTTGCTCGAACGAAACGTACAATTCCCAACCGAGTTCGCCAACGTACGAAATGCGCGAGGCGAGAACGTGCACCGTGCCAAAATCCACATATTTGCACGTGCCGAACGAAAACGCGTCGTTGCTCCAATCCGTTTCGCCGATAGTTTGCAAAACCGCGCGCGCTTGCGGACCCCACACGCCGAGCGTCGAGTACGCGGCGGTGATGTCGGTCAAGGTCACGCTGCCATCGTCGGGCAGATGGTCGGTCAACCATTTTTTATCGCGCGCGCCGTCGAATGCGCCGGTCACGACGCGAAAATGATTTTTGCCGAGCCGCATCACGGTGAGGTCGGCTTTGATGCCGCCGTGTTCGTTGAGAAAATTTGTGTACGTCACGCGTCCGATGGGCGTGTCCATTTGATTGACCGCCATCTTTTGCATAAAGTCCAACGCGCCCGCGCCCTGAATTTCATAGAGCGCGAACGCCGATAAATCCACCATGCCGACGCGTTCGCGCAGCGCCAAATGTTCCGCGTTGATGATGGGCGACCACCAACGCGCATCCCATTCCGCCTCGCGCGACATTACGCGCGCGCCGAATTCGTCCAACAATTTCGCGTTCGATTCGTACCACTGCGGACGTTCCCAGCCCATCGCTTCATAAAAGACCGCGCCGAGATTTTTTTCGCGCTCATAGTACGGCGACAAACGCACGTTGCGATTGCTCGCCCATTGCTCGCGCGGATGCACGATGCCGTACGTTTTATTGAAACCTTCCGCGCTGCGCGCGTTGACATGCGTTTTTGTTTTTTGATGCGGATAAAAGCGCGCAATATCGGAACCGCTCGGATCAATTTCGGGATTGCCGTGGGTCATCCATTCGGCGACCGCGCGCGCAATGCCCGGCGCTTCTTTGATCCAAACCGCGGCGACGGACCAAAGATTTTTCACTTCGGGCGTTTCGCCGAGAATCGGAAACCCGTCGGGCGTGAGCGAAAGCAAACCATTGATGGCGTAGCGAATCCCGACTTTTTCATTGCCCAAAATATCGGGAATCAGTTCGAGCGCTTGTTCGAGCTGCGGGTCGAAATCGGCTTGCGTGAACGGCGCTTCGGTGGGCGATAGCGCCGCTTGTTCATTCGATGGCACGTCGTCGGGCGCCCACAAAATCGGACGATGCGCGTACGAACCGACTTCCATGTCGCTGCCGTGCTGGCGTTCGTACATGTTGGTATCCATATCGCGCACAATCGGATATTTGATTTCGCCGACCGTATCCATCAATTCAGGAACGGGACCTACGGAAATCATTTGATGCACCGCCGGCGTGAGCGGAATGTACGCGCCCGCCATGCGCGCGAGGCGCGGACTCCACAAGCCGCACGCGATGACGACAATCTCGGCGCGGAGATTGCCGCGATTCGTTTCGACGCCGACGATGCGCCCATTTTCGACCGGCAAGCCGGTGATTTCGGTATTCGCGAAAGTTTGCAGCGCGCCGACGGATTGCGCGTATTCACGCATCAACGTGCCAGCGCGCAGCGAGTCCACCGTGCCGATGCCTTGCGTGTAAAATCCGTTCAGGATAATTTTCTCATTGAGGTACGGCACTAGTTTTTTCACTTCGGCGGGCGAGATGAGATGCATTCCTTCCACGCCCCACGCTTTGCCGGACGCGATGCGGCGTTTGAATTCTTCGACGCGTTCGGGCGTGCGCGAAACTTCGATGCCGCCGCTTTGCGTAAAGACGCCAAGTTCTTTATATTGTTCTACGCTGTCGAGCGTAAACTTGCACATTTCTTTGGAATGATCTACGAGAAAAATAAAATTGGATGCGTGGCCCGTCGAGCCGCCGGGATTGGGCAGGGGCCCCTTGTCGAGCTGGACGATATCGCGCCAGCCGAGTTTGGCGAGATGATATACCATGCTGTTGCCGACAATGCCGGCGCCAATGACGACGACGCGCGCGTGCGAAGGCAGATTGCTCATACAACGACTCCTTTGTCCGTGAGTGGAATGACACTATTATAAACGCGGATGCGCTGGGCGTGAATGAGTTTAGGATAAAAGATTTTTAGGCGTTGTCAAGGGATATTTGTCTGGTGATTACGCGGATTTCCAGACCCCAAGGGTTTTCAAAAACCCTTGGGGTCTGAAAGTCTGCTACGTTTTCGAGATACGAGTAATCACCAGATATTTGTCTGCCATAACGCGGGAAAATAAAAATGTTCGAACCTTTGCAAAAACGCGCGTACGTGCGCGACATGTTTGCGCGGATTGCGCCGCGCTATGATTTGCTCAATCGGCTGATGTCGTTTGGCTTGGATGCGCGTTGGCGCGCGGGCGCGGCGCGGCGGGCGGTTGACGCGCAAACGGCGCCATTCATTTTAGATTTGGCGACCGGCACCGGCGATTTTGCCATCGCAATGCAAAATC
>JAJTXZ010000039.1 GCA_021463195.1 Anaerolineae bacterium
AGCGGAGGCGAGAAATCTCGACCTTGCGCGTCAAACGAGATTTCTCATTGCATTCGAAATGACAATGGCTGCTCCCTGACTTTGTGCCAGCCCTAGTCACCCGTCACACCCCCATTGACACGGCGCGGATGCGTGTGCTACACTCTTGACAAATTCAAAAGGAGGCTTGCTATGCCATGTTGCGCAATAGCGTTACTCGCTCTCTTTGGTCCGCGCTTGATATTGTTTGGTATTTGGCTGTTCAATAATCCGTATCTTCAGCGCGCAACGGATAATTGGTTATTGCAATGTTTCGGATTTTTCTTTCTGCCCTGGACGCTGCTGGCATACGCGTTTTCAATCAATACCTTTGGCGCAGGTCAATTTGCGGGCTTGGACGGCACCGGGTTAGCGCTGACCCTTGTCGGATTCATTATTGACCTTGTTTCATATGGCGGCAGCGGCTATGGCAATCGCGATCGCATTCGCAGCTATACGAGCCACTAAACAAAAAAGCGAGTTCCCAAAAGGAACTCGCTTTTTTGTCAAGACAATTTTCCAACTGCGCCTCTACATTTTATAACGGTATCCGCGTTGCCGTTGGCGAAATTTCCGGCGTCGGCGTGACATTCGGCGTTTGCGTCGGCGCGGGCGATTCGGTTGGCAAACTAGTCGGTTCAAGCGTCGGTTCGAGCGTCGGCTCGAGCGTCGGTTCAAGCGTTGGTTCGAATGTCGGTTCAAGTGTCGGTTCGAGCGTCGGCTCGAGCGTCGGTTCAAGCGTCGGCTCAAACGTCGGCGTTCGAGTAGGTCGCCGCGTCGGCTCGGGCGTTTGGGTCGGCGGCGCAAACGCGATGACATACACGCGCACTTTGTCTTCGCGCGGCTGTCCCCATTGGTCTGTCGCGGTCAAGCGAATATCCAACTCGCCTTCGCCGTACGCGTTCGCCTCGAACTGTCCCAATTTACCGCGCGTCTCGACATTGCCCGACGCAATCAAATCCCAACGTCCGGCGCGTCCCACCTCCAAAACCCACGCGCCACCCTGCGGAATTCGTACCGCGCCATTCACCGTCACCGTTCCCGAAACTTGCGCGCCCGGGTCGGGCCGATTGATTTTCACCCCGACCGGTTCGGGCGTCGCGGGCGCGTTGTTGACGCACGGACTCGTTTCAGTCGGCGGAATCGGATAACCCTGCGCCGCGCCCCATTCGCGAATGCGGTCGTATGGGATCACTGGATCAGGCAATAAATTCGCAAAGACGCGCTCTTCGATCGTTTCAGGCGCGCAATTTTCATTCGCCAATAAATTATTCGTCACATCAATCTTTAATCTTGTCCACACGTTATCAAACTGGGTCGGCGCTTGATTGTTCAAAAAGATTTCGTCGTGCCGATGGTCGGCGGGACAATCTTCCGTCGGCGCCAAGCCCGATTCATTGCACACTTGCGCTTGCACCAGACCGGGCGGAACGTTCAGCGCGTGCGCGGGAATATTTTTGAACGCGTCCGCCTCTTGATACACCCGTTCCAAAACATTGTGCCAAATCGGCGCGGCGCCTGTGACACCCGAAACATTTTGCATCGCTTGATTGCGCGGATTGCCGACCCAAACGCCCAACACAAATTCATTCGTGCCGCCGAGCGTCCAATTATCTTTGTAATCGTTCGTCGTGCCCGTTTTAACAAAGGTCGGACGCGCGGTCTTCAACGGCGAATTCGGACCGAATGCGGGCGCGCGCGCGTTATTGTCCGAAAGAATGTTCGTGATGAGATAAGCGTGACGCGCGTCCAGCGTCTGTTCCATCGGCGCGTCCTGACGCGCCGCGTCATACAGCGTGCGCCCCGCGCCATCCACAATTTTCAAAAACGCCGTGAGCGGCGCGCGTTTGCCGCCATTCGCAAAGGTCGCGTACGCGCCGGTCAATTCGGTGAGTTTGACTTCCCCCCCCCCCAGCGTCAACGCGAGCCCGTACTGTTGCGGATTGTTGAACGTGGTGATGCCCAAACGCTGCGCCATGCCCATCATTTCCGGGACACCGACAAAATATAACGTCTTGACGGCGGGAATATTGTACGAATTCGCGAGCGCGCCGCGCGCGGTGACGAGCCCATGTTCTTTGCCGTCATAATTTTGCGGCACATACGACGGCTGCGCGCCGTTCGGAAATTCCGTCGTCAAATCGTACAACGGCGTCGCGGGCGTCCAACCTTTTTCAAACGCGGCGACATACGTAAGCGGCTTGATCGAAGAGCCGGGTTGACGCAAACGCGTCGCCACATTCACCTGCCCGTCAATTTTTTCATCGTCAAAATTCACGCTGCCGAGCATGCCCAAAATTTCGCCGTTGCGCGGATTGACCGCTACCGCCGCCGCGCTGTTGACGTTTTTATTTTTCAACGCGGCGATTTGTTTGCGCGCTTCCTCTTCAATAATATTTTGCGTTTGCGGATCGAGCGTAGTGTATACCTGCAAACCCGCGTTATCGGCATTCGCGCCGTAGGTTTCCTGCAATTGTTGGCGCACGTATTCCACAAAGTGCGGCGCGCGCGTGTAATTCAAACCCGCCTTGCAATGACTGACGAACGCGTCGCTGTTGACGCGCTGCGTCATTTCTTGCGCCGCCGCGCGCGCTTGCGCCGCCGTAAGCATGCTTTGCTCTTGCATCAAATCCAACACAACGCTTTGGCGTTCCAACGCGCGGTCGGGATTGATGCACGGGTCGTAAATCGCGGGCAGCTGCGGCAAACCCGCGAGCAGCGACGCCTCCGCCAAATTTAGCTGCGTCACATCTTTTTGAAAGTATGATTGCGCGGCGGCTTGAATGCCGTACGAATGATTGCCATAATTGATGGTGTTGAGATAAAACGCGAGAATTTCGTCTTTGGAATAACGCCGCGTCACTTCGAACGCGAGAATCGCTTCTTTGATTTTGCGTTCGACGGTTTGTTCGGGCGACAACAGCGCGGTCTTGATGAGCTGCTGCGTAATCGTGGACGCGCCGCTGACGGGACGCTGATAGCGGACGAGATAATAAATCGCGCGCGCGAGGCCGTAAAAATCCACGCCGGGATTGGTGTAGAACGACGGGTCTTCGGTTGCCAGCGTTGCCTGTTTGAGCGCCATCGGAATCTTGTCGGGCGGAATAATCGTATGCCGGCCAAGATTCGGGTCAAGAATTTCATACAATAGCGCGCCGGTGCGGTCATAGATTTTGGTGGACTGCGAAGTATTGACGGTCGCCAATTTATCGGCGGACGGCAAATCTTGCGCGTAATAAAAATACGCGCCGCCGGCGAGCGCGAGACCGCCGCAGCTTAGAAACAAAAACGCGCCGAGCGCAAAAGTGCCCAACCGCGTCAACCATACGCGCGCGATAGCGGAACGCGCGGGCGCGGCGGGCAGCGCGGGCGGATAATATTCCGCGCCGCGCGCGACATCGGACGCGGGCGCGCCGCGTTCGGGCAGCGCGTTCGGCGCGGGATTTGCGCGTGGCGACGCGGGACGCGGGTATTCATATTCATACCCGCGCGCGCCATTATCGTCCGGCGACGCGGACGATTGCGCGCGCGGGTTGTTTGGATTTTGCCAATCGTTCATCGTGAAAAATAATTCCTTGTTGAATGATAGAAACAAGACGAATGCGCTTGCAAAACAGTTCCGCCTGAATATTTTATATATGCCACACATCAATTAAGGGCGAATTAAAAACCGCCTCTTTTTTTGGCGCGCTTGTGATAAAATGCCAAGCGATGTGTAAATTATGCAAAAGATTGCGCGCGACGCATTCATTCTGTTGAACGCGGCGGCGATTTTTTTGATCGCCGCATGTCAATCCGCCGCGCCAACGCAAATTATAAATTCGCGGCCTAATGGCGTCATCCTCAAAGATGGCGCGTGGACGCCGAACGCGGAAATGGTTACGACTTTGGAAACGCGTTTGCCCGCGTATCTCGCGCAGCAGCAAACCAAATTCAGCGCGCGTCAAGCGCCGATTGTGGAACGCCTCGCGCAATACAAATTTCAATACTGGGGCGAAATGGAAAACGGCAAGCGCGTCATTACCATCAACGCGTTTTGCGCGGCTTTCGACGATTGGAAAACGCAGCGCGTATTCGTCCTCGACGGCGGCGATTGTTTTTTTAACCTGCAATACGATGTGGATTCAGGAACGTTTTTCGATTTGCAAGTGAACGGGGAAGCGTGAACTGAATTTTCGATTTTCGATTTGTGAATTTCGATTTTCACTTGCCGAAAAATATGAATCGAAAATTGAAATTCTAAATTCTAAAATGCCTACTCTTTTCGACCTCACCGACAAAAAAGCGATTGTCACCGGCGGCGGACGCGGGCTGGGACGCGCGATCGCGATTGGACTGGCGCAATTCGGCGCGGATGTCGCGGTTGTTTCGCGCACGCAAAGCGAATTGGAAATCACCGCGCGTGAAATTGAAAAACAGAATCGCCGCGCGTTGATTTATTCCGCCAACGTCGCCAAAAAAGCGGACATTGAAAAAATCGCGAGCGACGTTGTCGCGCAATGGGGCCGCGTGGACATTCTCGTCAACAACGCGGGCGTAGACGCGGCGAGTCCCGCGCTCGAGTACACGGAAGAGGATTGGGATTTTGTCCTCAACGTGAATTTGAAAGGATATTTTTTGTTCGCGCAAGCGTGCGCGCGTGAAATGAAAAAAACGGGCGGCGGCGCGATTATCAACAATTCCTCCATCTGCGGCGACGTGGCGGTGAAAAATATCGTCGCCTACAACGCGAGCAAGGGGGGGGTGAATATGTTGACGCGCACGCTCGCGGTGGAATGGGCGCCGTACAACATTCGCGTCAACGCGTTCAGCCCCGCGTACATGGAAGCGTTCATGCCCGGCGCGGCGAGCGAACATGATGAAAAAAAAGAAGCAAGCATCCGCGATCTGACGCCATTGGGGCGCAGAGGAAAACCTGAAGAACTAGTCGGTCCCGTTGTGTTTCTCGCGTCCGACGCGTCGTCATACGTCACTGGAGAAATTTTGATGGTGGATGGAGGATGGACGGCGCGGTGAGGGAGATTGGAGACTGGAGATTGGAGATTGGAAATTGGAAATTGGAAATTGGAAATTGGAAATTGGATGATTGGATGATTGGAGAATTGGGTGATTGGGTGATTGGGTGATTGGATGATTTTTGATTTGCGATACGCGAGTTGCGATACGCGAAAGGAGAATTTCATTGTGAAACAACTAGCGTGGCTGACACCGATTGCATGGGTGATGATTGCGCTGTACATTCTGACACTATCGTTCTTTGCTCTGAGCACGGTGTTCTTGTTCTTCAAGATGCTCTTGGGAATCTAAAGCGAACTCAATGCACAGCGTGTCATTGCAAACCGTTCGCGCAAAGCAATCTCAATATCCAATGCGACAAATTTCGCTCGGGTTCATAGCCAAATTGTGTAATGTGAGTTAATGATTTTGACAACATACGCCATGAGGAGAAATGATTTATGGTGAAATGGGTTGTCCGAATTTTCGGCGGCATCGTCGCTTTTATCGTGATTGTGATTTTTGCGGGCTGCGCGTACCAGGCGCTTGCGGAATCGAATGACGCGCGCGCGTATCCACCGCCGGGGCAGTTGCTTGATGTCGGCGGTTACAAATTGCATTTGTACTGCATCGGCAATGGCGCGCCAACGGTGATTCTGGACGCGGCATTTCCTGCGCAAGTATCGAATTGGGTTTGGGTACAGCCGCAGATTGCCAAAACCACGCGCGTCTGCGCGTATGACCGCGCGGGTCACGGCTGGAGCGATTTGGGCTCCGAACCGCGCGACGCTAAACAACAGGCGCGCGAATTGAAAACATTGTTGGAAAAGGCGAACGAAAAGGGACCCTTTGTTTTGGTTGGACATTCGCTCGGCGGATTGTATGCGCGTGAATTTACGGACATGTATCCAGACCAAGTCGCGGGCATGGTGTTGATTGAAAGTTCGCATCCCGATAGTTGGAAACGTCAAAACATGACAGAAGGCGTTGGCGCGGACGCGGGCATGTTGAACGTTGCGCCAATGCTCGCCCGCGTCGGATTTTTTCGCGCGGGGCTGTTTCCCGTTCCCAAAGCCGATGCCGCGCTGCCGGAACTACAGCGCAATGAAGAGCAGGCGTATTTCAATTCGGTAAAATATTTTGAAAATCTGCGCGCGGTGAACAATTCGTTTTCCGCCGCGTTACAGCAAGTGCGCGAGACAAAAAATATTGGCGCTAAACCGCTCGCGATCGTCGTCGGCACGGCGAGCGAAAATTTTCAAGGCGTGCCGCGCGAACTCCAGGAGGATTTGTTGAAACTTTCCACCAACAGCGCTTTCATTTCCGTTGATGGCGCAACCCATTCAGGATTGGTGGATGATGAAAGATTCGCGGATGAGACGGCGAACGCGATATTGAAAATAGTGGAGGCGGCGAGGAACAAGGAATGAAGGATGAAAGATGAAACGTGAATCGTTATTGCGTAGCGCGATGAGGGATGCAGGATGAAACAATTCGAACGCGCGCAAATTTTTCCTGAAAAGAATTTACCCGATGCAAACGAATTGATTGCGGAAGGAAAAAAACTCGCGCACTCGGTGCGCGTGAAAGCGAATCCGTTTTTGGAAACGCATAACGTCGCGTGCGAGAGCGAATACAAACGCGCGATGATGGCGCGCGGCGCGGTGATGTTTCATTCGCAAATCGGCTATCGCCAATTTTCAAAATCGCAGCGCGCGTACGCGGAAATTTACGCGCGTTTGCAGGACGCGAATTATCGCATTGACCGCTATGGCATTTGTCTCGATTGGAACATGGGCTATCCCTCGCGCGAACGCGCGGCGCGTCCGCGCGGGACAGGAATGATTTTGGAACGCGCACAAGATTTTCGCGCGCTCACACATTCCGCGCCCGTTGCGCCGCACTTTGGCGATTTTATGATGGGGATGCCTGCCGCCGTCGAAAATGTTTCCGCCGCGCTCGAAGCGGGTTCAACCAGCATCGGCAATCTCGGCCAATTTTTTACGTATCGGCTTCCGCAATGGCACGACGAACTCGCGCAAGCGTCCGCGACGGTGACCGCGCTCGCGTTGTGCGCCGCGCAGCCCGTCGAGATTTTGATTCACTCGAATTTGGATGATGGCTTTGCGCCGCTGTTCAACGACCTCACGAGCGTTTTCGGCATCGTGCTGCTCGAAAAATATATCGTCGAAAATTTGTTGGGCGGACAAGCGGTGCATTGTTACGGGCATACGTTTGAAAATCCATTGACGCGGCTCGCGTTTCAGCGCGCGCTCGCGCGCGTGAGCGACACGCCGGGCAGCATGGTGTACGGCAACACGACGATTTATCTCGAAGGCGAAGCGGAAAATTACGCGAATCTGGCCAGTTATTTGTTGGTTGACATTCTCGCGCAAAAAATTTTGCCGACGGGTCACGCCATCAATCCGATTCCCGTCACGGAAGCGCTTCGCATTCCCGAAATTGACGAAATCGTGAACGCGCAAATGTTCGCCAATCGGCTCGCCGCGCGCGCGGAAAATTTTCCTGAATTGCTCGACACGACGCGCGCCGACGCGATTGCGAATCAGTTGATTGCAAGCGGAAAACAATTTCAAGAAAATGCGCTGCAAGGTTTGAGCGAGGCAGAGATTGACATTGCGAATCCCGTTGAATTGATGCTCGCGCTGCGGCGCATCGGCGCGAAAAAATTGGAAGCCGCGTTCGGCGCGGGCGAGCTGCGCGCGCAAGAAAAACGCGCGCCCGTCGTGATGGCAACCACCATCGCCACGTTGCAAGCGCGCGCGGACAAATTGCTGAACGCGTTGGATGCAACTTTGCGCGACGAATTAAGCGCATCGGGCGCGATTGTCGTCACCGCCAGCACGGACGTTCACGAGTACGGGAAAATTTTTCTCGAAGCGGTTTTGGAACGGCTCGACATGCAGTTAATTGATTGCGGCATCGCCGCGGACCCCGATGTCGTCGCCGCGCGCGCGAAACAATTTCACGCGGACGCGATTGCGATTAGCACGTACAACGGCATCGCGCTTGCGTACTTGCGCGAATTACGCGGCGAATTGCAGCGTCAACAAATTGCGCCAATGATTTTTATCGGCGGGCGCTTGAATCAAATTCCCGAAAATACAGAGAACAGTATGCCCGTAGATGTGACGGACGAGTTGCGCGCGTTGGGAGCGTACAGCTGCGTGCGCGTGGAGGATATGTTGACAGAATTGCGCGAGGTGGTGGAGCCGAGAAAGAGATTGGAGACTTGAGATTGGAGATTACTTGAGTGACTCATCCAACGCGACACAATCCCGAATCAGCGTTTCCAAATTCGGCGCATCGAACAAAATGCCCGGGGCGGGCAAACGATTCTGTTTGATGTTTGGCGGTTCGTGGCGATGATGGGGAAAAGTGGATTGGAGAGATTCGATTTCGGGGTGGGGCTGCGGGTCATACCAGCGGAGTTTTTCATCGTGGAACGATACATCATAGCTGTAATCCATGATGCGCGCATTTCTAAAATCAATTACTTCCTGAACATCGAGAATCAAGCCATTGGCAAACTGGATTTGCCCTTCCACATTGCTGGTCATGGCAGCGGTGCTATAGATTCGCAGTGTGGAAGAAACAATCACATCTGGGAAATCGGCAATGAGCGCATAAACCAACGCTTCGTACTCGATGCGCGAAGGAAATGGCATAGAGGAATATCACATCACGCAAGTACAGGTTCAAGCGGGTCAATTACGATAGAAGCATTCTCGGACACTTGAAATTGGCGCATTCGCTCTTGAGAGAGAGTTTCTAATGCTTTCTCGCGGTCAAGCTTGATTTGATAATATGCTGACCATTCCGAAAATTCTTTGCGATGCTCGCCATTATCCAAACGTCCTTGCGAGTACAGCTTGAAAAAATCCGCTGAACTCAACCAAAAACGTCGCTCATAACGCCGCGTAATTTCATCGGCAACGCGCAAATCGTCTAAAATTTCAGTAATTGTTGCTTGCATAGTTCCCTCGCTCGCAAACGATTATAGCATAACTACGCGAGGCATTTATGACCAACCGCATTTTTAGATACATTTCGCAATTGATATTTTTTAGCGCCTCGGTATTGTTCGCTGCCTGTTCGTCCACGCTAACAGCAACACCTGCGCCGACAACGATATCCGCGCTGACTTTGACGCCGTTGCCTACCGCAACGCAATTGACTACTCTAACATTATTGCCAAGTGCTACCTCTTTGCCGACAAGCACACCGACAAAAACGAACACGCCGACTGTCACTGCGACACGAACAAGTACTCCAACGTCAACCAAGACAGCGACGGCAACCGCGACTGCAACAACAACACCCAAGCCAACAATCGCAGGGCTCCAAGGCGTTACCTATCCCGACAACCAGCTCTTGGGCGCGGCAACTCAGCTCTATAGCAAAACGATGGGACTCGACGCAAACACCGTTGCGGCGGAAATCAGTTATCAACAATTCAAGGACAAAAACGGTTCGCCGTTTGTCGCCGCCGTCACTCCAGATGGGACGCCGCTCTTGATTTACGACGCCGAAAAAGGTTGGCGCGAAGCAACGCGAGGCGAATTGGGAACAAAGAAGGGGATGCTTGTAGGAATACAGGCGAGTGGGTGGAAAGCTCTCCAAGACAAACGATATCAGGCAGCATTAATCAGTGATGCTAACCATTTACAATTGGATGATATGTGTCTTTGGAGTGTCTTTGAGCCAACTCAAGGGAAAATCAACTACACTGAATGGAACAAGTATCTGTTTTCGATCACGCTCGCTCGAGAGAAGCAAAAGACGTTGTCAGCTGGATGCGGCTTGATTTGGGGCTACCCTGACTACGTACCGACTTGGCTCAAGAATTCTGGATATTCTCAAGAGCAATTGCTTTCCATTGCTGAACAGCACATTGAGAAGTTTCTAACTCCTGTCAAGAATGATGTGAACCGAACTACAGTGGTTAATGAAGCCCTTCCGCATCTATTGGGCATACCAAATTTTTGGATTGACACCAATTACATAGATGCTGACACGCTGTTGCAACGCGCTTTTCGCAAAGCGCGCCAAATCGCGCCAAATGCGGAATTGAGTCTTCGCGACTATTCCCTTGAATTTGCAGGATATCCAAGAGCGGATGAGTTCTTTGATTTGATAAAACGGTTGAATGAGCAAGAGAGGGTAACGAACGGCAGAAACTTGATTGATGTCGCCGAGTTCCAATTGCCGCTGTTCAATCCCGCGTTGATTGGCAAAGACCCTGCGATGAATCCCGACAACTTTGTTGATCCTGGAACCAGAAGGCAGATGATGGATAAATTGCGGGATAACATTCGACGATTCAAGGCGATTGGTGTTAATGTCTACATTACCGAACTCTTGCTACCGATAGAGAACCTGCCCGGAACTCTAAAACAAAAATTGGCTCTCCAAGCATCTATGCGGATATCTATCGAGTCTGCGCCGAAGAAGGAGTTGGCGTTGGTCTTTGGAGACCGAGTCAGAGTCACGACATAATGGAATATCCACAGGGAAGCACATTGCCATACCCACGCGACGAGAACTATAACCCGTTGCCATCCTATTACGCGATCAATGCGGCGATTCTTTCGACAATGAAATGACACTTGTCCTGTAGAGTTTCACAGGACTGACAGCATTGCAGTGGATCTTTACTCGAATGATTCACCCAACGCGACACAATCTCGAATCAGCGTTTCTAAATTCGTCGCGCTAAATGAAATGCCCGGCGCGGGCAAACGATTCTGTTTGATATTTGGTGGGTCGTGGCGATGATGAGGAAAAGTGGATTGGAGAGCTTCGATTTCGGGGTGGGGCTGCGGGTCATACCAGCGGAGTTTTTCGCCGTTATAAAAAATAGTGTAACTGTATTTTTGAATGACTCGCGCTCTCAAATTGATAATTTCGAGAACCCGCAGTGTCAAACCATTGGAGAATCGAATTTCGCCCTCTACAATTGCTGACTGAGTGCTAACTGTAAAAAGACGAAGCGTCGACTCTTGAATTTCAGAATACTGATTCCCCAAGTTGTAAATGAAGGATTCGTACTCTGAACGTGTTGGAAAGGGCATCGCGCGTCTCGTCAGGAAGAAATAATCAAAGTGGGTTCGGGTGAATTCAAAGCAAGGGGCGGTTCCTTGGTCTGGTCAAGAAGTTCTTGAACTCGTGTGTGCGAGAGCGTTTCGAGCTCTGCTTCGCGCTCACGCTTGATCTCATAAAAAGCAGACCACATTGTCCAATCTTCGGTATGTTCGCCATCGTCAAGCCAGCCCTGCGAATAGAGTTTATAAAAGTCAGCCGAACTTAGCCAATAACGTCGCTCAAACCGCCGCGTGATTTCATCCGCCGCGCGCAAGTCGTCAAGAATTTCGGTAATTGTGATTTCCATGTTCCCTCACTTGCAACAAATTATAACATACAACCAACGGAGGATTGGATGACCGAAAAAATTTTCGATTACATGTCCAACTACGGCTACGAAAAAATTCTGCTTTTCCAAAATGAAGATGTCGGACTGCGCGCCGTACTCGCTATACACAGCACCGTTCTCGGACCGGCGGCGGGCGGCTGTCGCTTTTGGACGTACGCTTCCGACCTCGACGCGATGGAAGATGCGATGCGGCTCGCGCGCGGGATGACGTACAAATACGCGGCGGCGGGCGTCAATCTCGGCGGCGGCAAAGTCGTCGTCATCGGCGACCCGAAACGCAAGGACCGCGAAATGCTTTTTCGCGCGCTCGGACGTTTCATCAATAAGCTGCGCGGCGAATATCTGACGGGCGAAGATGTCGGCACGACGCTCCAAGATATGGATTATATGCGGATGGAGACGCCGTATGTGATTACGTTGAGCAAAGCAAGCGGCGGCGCGGGCCCGATTGGCGGCGCGACCGCGTTCGGCGTACTGCAAGCGATGAAAGCGTGCGCGGAGGAAACGTGGGGGGCGGGCGCGAATTTGCAGGGACGAAAAATCGTGGTACAAGGACTCGGCGCGGTGGGTTATCCGATGGTAGAGTATTTGGTGAAAGAGGGCGCGGCGGTGACGATTGCGGATATTGACGCGCAAAAAGTGGCGCAGGTGAAAAACGATTTCGGCGTGAACGCGATGGATGTGCGCGATATTTTTTCCGCCGACGCGGACATCTATTGTCCGTGCGCGTTGGGCGGCGTGGTGAATGATGAAACGCTCGAACAATTTCGCGTGAAAATTATTTGCGGCTCGGCGAACAATCAACTGCGCGCGGAAAAGCATGGCGACGCGTTGCAGCAGCGCGGCATTTTGTACGCGCCCGATTACATTGCGAACGCGGGCGGCACCGTTTTCGACACCGACCGTTTGTGGGGGGGGGTGAATGTCGAGCGCGGGATGAACAAGGTTTCAAAAATTTACGAACGGATGAAACAAGTGATTGACATTTCAAAATCGCAAAACATTCCCACGTATCTCGCCGCCGACCACATTGCCGAAGAACGCATCGCGCAAGCGCGCGCGATAAAACGCATCGGTGGATACAATCAAAGCGCGCCGTTGACCCTATGACAAATCATCAGCCGCAAATACAAAGTATTGTCGAATGAAATCGCGCAAATACTATGTCGTCTGGAAAGGACGCCGCGCGGGAATTTTTACAACGTGGGCGGAAGCGGAAGCGCAAGTAAAAGGTTTCGCGGGCGCGCGGCACAAAGCGTTCAACACACGCGCGGAAGCGGAAGCGGCGTCTCGCAATCAGACAGAGACAAAACGAGCAGGCACGGAACGTCGGGTAGGAACGGAACCGGGTTCCGTTCCTACCCATTCCGTTCCTACCCATTCCGTTCCTACCCATTCCGTTCCTACCCATTCCGTTCCTACCCATTCCGTTCCCACCCATTCCGTTCCTCCACGCGCGCGGTGGCAACAACTGCGCTCGCATGACATCGCATCGCCCATTCTTCCAAGTTATTGCGCCGACGCGGCGTGCAGCGGCAATCCGGGCGCGTTGGAATATCGCGCGGTCAATACAGAAACGGGCGCGATATTATTCAACGAAAACTTTCCCGAAGGCACGAATAATATTGGCGAATTTTTGGCGTTGGTGGATACCTTGCGGATTTTGCGCGAACGACAAGATGCCGCGCCAATTTATTCTGATTCGCGCATTGCAATCAACTGGGTCAAATCCAAGCGTTGCAAAACGCAGTTGACGCCGCATACGCGCAATGCGGAATTGTTCGAACGCATCGAACGCGCGGAAGAATGGCTGCGCGCGCATAAATATCCAAACAAAATTTTGAAATGGGATACCAAAGAGTGGGGCGAAATTCCGGCGGATTATGGACGCAAATAATCGCGCGCGGCGTTTGGCGCCGCGCGCTTTTTTTTATTTTGTCAAAATACTGTATAAATTCAAATCATTATCCGCGTGAAATTGTTCGACGACTTGCAAGCCGCTGGCGTTCGCTAGTTTATTCACCTCGTTTTCATCAACGAGATGCGCGTAGCGATACCCTGTGCCGCCGCGTTTCCAATCGAGTAGATAATCTCCAGACTCCAATCTCCGGTTATCAATCATCAATTCACGCCAATCAACAATTTTTTTCCTCAAACGCGCATTATTCAAAAAGCGCCAGTTGCTCATGACGAAAATGCCGCGCGGTTTCAACAACACGCGAATTTCGCGCAATACGTTCGCGCGCAATTCAAAACTTGGAATGTGATGCAAAACGGCGAGGGAGGCGATTACGTCGAAAGGTAACGCGTCGCGTAATGTTTCATTCCAACGCGGTGTTGTCAAATCAACGACGCGAAATTGGGCGCGCACGTTCCTTAAGGTTGCGTTTTTCTTTTGCGCGAACGAAATCAATTCCGCCGAACCATCAACGCCAACATAATCGAGCGAAAAGCTCGCGCGCTCCAGTGTCCCCGCCAAACGCCCGTTCCCGCAGCCCGCATCGAACAAACGCATATCGCTCGCCAAATATTTTCGGAACGGTTCGATATTAAAACGTTCACTCGAACGCGTATCCGAAAAATCGGCGCTGAATCGGGAATAAAATTCACGATTCAGCGCGAGGAGTTGGTTGACCGTTTCGGCGTCCACAGTTAAGATTATAAATGGATTTATGAAAACCGTTCAACTTTTGACTTTTTTCGACGCGGTGCGCGCGACGGACAAATTGACGCCGACCAAACTCAACGCGCTGTTGGTGAAACACGTTCACGGCGACGATGGCAATTCCGTCGCGCAATGGCAAGTGGTTTCGGCGTACAAAGAACTCGCGGCGCAAGGCGTCATTCCGTTCGAGCGCGAATTGTTTGAGCGGTTGCGGATGAAACCGACGCGCACAATGAGCGGCGTCGCGCCCGTCGCCGTGTTGACCGGTCCGTATCCGTGCCCCGCCGATTGCATTTTTTGTCCCGATGCCAAAGGCGTGCCGCGCAGCTATTTGCCCGACGAGCCGGCGGTGCAGCGCGCGCTGCGCGCGCGCTTTGACCCGTACAAGACGACCCGCGCGCGCATGAACGCGCTCGAAGCGATGGGACATCCGCTTGATAAAATCGAATTGCTCATTATCGGCGCGACGTGGTCGGCGTATCCGAAAAAATATCAAGAGTGGTTCGTCCGCCGCTGTCTCGACGCGTTGAACGAGGGCGCGCCGGCGCAAACGCTGGCGGAAGCGCAAACGCGCAACGAAACCGCGCGGCATCGCAACGTCGGCATGGTGATAGAAACGCGTCCCGATTATATTGACATGGACGAGGTGCGCCGCCTGCGTTGGCTGGGCATGACGAAAATTCAACTCGGCGCGCAGAGTACGGATAACAAAATTTTAGAGTTGAACAAACGCGACCACACGATTGAAGATACGCGCCGCGCGGTGCGCCTCTTGCGCCTCGCGGGTTTCAAATTGCATTTGCATTGGATGCCGAATTTGCACGGTGCGACGCCCGCAAGCGATGTGCGCGATTACGAAAATTTGTGGAATGATGTCGCGCTGCGTCCCGACGAATTAAAAATTTATCCGACGATGTTGATCAAAGGAACGAAACTGTACGAGTTGTGGCAGGAGGGAAAATATCAGCCGTACACCGACGCGGAATTGATTGAAACGCTCGCGCAAGCAAAACGTTTCACCCCCCCCTACTGCCGCATCAATCGCATCATCCGCGATATTCCCGCGCAATACATCACCGCGAGCAGCACGCAGTCGCATTTGCGCGTCGTAGTACAGCAAGAGATGAAAAAGCGCGGCTGGCAGTGTCAGTGCATTCGTTGTCGTGAAGTGCGGAATGAAAAAATCGAGATTGGAGAATTGGAGATTAGAGATTTTGTGTACGCGACGGACGCGACGACGGAACATTTTTTGCAATACGTGACGCCGAGCGGAAAACTCGCGGGGTTCTTGCGTTTGAGTTTGCCGCATGATGACGTGCCGCGCGAGGAAATTTTAGAGGAATTGCGCGGCTGCGCGATGGTGCGCGAACTGCACATTTACGGCCCCGCGCTCGAACTCGGCGCGAACGATTCGGGCAAAGCGCAACATGCGGGTTTGGGGCGCAAACTCGCCGAACATGCGGCGCGCCTCGCGCGCGCGGCGGGATTTAAACGTCTGGCGGTGATTTCGGCGCTCGGCACGCGCGAGTACTATCGCAAACTAGGATTTGAATTAGGCGAACTATATGTGACTCGTTCGCTGTAACGCAAACGCAGAGTCGAAAACTCTGCGTTTTTTATTGTCAGCAGATTGTCATCTGGCGATGCCCGTTTTTAATGCGGCGGCGCGCGGACGCGGCTATAATTTTTGGCAATGAGCATCGCGTTTTTCATATTTGCGTTTTTACTCGGCGCCGCCGCGGGCGCGGGCATTTTATTTTGGTGGCTCGGACGCCAAACACCGCGCGTCGCGTTATTTGAAAATTTGGACGACGGCGTCATCGCGTTGGACACGCGCAATCGCATCGCCGATGTCAACGCCGCGGCGCTGGAAATGTTTGACGCGCGCGCCGCGCAATGGCTCGGGCAAACGGCAGACCGCGTATTGCCGCCGGCGCTCGCTGCGTTATTGCAAACACGCGCCACTCGGCGCGCCGAAATTGAAATTCCCGCCGAAGCGCAGCGCGCGCGCTGCGTGAACGCGCGCTATGTGTCATTATCCAAACACGCGCGGCATGGCGGCGCGTTCATCCTGCTGCAAGACATCACCGAACACAAACGCAGCGCGCAAACGCTGGAACGGATGAATCGTCAACTGCAAACGCAAGCCGCGGAAATTCAAACGTTACAAACGGCGCTGCAAGCGCAGGCGACGCGCGACCCGCTCACCGATTTATACAATCGGCGTTTTTTCTTGGAGCTGCTCAACAAAGAACTCAAGTTCGCCGCGCGCGTCCGCCTCCCCGTCAGCGTCATCATGTTGGACCTCGACCATTTTCAATCTTTAAACGATACGCATGGTCGCGCGGCGGGCGATGCGCTGTTGAAAGCGTTGGGCGATTGGCTGCGCGCGAAAACGCGGCGCGGCGATTTGATTTGTCGGTACGATGGCGATAAATTTCTAGTCGCCATGTCCGGCGCGCCCATGCGCGCTGGCTTGCGTCGCGCGCAAGAATGGCGCGACCAATGCCGCGCCTTGCGCGTGCAGCATAATGACTTGACGCTGCAAACCACTATTTCACTCGGCGCGGCGACAGCGCCGGCGCGCGGCGCGACGGCAGAAAATTTGATTCACGCGGCAGAGTCGGCGATGTATGCGGCAAAGCAAGCAGGACGCGATTGCGCGCGCGGAGCCACAGAACACAGCGACGCGTCGGCGCAACGCGAAATGGCGTCGGCGGCGTAAAAAAAACTTGCGCAATACCTTTACAAATCAAACGTCCGAAAGCTTGGAGCTTTCGGACGTTTGTCATTGCCACGCGCGACTTATTATTCATTTAGCAATTTCAAAACTTGCGGCAGCAATGCGTTCGTCGCGCCCAATCCTTCCTTGCCCCAAATTGTGCGCTTGCCTTGCCAATCCCCAAAGTAACCGCCCGCTTCAGATAGAATCGGCGGAAATGGCGCGCAATCCCACGCGTCCATGATGGGATCGAGCATCACTTCAGCGCGCCCGGTGGCGATTAATAAATATCCGTACGCGTCGCTCCAGCCGCCGCGATGATAGGTCGCGTTTTTGATTTTTTCCCACGCCGCGCGGCGATTGTAGCGATCAAACAAACGCGGGTCGCTGAACGCGATATATGCGCGCGCCAAATCGGACACATCCGAAACACGCGCGCGGCGCCCGTTCCACCAACAACCCTCGCCCGTCGCCGCCGCGACCATTTCTTGCAGCGCGGGAAAATACGCGACCCCCACTTGCGCGTTTCCTTCGATTTCCAAACCCATCAAAATCGCATACAGCGGAATGCCGCGCGTGAACGCTTTGGTGCCGTCAATCGGGTCAATCACCCACCGATGACTCGCGCCCTGAAACGCGGCGCCGTGACCAAATTCTTCGCCCAGGATTTCGTGTTTCGGAAAATTTTTTTCAATGCGCGCGCGAATTAATTCTTCCGCCTTTTTGTCCGCCACCGTCACCGGCGTGTCGTCGCTTTTGAAATCGGGTTGCGCGCCGGTTTGATAATAACCGAGCGTCAGTTGTCCCGCGAGAAACGCGGTTTCAATCGCGAAATCCAAATAGGCGCGTAAATGCTCTGACATATTTTTTTTGCGCTCCATCGCCATGCTCACAAACAGACCCGCGCAGCTTGCGCTACAAGTTTTTTCGCAGTCGCTCCAAATGCGTTTGACGCGCGCGGCGCGCCAATTATCGCGCAAATTATTCGAGCGAAAAATTTGGACTGAGCTTGGACCATTTTGAAATGCGATTGCCACACGCGTTTGTTACATTTGCGGCAGTACGATGCGACAGAGGCGAGTCCGCGCTTTCGTTTGCGGCGGGCAAATGCAAGCTTTGACTCGAGATTGCCCGCGTAGGACCGTCGGCATAAACGCTGTCGGCTGCGAGCGCGCGAACGTCGCGCGCGAACGCCGCGGCGTTTTTTTTCATGTACAACACGCGGGCAATTTGTCCCGCGTTACGCCGCGCGCGCGCGAGACATTTGACCCTACACCCTGACGCGTCTTGGGCGCACAATAGAATCGCGCAACGCTGCGCCCCGTCATATTTTTTAGAGAGGTGCTTTATGCCCGGACTCGATAAAGAAACGCGCGAGATGATTCTTGACACGCTCAAAAAATACGCGCACGACAAACTAACTCCTGAATATCTTGTCGAACTCGACCACAACGACGAATTTCCAGCGGAGGTGCTGCACGAACTGTATGACCCCACTACAGTCGGCTTGCACCTCCTTTTTATTCCCGAAGAGTACGGCGGACTCGGCGGCAGCGCGTACGATATTTATCGCGTCTCGGAATTGATGGCGTCAATTGATTTGGGAATCGCCACCGCGGTTCTCGCCACATTTTTAGGAACTGACCCCATCACGGTTGGCGCGACGCCCGAACAGAAAAAATTGTGGATGGGCAAAATCGCGGACGAGGCGCTGCTCGTCGCGTACGGCGCGACAGAACCGCAAGCAGGCAGCGATTTGGGTTCGCTCACGACGAAAGCGATTCCCGTCGCGGAAAATGGACAGCCCGCCGGTTACAAAATCACGGGGCGCAAACAATGGATTTCCAATGGCAGCGTCGCGCAGCTCTACACCATTCTCGCGAACGCGCCCGGCGGTCCGTCGTGGTTTGTGCTTGACCGCGATTTGCCCGGTTTTGAAAAAGGCAAGCCCGAAGACAAGCACGGCATTCGCGCGTCCAACACCGCCGCGTTATTTCTCGACGATGTTTTCGTTCCCGCCGATTGTCTCGTCGGTTTGCAAGAAGGACAAGGCCTCGCGCAAGCGCAAGCCGTGTTTGGTTACACGCGTTTGATGGTGGGCGCGTTCGGACTCGGCGCGGGTTGGGAAGCATTGCGCCGCGCAATTCGCTATTCACAAGAACGCGCGCAAGGCGGCGCGCTCTTGTGCAACAAGCAAGGATATACGCACAAATTGATTGTGCCGAACGCGGCGCGTTTGGAAGCGGCGCGCACGTACATCGAATGGGTGGCAGAACGGCTCGACAGCGGCGAAGAAGGTCTGCAAACCGAAGGCGCGGTGGCGAAATACACCGCGACGGAAGCGGGCAACAAAGCGGCGGAAGACGCGATTCAAGCGCACGGCGGTTACGGCTATGTCAAAGAATACATGGTCGAAAAAATCAAACGCGATGTCCGCATCACGTGCATTTACGAAGGCACGAACGAAATTATGGAATGGACGATTGCGCGCGACCGCTGGCAGCAGCATTTGAAAACCAAAGGGGCGTATTACAACGATTGGGCGAAACGCCTTGAGCAATTGCACGAACGCGAATCCGAAAATGGCGCGGGCTATGCGGCATTGGGAATGCGCGCGCTCGCGGCGCTTTTGGAACAAGCGCGTCTCGACCGCCTCACGCGCAATCAACACATTTTGTTCCGCCTCGGCGAATTGATTGCGTGGGCAGAGAGCGCGGCGATTTTCGCCGAACGCGTGGTGGACAAACCGACCGAAGGCATCAATCTCGACATTCCAACGCGTCAAGCATTGTCAAGAATTTACGCGCGTCAAGCCGCGATGAAAATCGCGAGCGAAGGAATGCAGTGGCTCATCGGCGCGGGACAAACGAACATGCAGCTCGGACGGGAGGTCAACAGCGTCGCGATTTTCGCCGCGCAGATGGGACAAATCGCGGACATGGATTTTGCGGCGGAGCAGTTGACGAAAGCGTTTCCTAAAGAGTAGAGATTGGAGACTAGAGATTCAGTCTCTAGTCTCTAGTCTCCAGTCCCCCTACACACAATGAATTCTCATCACAAACCCATCGCCATCGTCGGCGTCGGCGCGATTTTGCCGGACGCATTTAACGTGACTGAATTTTGGAATAATCTCATCGCGGGACGTTACAGCATCACCGAAACGCCGGGCGACCGCTGGAGCATTTTGGATTATTACGACCCCGACCCGAACGCGCCCGACAAAACGTACAGCAAAATCGGCGGCTGGGTGCGCGGCTTTGAATTTGATTGGAAAAAATTCAAGATTCCGCCGCGCGTCGCGCAAGCGATGGACATTGGGCAGCAGTGGGCGGTGACGATTGCGGCGCAAGCTTTGGAAGATTACGGCTATCCGCGTCGCCCGCTCGACACGGAACGCACGGGCGTTGTGCTCGGCACGGCGATGGGCGGCGAATTGCATTATCTCACCACCCAGCGCATCGTCTTTCCCGAATACGCGCACGCGCTCCAAGCCGCGCCCGCGTATCAACAATTGCCCGCCGCCGTGCGCGCGCAAATTCTCGACGAATTTCACGCGGTGATTGACCATCGTGTGCCGCCGATTACCGAAGACTCGATGCCCGGCGAATTGCCGAACATCGTTTCGGGACGCGTCGCGAATGTTTTGAATTTGCGCGGACCCAATTTCATCACCGATGCCGCGTGCGCGTCGTCCCTCGCCGCGCTCGATGCCGCGTGGGAACTCTTGAGCAATCACAAAGCGGACGCGGTGCTCACGGGCGGCGTTGACCGCAACATGGGCATTGGCTCGTTCGTGAAATTTTGCAAAATCGGTGCGCTCTCGGCGACCGGCACGCGTCCCTTTGGCAAAGGCGCGGACGGTTTTGTGATGGGCGAAGGCAGCGCGGCGTTTTTGGTGAAACGTCTGGAGGATGCCGAACGCGACGGCGACAAAATTTACGCGGTGGTGCGCGGCGTTGGCGGTTCGAGCGACGGCAAAGGCAAAGGCATCACCGCGCCGAATCCGATTGGACAGCAATTGTCCACGCGTCGCGCGTGGGAAAACGCGGAACTCGACCCCGCGAGCGCGGTGATGATTGAAGCGCACGGCACTTCGACGCGCGTCGGTGATGTCGTCGAAGTGGATTCGTTGCAAACTATTTTTGGAGCTGCGCCCAAAAATAGTATTGCATTAGGCTCCGTAAAATCAAACATCGGACATTTGAAAGCGGGCGCGGGCGCGGCGGGATTATTGAAAGCGGCGCTCTCGCTCCATCACAACATCATTCCACCAACGCTGCACGCGGAAATTCCCAATCCCGACATTCCGTTTGAACAAACGCCGTTCTCTCTCGTCAATCAACCCCGCGCGATGGAGCGCCGCGCTAAAAATATCCCGCGTCGCGTCGGCGTCAGCGCGTACGGTTTCGGCGGAACGAATTTTCATGTTGTGCTGGAGGAACATGTGGAAGGGATGCTGACGCGGGAGAAAATGTATACAGGGATACAGGTAGACAGGGAAACAAGTAATCAGTCGGCAGTAATCAGTAATCAGTCTCCAGTCTCCAGTCTCCAGTCTCCGCTTCCCCCGCGCGGCATTTTCGCCATCGGCGCAGACAGTGCGAACGAATTGAAAAATAAATTGGATGAAATGTTTGCGCGCGTGCAGAACGGATTCACGCCGGAAATTGCGTTGCCGAACCTTGAGGAATTGAAACAACGCGAAAGAATCGTAATTGATTTTGGTTCGCGCGAGGAATTGGCGGAACGGATTGACAAGGCGCGCAAGGCGATGGCGTTCGATAACGCGCAGGCATGGAAAGCGATGCAAGCGCAAGGAATTTTTCGCGGCAGCGGCGACGCGCCGGGCAAGATCGCGTTTCTGTTTCCCGGACAAGGTTCGCAATATCTGAACATGGGGCGCGAACTCGCCGCGCTTTATCCGACGGTAAGCCAAGTGTTTGCCGACGCGGACGCGGTGATGAAACCGATTCTTGGCAAACCATTGACGAGTTACATTTTTGTCGAAAGCGCGGACGCGGATGTTTTGAAACGCGCGGAAAAAGAATTACAGCAGACGGCGATTACACAGCCCGCGATGCTTACGCTCGACACGGCGATTTATAAACTCCTTGCAGAGTTTGGTTTCAAGCCCGACATGGTGATGGGACATTCGCTCGGCGAATACGCGGCGTTGATTGCTTCGGGCATTATGCCGTTCGCGGACGCGTTGGAGGCGAGCGCGGCGCGCGGCGCGGAAATGACAAAGGTGAGCGTCGGCGACAACGGTTGGATGGCGGCGGTGATGGCGCCGTACAGCGTCGTCGAACAAACCTTGAAGGAAATTGACGGTTACGTGGTCGCGGCGAACATCAACGGTCCGAATCAATCCGTCATCGGCGGCGAGAGTAAAGCGGTTGAAACCGCCATTACGGTTTTCACGCGCAAAGGTTATCAAGCGCAGCGTTTGCCCGTCAGCCACGCGTTTCACACCAAAATCGTCGCGCCCGCGAGCAAACCATTGCGCCAAGTGTTGAATCGTCTGCATATTTCCGAACCGACGTTACCCCTCGTCGCAAACGTAACCGGCGATTTTTATCCCACGACGATTGAAGCAATCAAAGATGTTTTGGAATTGCAAATCGCGTCGCCGGTGCAGTGGGTGCAAGGCGTCCAAACTTTGTACGACGCGGGCGTTCGCGTATTCGTCGAAGTCGGTCCGAAAAAAGCGCTGAAAGGTCTCGTGGACGATATACTCGCGGATAAAAATGATGTCGTTTCACTCTTTTCAAATCATCCGAAAACAGGCGAGCTGCAATCATTCAATCACGCGTTGTGTGGGTTGTATGCGGCGGGGTTTGGGAAAGAGACTAGAGACCGGGGGATAGAGACCAGAGACTGGAGATTAGAGATTGACAAGACTCCTTCAGTGTCGGTTTCGCAAGAGGGAGAGGAACAAATGAAACAAACGATAACATCATCGAGTGAAAATGGAAACATAACGGTTAAAGCATTGGAACAAATCATTTCGCAACTTGCGAATCTCCAATCTCCAGTCTCCAATCTCCCGTACGATCGCAACGAAACTCCGCGCGGCTCTATCGTCATCACCGGCACGGGACTCGGTTTGCCGGGCGCGGAAAAAACGGTAATGGACCAAGACAACGCGCTACGGATTTTGCGCGGGGAACAATTTGTGGACTTGATTCCCGAACGGTTTCGCAATGCGATGGCGACGAAACGCGTCACGCGTTTGGTGAAAAGCAAAGACGGCAGTGGACGCTTTGAAACGATTACGAATCCGGGCGAAGTGATAAAACTCGCGGGGCGTCCGGGCGAATTTGATTTGGCGGACGAGTACGGCGTTCCCGAAAAATTGGTTGAAGCGTTGGACGTTACCACGCAGCTCGCGATGGCGGCGGGACTCGACGCGCTGCGCGAAGCGGGCATTCCACTCGTCCAAACGTATCGCAAGACGAGCAAGGGCACGTACTTGCCCGAGCGCTGGCTCTTGCCCGAAGCGCTGCGCGATGAAACGGGCGTGATTTTTGCGAGCGCGTTCCCCGGCGGTGATAGATTCGCGGATGAATTTTCAAAATATTACGCATGGCGCGGACTCGAAGAAAAATTAGCCACCTTGAGAGAATTGCGCGATGTGACGGACGACGAAAACACACTGCGCGAAATTGACGCGCGCATCAACGCGGTGCGCGACGAAATGGCGCGCCAGCCCTACGAATTTGACCGCCGCTTTTTGTTCCGCATTCTCGCGATGGGACATTCGCAATTCGCCGAATACATTGGCGCGCGCGGACCGAATACGCAAGTGAACGCGGCGTGCGCTAGCACCACGCAAGCGATTGCGCTCGCGGAAGATTGGATTCGCGATGGACGCGCGCGGCGCGTGATTGTGATTGCGGCGGATGATGTGACGGGCAACAATTTGATGGAATGGGTTGGCGCGGGCTTTTTGGCGACGGGCGCGGCGGCGACGGATGACCGCGTAGAGGAAGCAGCGTTACCGTTCGACAAACGTCGTCACGGAACATTGTTGGGAATGGGCGCGTGCGCGTTGGTTGTCGAAAGTCAAGACGCGGCGCAAGAACGCGGCGTGCGCGGCATTGTCGAATTGCTCGCGAGCGAAACGGCGAACAGCGCGTATCACGGCACGCGGCTCGACGTGAAGCACATCGCGCTGGTGATGAATCATCTCGTCGGCGCGGCGGAAAAAAGATTTGGTTTGAATCGTTACGCCATCGCGCCGCAAACCGTCTTCATGTCGCACGAAACATTCACGCCCGCGCGCGGCGGTTCCGCTTCGGCTGAAGTCATCGCGCTGCGCGAAACCTTCGGTGACGCGGCAAGCGAAATCATTGTCGCGAATACCAAAGGATTCACCGGACATCCGATGGGCGTCGGGATTGAAGATGCGATTGCGGTGAAAATTTTAGAACATGGCATCGTTCCGCCCGTGCCAAATTATAAAGAGGTGGACGAGGAGCTCGGCCGCTTGAATCTCTCGCGCGGCGGACGCTACAACGTGAACTATGCGCTGCATCTCGCGGCGGGATTCGGTTCGCAAATTTCCATGACGCTCACGCGCCGAATTCCGGGCGCGATGAATCGCATTGACAATCCGGGTTTGTACAACAAATGGCTCGCCGATGTGAGCGGCTACGATTTCGCGGAAACAGAAATCGTGAAACGCAATTTGCGAATCATCGCGCAAGGCGCGCCGAAACGCGTCCCCGCGCCGAGCGCGTGGCAGTACGGGACGGGACCGGTGATGCGCGTCGGGGCGACGATGGACGACGGAGGACGGACGACGGATCACGGACGGCGGACAATGGACGACAGACCACAATACGTTGCGCCGCGCGTTGAACCGATTGTGACAAAAGCGGAAACCGTCGTGCCGCGCGTTGAACCGCGCGTTGAACCTGTTGTGGTGAAAGCGGAAGTTGTCAAAACGAACGGGCATGGAGTAATTGAGGAATCACCCAATCACCCAATCACCCAATCTCCAATCACCCAATCTCCAATCACCCAATCTCCAATCACCCAATCACTTATTACCGACCCCGTCATCGAAAAAGTTCTAGACATCGTCGCCGCGAAAACGGGTTACCCGCGCGAGATGTTGGACTTGGATTTGGACATGGAAGCGGATTTGGGAATTGATACGGTGAAACAAGCGGAAACGTTTGCCGCGTTGCGCGAAGAATTCAACATCTCGCGCCAAGACAATTTGAAATTGCGCGATTATGCGACACTGCGGCGCGCGGTTGATTTTGTGAAACAATTTAGACCGGATTTGGGAATACAAGTAGAAACGGAAATAGGGAAACAAGTAGACAAGGAAATAGGGAAACAAGTAGACAAGGAAATTGGGAAACAGGTAGACAAGGAAATCGGGAAACAGGTAGAGGCGGAAACAGAAATGCAGTCTCCAGTCTCTAGTCACCAATCACCCAATCACTCAATCACCCAATCACCTATCGCCGACAAAGTGTTGGACATCGTCGCCGCGAAAACCGGTTATCCGCGCGAGATGCTTGATCTCGATTTGGATTTGGAAGCAGACTTGGGAATTGACACGGTGAAACAAGCCGAGACCTTTGCCGCGATTCGCGAAGCGTTTGATATTCCGCGCGTGGAAAATTTGAAACTGCGCGATTACCCGACGTTAAAAGCGGTGATTGGCTTTGTTGAAACAATGCGTCCCGATTTAGCAGGCGCGTCCTCGCGCGGCGTGACCGAATCAGCGCCGATTTCACACGCGGCGCGCGAGAACGCGTCGACGGCGCAAGCGTCTGCACAGGAGCCGCGCAGAGTTCCGGAACCTGCAAGCGAGCCTGCGCCAAGCGCGTTCAATGGCGGCGACGAGATAACGGCAAAGGTGCTGGATATCGTCGCTGCCAAAACGGGTTATCCGCAAGAGATGTTGGAACTCGACGCCGACCTCGAAGCCGATTTGGGTGTGGATACGGTCAAGCAAGCAGAAACATTCGCCGCAGTGCGTGAAGCGTTTGATATTCCGCGCATAGAAAATTTGAAACTGCGCGATTATCCGACGTTAAGGCATGTGGTGGGATTTGTGTGCGCGAATAAGGTGGAGGCAGGGAGACAGGGAGACAGGGAGACAGGGAATCAGTCATCAGTCATCAGTAAGCAGTCTCCAGTCTCCAATCTCCAATCACCCAATCACCCAATCACCCAATCACCAATTCAAACAATCGGCTCACTTGAAGATGCTGACCGTATCCCGCGCCGCGTGCCGACGCCGACGCTGCGTCCGCCACTGGATTGGTGCAAAGCAACAGGCGTCACTCTCGATGAAAATTCGCGCGTGCTGGTGATGATGGACAAAGGCGGCGTGGGACGCTCGCTCGTATCACGTTTGGAAAAACGCGGTGTGACGACGTTGGTGATTGACGACGCATTGGAAACCGAAACGCTCGATGCGCGTGTGAAAGCGTGGTTGTCAGAGGGCGCGATTCAAGGCGTGTATTGGCTGTCCGCGCTCGATGTGGAACCGAGCATTGACGAAATGGATTTGACAACGTGGCGCGAATTGAATCGCGTGCGCGTGAAAAATTTATACACGACAATGCGCGCGTTGTACGAATCCATCAACGCGAAAAATACATTTCTCGTAAGCGCGACGCGACTTGGCGGTTTGCACGGATATGATATAGGCGGAGCAAGCGCGCCGCTGGGCGGGGCAGTTGTGGGATTCACCAAAGCGTACAAACGCGAACGCAATGATGTTTTGGTGAAAGCGCTTGATTTTGAAATTTCGCGGAAAACCGCTGAATTCGCGGACGCGTTGATTGACGAAACATTGTTCGACGCGGGCGTGGTCGAAGTCGGTTATCGCGAAGGCAAACGCTTCAGCATCACCTTAGTTGACACGCCGAACGCGCCGAACGATACCGGAATTGAATTCAACAAAGAAACCGTTTTCGTCATCACGGGCGCGGCGGGCGGAATCACGAGCGCGATTACGACCGACCTCGCGGTCCACAGCGGCGGAATTTTTTATCTGCTCGACCTCGTTGCGCCGCCGAGCGCGGAGGACGCGCACATAAAATTGTTCCGCGAAAACAAAGATGCGCTGAAAGCGAAACTGATCGCGGACGCGAAATCTGCCGGTGAAAAACCGACGCCCGCGCTGATTGACAAAAAGATTTTGGGAATCGAACGCCAAGAAGCTGCGCTGCGCGCAAAGGAAAGCGTAGAGGCGGCAGGCGGCGTCGCGCATTTTTACGCGGGCGATTTGCGCGACTATGACGCGGTGGAAAAGGTGATGAATGAAATTCGCGCGCGGCATAACAAGATTGACGTGATTGTACACGCGGCGGGTTTGGAAATCAGCCGTTCGCTCGCGGATAAAGATGCCGCGCAATTCAATCTCGTGTTTGACGTAAAAGCGGACGGATTCTTTAATCTGCTGCGCGCGGCAAAAGGAATAAAGATCGGCGCGACCGTGGTGTTCAGTTCCGTCGCGGGGCGTTTCGGCAACAGCGGACAAACGGACTACAGCGCGGCGAATGATTTGTTGTGCAAAGTTACGTCGTCGCTGAAAAATTGGCGATCCGAAACGCGCGGGATCGCGATTGATTGGACGGCGTGGGGCGGCATCGGCATGGCGACGCGCGGCTCGATTCCCAAAATTATGGAAATGGCGGGGATTGACATGCTTCCCGCCGAAAGCGGTGTGCCAACGGTGCGGCGCGAATTGACGTACAATGATTTTCGCGGCGAGATTGTCGTAGCGCAGAGATTGGGAATTCTCACACAAGAATTCGATGAGACTGGAGGATTGGAGACTGAACAAGTCTCGCAGTGGCTCGAAACACAACGTCCGAAATTCGCGCAAATCGGAAAAATTGTCGCGGCGAAATTGTACAGCGGCATCGAGGTCGAAACGACGATTGACCCGAACGCGGAACCATACTTGTTCGACCATCAACTCGAAAATGTCCCGCTTCTGCCCGGCGTGATGGGCACAGAAACGTTCGCGGAACTCGCGCAGCTGCTCGCGCCCGATTTTCATGTCGCGCAAGTGATGAACGAAAAATTCGAGCGTCCGTTCAAGTTCCATCGGATGCAGCCGCAAACGCTGTACTTGTACGCGTGGGCGGAACCAACGCGCGATGGCGAACTCGTCGCGCACACTACGTTGAAATCCATCACCCAGATGCCGCGCGCGGAATTGCCGCCGCAAGAGAAAATTCATTTCACGGCGGATGTTTTGCTGACGCGCGACGAAAGCGAAAAACCAAACATAGCATTTACCGCGCCCGCCGCGAATGCGCTCAACATTACGGCGGAACAAATCTATAAAATTTATTTTCACGGACCCGCGTACCAAGTTCTCGAACGCGTCCAAGTGAATGGCGATACAGCGGTTGGAGAAATGAAAATGAATTTGTCGGCGGACACTGCGCGCGGCGAAGGCGAATGGCTCATCGCGCCGCGTCTCGTCGAGTTCTGTTTTCAAACGGCGGGCATCTGGGAAATTAAAACGCGCGGCGTCATGGCATTGCCAATGGCAATCGGTTCGGTGAGCGCGTACCGTCAACTGCGCGAGGCGGACGGCAAAAAATTGTACGCGATGGTGCAAGCGCTGGACGATGGCGCGCAGTTCAATGCAACGGTGGTGGACGAAACAGGCGCGGTGTATGTGCACTTGCGCGGGTATCGAACGGTGCAACTACCGGGGAAGGTGACGATATAAATAGGCGATTAGGTGATTCGGTGATTGTTATTTCGCGCCGAATCACCCAATCACCCAATCACCCAATGATTCACTGGCTCTTGGAATCCGCGCAAAACATGACCGAACCGCCCGAAGCATTTTTGAGCGCGGCGGAATTGGAAATATATCGCGCGTTCCGTTTCGAAAAGCGGCGGAGTGATTGGCTGCTCGGACGCTGGACGGCGAAACGTTTGCTGCAAGCGGTGCTGCTGCAAGAAACGAATGAATTACTCGCGCGCGACGCGCTTGAAATTTTCAATGACGCGGACGGTGTTCCGTTTGCGATGATTCGTTCGCAACGCGCAGCGTGGAACTTGTCTATTAGTCATTCGAATCAACACGCGTTGTGTGCCGTGCATCAAAACCTCGAAGGTCTCCGAGACCTTCGAGGTTTAGGAGCCGATTTGGAATACATCGAACCGCGCGAAGATTATCTCGCGCGCGATTATTTCACCGCGCGCGAACAAGCGCGCGTAGACGCGTCCACGCCCGCACAGCGCGATCTCGTCGTCACCGCGATATGGTCAGCCAAAGAGGCGGCGCTGAAAGCGATTCACAAAGGGTTGAGTCTGGACACGCGCGCGGTCGAAATTTCACTTGCATTGTTCGAACAGGCGCCCGCGCAGTGGACACGATTCGAAATCGAATTCGCGTTTGAACAGGCAGAAACATTTAGCGGTTGGTGGCGCGCGCAAGCTGGCTTTGTGCTGACAATTGTCGGCGCATCCGACGACGCGCCCGATGAATTTCCCACAGCGCCCGAAGTTTTGTTGCTCGAGTTAGGAGTCAAGAATGATCAAGAACATGGAATCGTACATCGCCGAATTGCAGAAACGACACGACATCACGCGCGGCACAGCAAAAGAGATTGACGGACAGCACGCGAAAAAACGGCTCACCGCGCGCGAACGGATTGCTTTGCTTTTCGACGCGGGAACATTCACCGAGATTGATACGCTCGTTACTCCGCGCACCGATGTTTATATCGGCGGGAAAACTTCGCGCTATGGCGATGGTGTTGTGACGGGCTTTGGTTTGATTAACGGACGACGCGCGGCGGCGGCGGCGCAAGACGCGTCCGTGATGGGCGGCTCGCTCGGCGAAATGCACGCCAACAAAATTGTCAAAGTAATGCGGATGGCGCTCGAGTACGGCTGTCCCTTTATCGCGTTGAATGATTCGGGCGGCGCGCGCATTCAAGAAGGCGTGGATTCGCTCGGCGGTTACGCAAAAATTTTCGACGCGAACTGCGAAGCGTCGGGCGTGATTCCGCAAATTTCGTTAATTCTCGGACCGTGCGCGGGCGGCGCGGTGTATTCGCCCGGACTCACCGATTTTATTTTCATGACCGAGAACAGTTACATGTTCATTACCGGACCCGATGTGGTGAAAGCGGTGATGTTTGAAGATATGACGCAAGAAGAATTGGGCGGCGGTTTGATTCACGCGCAGCAGAGCGGCGTCGCGCATTTTCTTGCAACGGACGATCGCGATTGTCTCGCGCGCGTGCGTACGCTGCTCACTTATCTGCCGTCGAACAATCAAGAGGACCCGCCCTACATTCCGCCGCGCGACGACCCCGAACGCCGCTGTCCCGAACTGGAAAAAATTGTGCCAACCGATCCGCATCAACCGTACGATGTGCGTCAGGTGATTGGCAGCGTCGTTGACGATGGAAAATTTTTCGAGGTACACGCGCTGTGGGCGGAGAACATGGTGGTGGGATTCGCGCGGCTCAACGGTTACGTCGTGGGCATCGTGGCGAATCAACCGATGGTGCTTGCGGGCTGCATTGACATCAAAGCATCCATCAAAGCCACGCACTTTATTCGCATTTGCGATGCGTACAACATTCCCATTATTACTTTGCAAGATGTTCCCGGATTCTTGCCGGGCAAAGACCAAGAGTACGGCGGAATCATTCGCAACGGCGCGCGTTTGATCTATGCGTACAGCGAAGCGACGGTGCCGAAACTGATGGTGATTCTGCGAAAAAGTTACGGCGGCGCGTACTGTGTGATGAGCAGCAAAGGTTTGCGCGGCGATTTGTTGTACGCGTGGCCCAACGCCGAAATCGCGGTGATGGGCGCGGAAGGCGCGGTCAATATTTTGTTTCGCAATGAGGTAAAAAACGCGCCCGACCCAAACGCGAAACGTAAAGAATTGGTGGACGATTACGAAACGCGTTTCAACAATCCGTATGTCGCCGCCGCGCGCGCGTTGATTGACGATGTGATCGAACCGCGCGAGACGCGACGGGTGTTGATTCGTTCGCTCGATTTCTGCCTGTCAAAACGCGAACGCCATGTCCCGCGCAAACATGGAATTAGTCCGATGTGAGTGGGATAGTAGGATAGTGCAATCGTGGGATAGTGCAATCGTGCAATCGTGCAATGATGGGATAGTGAGATGGTGGCAACCAACAACTACCACACTATCGCACTATCGCACTATCAAACTACCGCACTACCGCACTACCAAACTATGTTCAACAAAATTCTCATCGCCAATCGCGGCGAAATCGCGGTGCGGATCATGCGCACATGCCGCGAATTGAATATTCCGACAGTTGCCTTGTATCAAGCGCCCGATCAAGGTTCGCTGCATGTGCGGCTCGCTGACGAATGTGTTTTGCTCGACGCGGCGGGCGGCTTTATGAATGGCGCGGCAATTTTAGAAATCGCGCGCGCCAAAGGCGCGGACGCAATTCATCCCGGTTATGGTTTTCTCGCGGAGCAGGCGGAATTTATTCGCGCGTGTGAGAACGCGGGAATCACATTTATTGGACCACCCGCGCGCGTTGTCGAAATGACCGCGAACAAAGTAAAGGCGCTCGAGCGCGCGCAGGCGGCAGGGATTGCAACGCCTCCATTTTCGGCAGAATGTTTTGAAAATCAGGAACCCGCCGCGCTTTACGCCCAAGCCGACCAGCTCGGATATCCCCTTGTCGTGAAATCGTGTCGCGGCGGACGCGGACCCGGCGAGCAGATTGTTCAACAACGCGAGAATCTTAAAGCTGTCGTACAGCGCGCCCAGCAGCAAGCCCACGCCGTCTATGGCGACCGCCGCGTCTATTTCGAAAAAGCGATTCTGCCCGTGTATCAGCTGAGCGTCCAAATTTTGGGAGACGCGCGCGGAAATTTGGTTCAGCTTGGCGAACGCGAGGGTTCGCTCCTGCTCGGAAACCAAAAGATTATTGAAGAGATGCCCGCGCCGAGTCTCCATTCCGAACAGCGTGAGCGCTTGTGGCAGCTCGCGCTCGATATTGCGCGCGTGTTCGAGTACAAAAACGCGGGGACCGTCGAATTTTTGATGGACGCGGCAGGCGCTTTTTATTTCACCGAAATCAAAGCGCGCATTCAGGTCGAACATCCCTTGACCGAAATGCTCACGCACATTGATCTGGTGCGCGCCCAAATCGAACTCGCCGCCGGCGCGCCACTGTCCTATCGCCAGGATGAAATTCAATTCGACGGTTGGGCGATGATGGCGCGCCTCAGCGCGCAAGATGCATGGAAACAATTCATGCCCAGCCCGGGACGTTTGTATCGCGTGCGTCTGCCGGGCGGTCCCGGTGTGCGTTTGGATACGTACGTCTATTCCGGCTGTGATGTGCCGGCGGAATACGACCCGTTGATTGCGAAACTCACCGTCGGCGGCGCAGACCGCGAAATGTGTCGGCGGCGCCTGGAACGCGCGCTCGATGAATTCAAACTGATTGGCGCAGCGACAACCCTGCCGCTGCTTGAACAACTCGTGCGCGAACCGCTGTTTGTGCAAGGCGTGTACCACGTACAGCACAATATCAAAGCGCTCAAAGCAGAGCAGACCTCTCCGCAAACGCTGCGCGATCTCGCTGCGGCGGTGGCAATTTATTATGAACGCGCGAATCAAACCTTTCAACCGACAACGCCCGCGCGTGTCCTGAGCGGTTGGCATCGCGCAAGCCGCACCCTGCCGGAATGAGGAATCGAAATGAGTAAATTGGCTGTTGAGCTGGATGGGGAAACGTTCCAGATCGAAATCAATTCTCCGCCGCGCAGGCAAGACGAATGGGCGCTGCAAATTCAAGGCGAGCCACTGCGCGTGATTGTGCCGCAGCCCAACGCGGCGTTGGAGCAATTCATCAACGTTCACGCGCTGGGCAAAAGTGACGCCGAGCGCGTGGATTTGCAAATGGAGTGGCTCATCATCGGCGAACACCCGTATGAAATTATTTTCGACCCCGAACTGCAATGGATTCAAGCGCGCGGCGTGACGTATCGGGTGAACGTGCGTGATCTCGCGGTGGCAACGACGCGTCCGCACAGCGGCGATGGACGAATCAAAGCGCCAATTCCGGGACAAATCACGCAAATTTTTGTCGAACCGGGTCAACGCGTCGAAGCGGGCGCGCCGCTGATGATTCTCGAAGCGATGAAAATGGAGAATCGTATTCTCGCGCCCATGCGCGGCGTTGTGAACACATTGCACGTGAATGCGGGCGAACGCGTCATGTTGAATCAGGTGTTGGTGGAGCTCGAGACGGTGAGCGATTAATTTTTTTTGCGAATCAAGTTTGCAAATGTCCATAGCATAACGAAACGCCGCGCTTGTAGCGCGGCGTTTTGATTTTCAACCGGGCGAAACGCTTAACGCGCGCTTAATCTTTTGTTGCCGTGCGCTTAACCACGCGCCGCGTTTTTTCCGCTATGCTGGCGCCATGAAAACTCAAAGGTGCAAGTAAAGGAGATTTAAAAATGAAACAACGAACCGCAATTCTTTTGGCAACCGGATTGACCGCATTTGTGGTGGTCGTTGTAGTTGCAATCGCTTTTAGCATTACTTGGAAAGGCGCTGTGTCACAAGCGGCGCAACCCAAAGCAGGCATGGTGGAATATATGAATGGCGCGGCAGAGCAGCAAATCAACGCGCCCGCCGCGCCGACGACGAATTCACCTGCGACAACCGCAACCGCGCAGCCAAAAATCGTTTCCGCCGATGACGCGACACGCGTCGCGCGCGCGCTTTTTGCGGGCGACACTTTGGCGCAGCCGCCGGAATTGGTCAACTACAAGGGCAAGATGGCGTACGAAGTTGTGTTGGGCGGTGGGACTGTCTATGTTGACGCGTTCACCGGCAAGGTGTTGACGAGCGTTCTTGCGGCGGCATCGAACTCGACATCTTCGGAAAGCAAAGACTCGTCCTACTCACAGCCGACACAATACGACGACGATGATGATGATGATGAAAATTATGATCACATTGACGACCATGATTCCGATGAGAACGATGACGAACACGATTGAAACGTGACAGGTTTTGGAAACCTGTCACGTTTGGATGAGGAAAACTTATGGGACAACCTAACTCGAAACCAAAACCAAAATCAAAATCATCTATGCAGCGCGGCGCGAAATTGTTTCTCGCTTCGCTTTCGGTGGCGGCAACGTTAAGCGGTTGGGCATGGCTCACGCGTGGAGAAATGTTCGACGTAAATCAGAGCGAGCCGATGCAAAAAATTGAAACGCTTGATTTGGCGAACCTGCCGGTGCGTGGACTGCGCCAAATCGGCGATGCTGCGACACCGCGCACAGGGTCGCAAATCTCCGCCTCCGCTCAATCACAACCATTGCCGTCGAAAGCGCAACGCAAAACAAGATCTTCAAAATAAAAACGCGGCGCGGCGTTTTTCAGCGAACGCCGCTTCGCAACTCGAGATGAACGAAATCATTTTCCGCGCGATGGGCAGCGAGATTTTTTGCGCCGTAGATTCCGAACGCGCCAGTGTAAAGGAACGACTCGAACGCGTGCCGGCGATGTTTGAAGCATGGGAAAAAAGCTTGAGTCGCTTTCGCGCCGACAGTGAATTGTCACAACTCAATTCGCGCAGCGGCGAAAACGTGCGCGTGAGTGAAACGTTGTGGCGCGTCTTGCAAGTGGCGCAGCGCGCGGAACTCTGGAGTGATGGTTTGGTCACGCCGTTGATTTTGAACGCGCTCGAAGCGGCGGGCTATGCGCGCATGTTCGCGGAAATTCAAACGTATGAAGGGGCGCGCGTTTTTGATACATGCGCGCCGCGCATTGCCAACACGATGGCGCGCTGGGAAATGAATCCAACCACACACAGCGTTTGCGTCGAAGGGGGCGCGCGGCTTGACCTCGGCGGAGTTGCCAAAGGTTGGGCGGCAGAACAAACCGCGCGCTATCTTGGCGAATTGGGCGCGACGTTGGTGGACGCGGGCGGTGACATGGTAATGACCGCGCCGCCTGCGGAAGGCGCGTGGCACATCGGAATTGAAAATCCGTTCGCGCCGGATGACGACGATGTGCCAACCTTGCAAATTGCGCGCGGCGCAGTGGCAACATCGGGACGCGATTTTCGGAAATGGACGCGCGATGGAAAACCCGCGCATCATTTGATTGACCCGCGCTCGGGTTTGCCCGCGGTGACGGATGTATTGACTGCGACGGTGATTGCGCCAACAATTTTCCAAGCCGAAGTCGCGGCTAAAGTCGCGCTGTTGTTGGGCAGTGTCAACGGACTCGCGTGGCTCGAGGCGCGCGAACTCGCTGCGCGCTTGATTCTGGAAGATGGAAAAATTTTGACCAGCGCACAAATGGAGAATTTTTTGGTATGAGCGCCAAACTTGAAACACAAACCAACGACGACATTCCGTTATTGAATCCAATCGAAATGCTTTTGATGCTGCTCGCGTTTGCGGGCGGCGCACTCGCGGCGGCGGTGCTGCTGCCGGCGTGGCTGCCGGGATTGAGCGCGTCGCTGTTGGGTGATGCGCCGAAAGCGTATTGGTATCTCGCGCGCGCGGCAGGCGTGGTCGCGTATATGTTGTTGTGGCTTTCGATGGTCTTGGGGATGGTGGTGAGCAATAAAATGGCGCGCTTGTGGAATGGCGGACCTACTGCGATCGAGCTGCATCAATTTGTCACCTGGCTTGCCATCGCGTTCAGTGTGTTTCACGCGTTGATTTTGCTCGGCGACAAATACATTTCCGCAACGCTCGTCCAGGTTTTGACGCCGTTTGCGTACAGCGATTATGAACCGTTTTGGGTTGGCATGGGACAAATCGGTTTTTATGTGTGCGTCCTCATCGCCGCGAGTTTTTACTTTCGCAAACAAATCGGGTATCGCGCGTGGCGCGCGTTGCACTATGGCAGCTTTGTTCTATACTTGGTTTTAACGTTACACGGAATTTTCGCGGGGACGGATACAGCGGCGCCCGGCATGATGCTGTTGTATCTGGGCAGCGCGTTGATTGTCTATTTTTTGTTGCTCGTGCACATTTTGAATGCAATTCGTACCCCGCGTGTTACCTCTCATGGCGTCGCCAAAGTCACTCCCACAACTGTTACTCGTCGAGGATGATGAGACGATCGCGGAACCGCTGCGCTTTGGTCTGGAACGGGAAGGGTTCCGCGTTTTGCACGCCGTCACCGGAAGTGAGGGTCTTGAATTCGCGCGCGTTCACAAACCCGACCTTCTTTTGCTCGATGTGATGCTGCCGGGCTTGGATGGTTTTCAAGTCGTGCGAACGCTGCGCGCCGAATCGTCGGTGCCGATTCTGATGCTAACGGCGCGCGGGCAAGAATTGGATCGCGTGATGGGTTTGGAATTGGGCGCGGACGATTATTTGGTCAAGCCCTTTAGCTTTCGTGAATTGGTCGCGCGGGTGCGCGCATTGCTGCGGCGGCGTGAATTGGATCGCGGTGGGTCGAGCGGACCGCAAGACCGTTTGGTGAGCGGCGAACTCGTTCTCGACAAAATCGCGCGGCGTTTGACGCGCGCGGGCAGCGTGGTGGAATTGACGACGCGTGAATTTGATTTGCTCACCGCGTTGATGGAACGCGCGGGGCAGGCGCAAGCGCGCCAAGAATTGCTCGACCGCGTGTGGGGCGTCGAATGGATTGGCGACCCGCGCACGCTCGATGTGCATATTCGTTGGCTGCGCGAAAAAATTGAAGACGACCCATCGGCGCCGCGTTTTATCGAAACGGTGCGCGGGTTCGGCTACCGTTTTGCCGCGCGCGAAAATTAAGATGCGCCTCTTTCCGCACGGATTGACCAGCCGCCTCGCGCTCACGTACATGTTGTTGGTACTGTTGAGCGTAGGCGGCTTGATTGTTTGGGCGGGTTTGCAATTGCAGACGGCGACGTTTGAACAACAAGAACGCAATTTGGAAATTCAAGCGCAGTTGATTGCGAACGCGCTGCGCAACGAGTTTGGCGACGACGCCGACAAGATTCAAGTTGCTGCCTTACGTTCGGCTTTGCAAACCTACGCGCAAGAAAGCGGTCTCTACGCGTCCGACGAACTCGCGCGCGTGACCTTGGTGGATGATAAATTGCGCGTGTTGGCAAGTTCTGACTCGCGTGTGACAGAAGGGGTCGAACATAATCACACGGAATTTGCCGCCGCGCGCGCGGGCTATGAGCAAAACGAAATCCGTTGGGATGAATTTGCAAATCAGGAACGCGTATTCGTAGCCGCCGCGTTGCGCGGGGAACACGATGTTGACGCATTTGTGCAGCTTTCGATGTCCACCGCGCCGATCAATACAATGGTTCGACAAATGTGGCTGGGCTTGGCGAGCGTCGGCGGAATTATTTTGGCGCTCACGGCATTGGTGAGTGTGATGCTCGCGCGCAGCATTGCGCGTCCGGTGCAGCGGCTCACCGCAACGAGCGAGGCGATCGCGCAAGGACATTTGGAACAACGCGTGACGCCGGAAGGTCCCGATGAAATCGAGCGCCTCGGACGCGCGTTCAATCAAATGACAGAGCGCTTGAGCGAATTGCTTATGCGCGAAAAAGAATTTGCGGGGAATGCGGCGCACGAATTGCGTTCGCCGCTGACGGGATTGCGTTTGCGATTGGAATTATTGCAAGATACGGCGCGCACCAATCCAACGGTCACGCAAAATTATCTCGCGCAGATGGAGCATGAAGTTGCCCATTTGCAGCGCGTGGTGGAACAGATGCTCGCGCTTGCGGCATTGGAGCAAGGGAAACTCGCGCCGCGCGCGAATTTTGATCCCGCGCCGTTGTTGTATGATTTGGCGGACGACATTTCGCCATTGGTCCAAACCGCGCAGGTAGAGTTCCAAGTCCAAGTGCCGGAACATTTGCCATTGATTCACGCCAACGCGGAACAAGTGAGAATGGCAGTCCGCAATGTGTTGGAGAACGCGTTCAAATACACGCCGCCGCACGGCGTCGTGATATTGCGCGCGAATGCGCTGCCAGATTTTGTCGAAATTGTCATCAGCGACACGGGAGTGGGCATTCCGCCCGAAGCGCTGCCGCATATCTTTGACCGCTTTTATCGCGTGGATACGGCGCGGCGCAATCTTGTGCGCGGGAGCGGTTTGGGTTTGGCGTTGACGCGTTTGATGGTGCAGGCGAATGCGGGCCAGATTGCGGTGACGAGTGCGCAAGGGCAGGGCAGCGTTTTTATGATTCAACTGCCGCGCTCGCGCGCGTAACGCGGCGCTTTGATTTTACGCAACGATTAACCTTCAGATTTGATTTTAAAAAACCATGCCAAGACCCTTCGGATTTTCGAAAACCCAAAGGATCTGACAATCCAAAACCTTTTCTGAAGCTCTATATCAAAAAGAAACCGCAAACTATTATTCGCGCGGCGTAAAATTTAAAGCGCCGCTAAACAGACGCGCGCAAGCGTCAAGCTAATTGACAAAGCGCGCGCTTGGATTATGCTGTCTCGCATGCAAACCTACACGCTGCCCCAAACCGATTTAAAAATTTCGCGTCTCGCCTACGGTTGCATGAAACTCGGCGGCGAAGGCGACGGCGCGCCGCTGACCGCGCTCGACCGCGCGCGCGCGCGCCGCATCATCGAATGCGCGCTTGAACGCGGCATCAATTTTTTCGACCACGCCGACGTGTATGGGCGCGGCAAAGCGGAAACGGCGTTTGGCGAGGCGCTGCGCGAACTGGGCGTCGCGCGCGAAAAAATTATTATCCAAACCAAATGCGGCATCCGTCTGGCGGATACGCCTGCGCCCGGCGCGCCGACGCGTTTCGATTTTTCGTACGAATATCTTATGGACGCCGCGCAAGCCAGTTTGAAACGTTTGCAAACTGAATATCTCGACCTTTTGCTGCTGCACCGCCCCGACGCGTTGGCGCAGCCCGAAGAGGTCGCGCGCGCGTTCGACGCGCTGCATCAACGCGGCATGGTGCGCTATTTCGGCGTCAGCAATCACACCGCCGCGCAAATTCAACTCTGGCGAAAATTCGTCGCGCAGCCGCTGGTCGTGAATCAAGTCGAACTCAATCTCTTGCGCGCCGACTTGATTGACGACGGTCTTTTTTTCAATACCGCGCCGCGCGCGTACACCGGCGCCGCCGACACGCTCGATTATTGTCGCGTCAATGCTATTTTGATTCAGGCGTGGGCGTCCGTTGCCGGCGGCGCGCTAATCAATCCCGCGCCCAATGCCGATGCGCGCACGCGCGCCGTCGCCGCGCTGATTGCGGATATCGCGCACGCGCGCAACACCACCCGCGAAGCGCTCGCGCTCGCGTGGCTTTTGCGTCATCCCGCGCCGATTCAGCCCATTCTCGGCACCACCAATCTCGAACACCTCGCCGCTTGCTGTCGCGCCGATGACATCACGCTCACGCGCGAAGAATGGTATCTGCTTTTGCAAACCGCGCGCGGCGCGCCCGTGCCTTGAGCGTGCCGCTTGCCGCTATCGCAGCTTGTTGTAAAATTCGCGTCGTGTTCAATCTTTTTCAAGCTCGCGCCAAACTCGGCGCGTGCGGCGCGTTATGTTTGATGCTCCTGCTTGCGTTCGGTCCGCAATGCGCCGCGCGCATCCACGCGCAGGACGAACAAACGCTCACCCTTTTGCCCGGACAACAGCATATCTATCGGTTTGAATACAAAGGCGACCGCACCGAAATCACCGTCGTCATCGAAGCGCCGGAAGGCGTCGAATTGGGCGTCTACGAACCCGACGCGACGGAACCGGTCGGACGCGGCGCCCGGCGCGGGAATGAAAGTATTTGGGTCGGCAAGTTTCCCGCGCCCGGCGTCTATCGCGCCATTGTCGAAAACAAAACATCCGCGCCCATTCGTTACAGTCTCGTCGTGCTGGGCGAAAGCGTCAGCGGCGTCGGACGCATCATCGAAAACGAACCGCCGCCCGCCGCGAACATTTCAACCCAAGACGGACGCATTACGCTCAATGTCAAATTACCGACAGGCGCGCGGCGTTTACAATCGCCCAGCGTGCCAGAAAACTGCACGCCCGCGAACGCCTTGCCGCAAATCATCACCACGAGCATCAAACTTTGCCCGAATGAAATTTATCCGCCGCTGCATCTCGTCGGCAACGACATCGGTTTGTTTGGCGACGCGGCGCATTCGGCAATCATCAACGGCGGCGGGCGACAATTCGTTGTGGTGATGGAAGGAAATGGAAATTGGATTGACGGCGCGGTGATTCAAGCTGCGCCCGATGAACGCGATGCCGGCGCGTTCTTGTGTCAATACGACGAATGTATTTTTCCAACGCAACCCGAACCAACGAAAATTCAAGGCGGACTCGCGTATGGCGGCGGCATTTTATTGCTCGGCAGCAACAATGTCGTTCACGATACGACGGTGCGCGGCGGGACGATTGGCGCGGCGAGCGTGGACGGCTATAACAATTTTTTTATCGGCAACAATTTGAGCGATTTGAATGGCTGGGGCAATTTCAATATCCGCAGTCGCAATAGCGTATTCGTCGGCAACACGTTTAATCGCGACGATCATCCTTGCGTGACGCCCGACGGGCGCAAATTTGAAAACGGCTGCGAGACGGCGGGCTGGGTCTGTTTGCAATGCGAACAAAATTTGATCGCGAACAATCACTGCGAATATTCCGGCAACTGTTATTATTTGAGCGGCGAGCGCGGCTTGGCTTCCAACAACAATCGTTTCATCGGCAATTATTGCGCGGCATCGCCCAACAACTGTTTTGAATTTACCTTTTCGCAAGGTAATACGCTGCAAGACAATATCGCCACCGCGCATCCGCAAACAGGCGCGGCATGCAAGTATCCGTTTTGGATTGGCGGCTCGACGGTGTATTTTGGCAAAAACGAATGGGGCTGTTCCATCGGTCCCGAAATCGCGCTCAAACATGCGGTCGCTTCGACGAATGTGCCGACCATCGCCCGCGCATTGGGCAATAACAATTTGCCCTTTATCCCTGCGGCGCAGCCGACGCCGCCCGCGCCCGCGTCAAGCGTTACTTCCGCCCCCCCCTCCACGCCCGCGCCGCAATTCGCCAAATGCAATCGTCGCTTTCGCGCCGCGCTGTTGTTCGATTGGGACAAATTCACCGCGTGGATAGATTGCATTCTCACGCCGCGTTGGTAACGCAAATTTGAAATATGCGCTACGAGGAACTCGTATGCAAAAAATCATTTTCATCGCAACGATTTTCATTCTGCTGTTTTCTTTTACACGCGCCGACGCCGCGCCCAACGCGAATTACTCGCTCCGTTTTTACGGCAACGGAACGGGCGACATTGACCGCGTGAAAATCAAACTCGACAATCCCGCGCGTCCCGTTGATGTCGGCGGTTCGTTCACGCTCGAATTTTGGCTCAAAGCGAACGCGAACGAAAACACCGCGCAAGCGACTTGTGATGTCAACGATGGTTGGATTACGGGCAACATTATCTTTGACCGCGATGTGTATGGCGCGGGCGATTACGGCGACTATGGCATCGCGTTGACAGAAGGACGCATCGCGTTTGGCGTGAGCAGGGGCAGCGACGGCAATACGATTTGCGGCGCGACGAATGTGGCGGATGGCGCATGGCATCACATCGCCGTCACGCGGCACAAGAAAACAGGCGCGCTGAAAATTTTTGTGGATGGCGCACTCGACGCCAGCGGCGCGGGCGCGACAGGCAATATCAGTTATCGCGATGGACGCGCGACCAGTTATCCCAAGAGCGACCCCTTTCTCGTCATCGGCGCGGAAAAACATGATGCGGGTTCGGCGTATCCGTCGTACTCTGGTTGGATTGACGAAGTACGCATTTCAAGCGGACTGCGTTACAAAAATAATTTCACCCCCCCCTCGCAGCCATTCGTCGCCGACGCGCGAACATTGGCGTTGTATCATTTCGACGCGGGCAGCGGAAATAAAATTTTGGACTCGTCCAACGCAGTCGGCGGTCCAAGCAACGGCAAGAGGAAATTTGGAGGCAGTCCGGCGGGACCAGAGTGGTCGAGCGAGACGCCGTTTTAAATCATTCATTCACTGAATGTGAAATAGATTTTTCTCCCTTGACGATACGTGGTATCATTTCACGCGATAGCAAGGCGCGACTTGTACCATGACATTACCAATATCGTTCGTTATCTTTGATTACGGGTTGACGAATGGACATCGAGGATATCAAAACACGCGTACGCGAGAATCAATACGTCTATACCGCGCACGCCGAGATTGAACGCAAGACAGACGAGTTGACCTTTGCCCAAATCGAACAATCTCTGCTGAACGGACAAGTGCTGGAACACTATCCCGATACCGGACGTGGTGAAAGCTGTCTGGTGGTTGGCTTGGCAGGAGAGACGCCAATTCACAGCGTTTGCGGGTGGCGTGGTGAAAAAATTGCTCTCATCACTGTCTATATTCCGCGTCCGCCCAAGTTCATTGACCCTTGGACACGAGGAGCAACATCATGAGAAAAGTGCGATGTAATTTCTGCGGGAGTGACCATTTCGAGGAACGGAGGACTGAATATCTTTACAGTCACAAAGGACAGTATTTGCTCGTTCCTAACACTCCGGTTGAAGTGTGTTTGAATTGCGGAATGGTCTATTATGAGGCAGCTGTCCTCAAGCGGATCGAACAACGTTTTTTTGCCATTTATCGCAATGAGCAAGAGCCAGACCGCTATGTTCAAATGCCCGAAGCCGCCTACGCCTAACTCGGGGCGCAGTGCGCCACTTGGATAGCGCTGACTTGCGAAGAAAACGCATCGCAGCCGTTTGTGACGGACGCGCGCACGTTGGGTTTGTATCATTTCGATGCGGGCAGCGGCAATAAAATTTTGGATTCGTCCAACGCGTCCGGCGGACCCAGCAACGGCAAGCGAAAATTTGGTGGCAGTCCGGCGAGACCCGTTTGGTCGAGCGATACGCCGTTTTAAACTGTTTCGTGGAAACAAAAAAACAGCGTGAGCAAAATTTTGCTCACGCTGTTTTCAATTTTCTGCTCTCTATTT
>JAJTXZ010000004.1 GCA_021463195.1 Anaerolineae bacterium
CAAATATTTGGACTCGGACGAAATCCCCAATTCCTTGATCGCACGTTCCATCCCCGCAATCGAAGTCGCATTGAACGATTTGTCATCCGGCCCGCCTACATCTGTCACCAAACCAACACGAATGGCTGACGCGCCACTTGCGGCAGTCGGTTGCGCGGGCGCGGCAGTCGGTTGCGCAGGCGCGGCAGTCGGTTGCGCAGGCGCGGCAGTCGGTTGCGCGGGCACGGCAGTCGGTTGCGCGGGCACGGCAGTCGGTTGCGCGGGCGGAGGCGTCGCCGCCGGCGCGCACGCTGCCACAATCACACTGAGGGCGAGCGCCAGAAATATGAACACTAAACTTTTATAACGAGCTGGGTACTGCATCTTTTTCTCCTCCGTTTTTATCTCGTGCGCGAAAGAATGGATCTCGGACGCGTCGCGCCGCGCCTATTAACTTGCGTGAATGACGGGTTGTGGTGTTTTTTCTAACCGACACACCCCCTTTCAGAAACGATTTGTGGGCTAAAGCAAGGCAACATCATTGTTGTCGAAAAGTGGGACTGCAAATGAGGTATCCCGCGCGTGATCGCGGGACGTAAAATTTGCGTGATTATAACAAAGAACAATAAAAAGAGACAATGCGCTTGCGCGCAAGTCAGCGTCCGCGGCGGCGCAAAATTTCTAGCGCCGCGCCGGCAATCAAACCGAGCGTCGCGCCCAACGCAAGCCCGGACAAAACATTGCCCAAGAGCGCGCCGAGAGCGACGCCAAGGCCAGCGCCCAATACAACCACCACCAGGACGCGACTAAAGATCGAGGAACCGCTTGACGAACGGCGGGGCATGCGCGTCTCTCAAGGCAAGCCGCGCGCGCCACACAAACTTGCGCGTCTTGCGTCAAGACAATAAAGCTAAAAATTATTCCGTAGGCGGCGCTTCGCTTGGCGTCGCGGGCTGCGAACGCGGCGCTCTGGCTTTCACTGGCGTCGGTTTCGGTTCCGGTTTTGGCGGCGCCGGCGGCGGCGTGCCGGGATGTGTTTTGCCGTGCGAACCGCGAAATAGTTTGCCGCGCTTGGTGCGTTTATCGCCTTTACCCATAAGTGAGCTCCTTTATCCAGAATTAAAAGACCGCGCGCATTATAGTTGGGCGCGCGGCGAGTGTCAAAAAAAAGGCGCGTCTGCAAACCTTGAACTATCGCAGACGCTATTGCGCATAAATCAAATCATTCACCTGACTGAACGGACTCAAATATTCCGGCATCGCTTTATTGCCGCGCACAACGCTGACGCGCCATTGATATGCGCCTGTGTTCGCCCACCACACCGTATCGCACGAACCGCCATCGCGGCTTGGATACAGCGTCACGCGCGTTTCTTTGGTCCAATCGGCGAGCGCCGTCCAACGCTTTTGTTCATGCGGTTTACTTTCAACCAAAAAATATTCATCGGGCGCGAGCTCGCTGTCAAACGACCACGCCAGCGCCAATTCACGCGCGCACCAATAGCGCGCCCCATTCGTCGGCTCGACGAGTCGCGGCGCCGGATATTTAAAATGCGCGTCCGCGACGTTCGCGACGGGCGAAAGCGTCTGCGCGGGCGGCGACGCTGTCGCATTCCCAACCGACGCACGCGGCGCCGCGCGCGTCGGCGCGCACAACCAGCTCGAATGAATGTACGCCACGCCATCCGATAAATTCACGACTGACCATTCGCCATTGACGCCGGTCACGGTAACGCGCGCGCCGGATTCGATTTTTTGCGCGACCGCAAAATCATCGCCGGGCCCTTGAAAGAGCGCGGCATTTTCCGCGCACACCACAAAATTCTTGCGCGCGGTTGTCGTAGTAAACGCTTCCGGCGGTGGCGGCGGCGTTGGCGTTTCAGTCGGCGCTTTGCGCGTCCATCCGGCGGCTTGCGCATCGCCCACCGCGCAAAACCAGCGGTCGCCACGAACGAGGTCCACCTGAATGCTCGCATAGCCCGCGTCATTGGGCAAATAAAAAAAGCGCGCGCCGCTCGCTTCAACGTCGCCTTTGACCACGCAGCCCGCCGGCGGAGTTTCACAGCCGCCGCGACAGCGCGGATCGGGTGTTGGCGTGGCATCCTGTTTCGCCACTTTGAAATCCGCGTCGGGAGTTTGCAGCACATAGGCGCGAATATCTTGCTCCGTCTGTTTCCACCACGCGCCAAAATCCACTCGCTGGCTCACGCCCCATGAAAAAATTCCGAACGCAAACATAAAGACCAGCGCCGCAACCAAACGCATCACGCACGAACCGCCCTGAACAAACGGCGCGCTAAATTCCGTATTCGCGATGGCAGGCGTCGCGCGCAATGGCGGCGGCGCGGCGGACGATTGAAACAGTTGTCCTTCTTGACGCGCGCGGTCATACGCGGCGCGCTGCGCGGGATCGCTGAGAATGCGCCACGCTTCATTCAATTCACGCAGTCGGTCCAATAACTGCGGCGAAGAGCGCGCTGTCGGATGATATTTTTGCATCAAACGCCGATACGCCGCGTCAATTTGCGCGAGCGTCGCGGTCGGTTTGACGTTCAATAACGCGTAATAATCTTTCACCACACAACCCGTCAAGACAATTTCCGATTTTCGATTTTCGGTTTCCAAAATCCGCGCGGCGCGCGTCAACTACCGATTTTCAATTTGCGTCGGCACATGCGTCGAAGCAGTCGCGTCGGCGATAGCTTGGTCCACGCCAATTTCGCAGCTCCAGGTGTTGCGCGAAAAAATAACGCGCGAGCCGCCGACCCAAAAAGGATATTTGCACGCCGCCCCCGTGTTGGGGTCCGCGCCCGCGCTATTTTCCACAAACTCGTTGCCATGCGCAAACGTCACTTCGTAACAATTATGCGGCGCGGCGCGACAATCGTTTTGATGAAAGCGATTATTGTTCGAGGTGAGATTGCCTTCGCCATTCATGTAATAACAATCGCCGGAACTGGCGCACGTATTGCGCGCGATAATGTTGTCCTGGCAGGCGATGCACAACCAGCCGGCGGATTCACAGCCGGTGGGCAAATAACCGCCATCGGGTGTCGTGCAGCTGCGATTGGCATGGCTCAACGAATTACCCGCAAACACCGCCGACTCGACTGCGAAATTGTACGAACCCCAACCGGTTGCATTATCCAAACGATTGTTGAGCAATTTTAAACCGCGCACGCGTTCCGCCGCAATGCCGGATACGCCGCCGGCAATGTCGGAATCCATAATCGTCGTATCGGACGCGCGCACCAGAATGCCACCGCCATACGCCACGCCGCCGGGTTTGCCTTTGCAGTCAGGATATAAACACAACAAAATGGCGGCATCGTCCGCGTCCGTCGTCGCGCGAATCAAAACGTCGCGAATGAAAATACGCGCGCCTTCCGCCACAATCGCATAACCGCGCCCCTGCGCGCGAATAACCGAACTCGGATCGCCGAATATGCCAATGTCCTCGCCGCGCACCGTGAACGCGCGATATTCTTGCCCCGCGCAAAGTTTTACCGATTCAGTCACCACGTCCGGAAATTGATTCGCGGGCGTGCAATTCATCGGCTCTGGCGGCACCTTAATTTGCACGCGCCCCAGCTGCAGCGTCGGCGGCAATTCATACGCCAACGTGCGCGCGGGCGAAACATTTTTTTCCGCGACTGGCATTACGGGCTGCGTCGGTTCAGGCGCCTGCGTCGGCGCGCGCGTCGGTTCAGGCGCGGACGTGCGCGTGCGGCGGACACGCGTTGCGGCGGACGCGTCCGTCGGCGCGTTGGTTGGCGCGGTCTCGGCGGTCGCCGTATGCCGAACCGCGACGAGGGTCGGCGCGCGCGTCGGACGTTTGGCGACAAGCGGCGCGGGGCGCGCTGGAAAAAAATATGCCCACGCCAATACAAGCGCCAAAACCAGGTCCAACGCGCCAAAAAGCGCCATCGCCCAGATAAAAAATTGGCGGCGATCAAAACGACGCGTATGCGCGAGACCATAGGGCTGCCCCCAAGTATCGCGCATGTAAATATTTGGCGCGCGCCGAGCGTACGAATTACGCGGACGGAGAAATTTCATTGCATCGCAAATCGCAAATGCGAGGTGACGGGCGGAGCATGAACACGCAAATTATAGACGCCGTGCGCGCAATTCGCCAAATACGCGCGTTCGCCGCAAAATTAAAGCGCACCCAGACGAGCGCGCTACTCTTTGCCAAAACGATTGCGCGCGCGCCGCGGACAGAAACCGCGCACAATGGGTCGAACAAATTTGAAATTTGCCGTGCGTTTGGCAAAAAGATTGTTTCAGCTTGAGCGCCTAGAGCCGATTCCACTTTGATTTGTGGGTAGACCTTTCGAGTTTCCGAAAACCCGAAAGGTCTTGCCCCACAAACGAATCAGGAATTCGCTCTAGCTTGAAACTATCATTGCGAACCGTTGTCGCGTAGCAATCTCCGCATTTCAAGATTGTTTTATCGCGCAGAACGCTCCGCGCAGGGACTTGACGTTCACTTGGAATTGCAAGCGGATTGTTTACGCAAAGCTCGCGACCGCCGTTTCCACATCGGGAAACGATTTCATAATGCTTGTAAAGCCAGAGAGCTCTAGCACTTTATTCACATCGGGCTGCGCGCCTGCAAGACGCAAATCACCGCCCTGTTGACGCGCCGCTTTGACGCCATTCAACAAGACGCGCAAACCCGCGCTGCTGGTGTACTCCAAACCCGCCAAGTTAGCGACCACCCGCGTCTTGTCCTCACGCAGCTGCGTCGAAATCGCGTCCGCCAGCGCCGGCGCGGTCAACGCATCCAAATTGCCGCTAATCGCGATGACCAAAATCGCGCCACGCATTTCACTTTTAAAATCCATCGTATGCTCCGTGTGAGAATGATAATTTTTCGCGCGTCCGATTATTTTACGCCAACGCCGCCAACGCGCTGACGGTGTCCGGATAAATCGGCAGCAGCGTCGTGAGCCCCGCCAAATCAAGAACGCGCTGCACGCGCAGAGTCGGATTAACCAGCGCTAGCTGCGCCTTGCCGCGCGCGGCGCGCGCATCATCCAACATCTTGAGCGTCGCCCAGCCATTTTCTATATCCGGCAAACTCTCGGCGCGCAAAAGTTTGGTGATTATATTTAACGCCACCAAACCTGAACTGCTCATATAATCGCATTGACTCAGTTCGAGCGCGATGTGGCGCACTCCCGCCGCATACAACGTTTGGCCCTGTTTGACAAGTTCCTGATAATTCGAACCGTCCACGTTTCCGTTCACATACATAATCGCCGCCGACGGAAAATTGGCGGGATGTTCAATTCGCAATTCCATAAATGCCTCCTCAATTTTCCCCGAGCGCGCGGCGCATGGTCAAACGATTGCCCTTTACCGCGTCAAATTCAAACCGCACCTCTTGCATCAGCTGCCGCATAAAGTATAAACCCAAGCCGCCTTCGGGACGCTGCTCCAACGGCGCGGTCAGGTCCGGTTCAGCCACTTGCGACGGGTCAAAGCTGCGCCCATAATAGTCCAGCGTCACGCACACCGCGTCGTCTTGACGCCACAATTCGACTTGGACCTCGCCCATTTGGTCGTCAAAAACGTGATTGAAAATATTCGTGACAGCTTCATCGCACGCCAATTCGAGCGCAAAAACATCCTCCGCGCCACATCCAAATTGCGGCGCCGTCGCCGCAATAAACGCGCGCAAACGCGCCAACTGTTCCAGCGAACCGCGCAACACGCAGCGCGCGCGCGTTGCAACGTTCGCCGCGTTTGCGTCCCGCTTCAAAACGACGCCACCGCGCTTGGCACGTCGTGATGAATTTCGAGAAACATGTCAAAGCCGCTCATCTTGAGCGTTTCAAGAACGCGCTTGGTCGGCGCGGCGAGTTTCAAATGCGGCGATTTGTACGTGCCTTTGACGACGCCGGCGCTCACATTGCTGCGCGTCGCGTTCTCATCGCGCAAACTATTGTAAATTACATTCAATGCGCGTAAACCCGCGCTGCTCATGTACGGCGTCTGTCCTAAATCAAGCACCATGTCGCGCGCGCCCTTTGCGATCAAGTCGGCGGCGGTTTGCTGAAATTGTTCGTACGAAGCCGAATCTACGTTGCCATGCACATGCAATACCGCAATCATTTTGGGATTTGCGGCTTGCGTAATTGTGATTTCCATCGGACTCCTTTTTCTCGACGCGACAAGGCCACGGAGATTGCAGTCTTGGGCAGACTGCCTTACAATGCGATCGTCGCGTCAAGCGCTCGTGATTCTATTATCGTTTGACCTACCCTGTCAAGAGAAAAATATTTGATGATTACCCACATCACGAAAACGTAGCGGACTTTTAGCCCCCAAGGGTTTTCTGCGATAGAGTTCATCGCCAAACTCTTGGGGTCTGGAAATCCGGGTAATCACCAGAAAAATATTTGCGCTTACCGCCATTCAAATTAGCGTGCATTCACAACACGCCCTTGCGTCATGTGAAGAATCGCAAGTAAATGCGTGTGACTCCCACCGAACAACTCCTCGCGCGTGTGCCGCTATTCGCCAACCTGCCCGCACAGGAAATTCGCAAACTCGCCGCGACCTTGACGTTGCGTCAAGTTCCCGACGGTGCCGTAATCGTGCGCGAAGGCGATACGGGTCAACATTTCTATATCGTTCGGCAAGGCGAACTGCAAGTTATCAAAAGTCTCGGCACGTCGGATGAGCGGCTCGTCAATCGGCGCCATCCTGGTGAATTTGTCGGCGAGATGAGTTTATTCAATCCTGACGGCAAACGCACCGCAAGTCTGCGCGCGCAAGGCAATGCCGAAATTTGGGAAATGACACGCGCGGAATTTGACGCGCTATTGACGCGCGCGCCGCGTCTCGCGTATGAAATGGTGCGCGTGCTTTCCAATCGGCTCACCGACGCGCACAACAACGCGATGGCGGATTTAATCGCCAAGAATCGCTCACTGGAACAAAAAAATATCGAACTCGCCAACGCGTATAACGAGCTGCAAGCCGCGCAAGCGCAAATTATTGAAAAAGAAAAACTAGAGCGCGAATTGCAGCTGGCGGCGGAAATTCAGTTGAGCATTTTGCCGCGCGCGCTGCCTCATCTCAAGAATTTTCATTTTGGCGCGCAAATCGCGCCCGCGCGGCAAGTGGGCGGCGATTTGTACGACTTTATTCCCCTGAGCGCGGACGCGCTGGCGATTGTGATTGGCGACGTGAGCGACAAGGGTGTGCCTGCCGCGATTTTTATGGCGCAAACGCACGCTTTGATCCGCGCCCAAGCGCGTCAAAATCGTTCGCCGCGCGAAACTCTCGAACGCGTCAATCAATATCTTTTGGAAATGAACGCGGCAGGACTGTTCGTAACTGTATTGTACGGCATTCTCGACCGTGTTACGCGCGAGTTTCAATACGCGCGCGCCGGACATGAATTGCCGCGGCTGCGCCTTGCGGATGGGAGTGTGCAAACGCCGCCGCTGCGCGAAGGCGCGCCATTGGGTATTTTCGATTTTGTATTGCTGGATGAAGAAACCATAACGCTCGCGCCGGGCGCGACCATGTTGCTGCTCACGGACGGCGTGACCGAAGCATTCAACGCCGCGCGCGAACAATTTGGCGCAGAACGACTGGCGACATTTATGCGGCGCGCCGAGCATTCAAACATGCAGACCTTGTGCGACCAACTGCTCGCGCAAATCGCCGAATTTCGCGGCGCGGCGCCGGTGCATGACGATATAACGATGGTCGCCGTACACGCAGACTAACAAAAATGCGCTGCCAAACATGGCAGCGCATTGTATTTCTATAGTTGTTCAGATAATGTTTTGGACAGCTGTCCGCCGCGACCTTTCCGCTTTTCGGGAACTCGATATGTCCGTCACGGACAGACCGTAAAATTCAGATACGCGATACTGCCGTCGGGCTGCAAAAAAGTCGAACGCGCTTTGGCGACATCTTCAGAAATCGCGCGCGCGAGATATTGCGTACAAGAACCTTCGCGCACATTCCAGCCGGTCGAAGAAAATTCGCTCGTCCCGCGCGGAATCGTAATCGGACTGCATGTGCTAATACCCACCGACTTTGACACATCGCGTCCGCGAAAAATTTCGACGCAGTAATTGTATTGCGCTTCGCCTTGCGTATTGACAAAAGTCGTATAAAAGGTGATTTGATTGCCCGAACGCGGTTCGGGCGGGTCCACGCGCAATTTGGTCGCGAAAATTCCCGGCGGCAGTTCGGGCGTGGGACTCGCGAGCGGCGCCGCCGTCGCTGGCACATGGGTTGGCGGCAGCGACGTTGCTGTCGGCGGAAGCGCGGTGGGTTGCGCCGCGGTTGCGCTCGGCGGCGCATTTGTCGGCGCGGGCGTCGCGCTCGGCGGAATCACCTCAATCGTCACTGCCCGTTCGATTCGTCCGCCGCAGCCCTCCGCCGTCAAAGTGAATTTTGTCGTTGTCGTCGGCTCGACAATCTGCGAACCGGTCACACTCACCGGACCCAAGCCGGGTTCAATAAAAACATCCGTCACTCGTTCGGCTTCGGTCCATTGCAGCAACACCGAATCGCCCGGCGCGACGCTCGTTTTCGACGCGGCGAATTTTATCGCGGGCGCGCCTTGACATGTCACCGCCGCCGCGCTCGTGCCAACCGCCGCCGCTGTCGCGCGCAATGCCACAAATGTCGGCGGCACATCCGCCGAACCCGTCGGCTGTGTGGTTAAAATAGCTTGACTGAGCGCCTGCGCTTCTTGCGCTTTTTGCGCTAACGCCTGTTGGCTCTGCCGCAAATTGAACCACAACAATCCAACCAACGCGACCACCACCAACGCCACCGCGCCGCTCGCAAAATAAATCAACCGACTGCGCCGTTCTTGATAATAACGCCGCCGCCAATCCAGCATCGCGGGCGCCAACACGTCGTGAAAAATTTCGTACCGCGTCGGCGCGTCCATCTGGTCGGGCGGCGGCGCGACGGGCCGCAAAATGCGAATGCCCGATGCGGACATTTTTTCCAGCACCGGCACCAAATCTTTTTCCTGATTACCCGTGTATTCCGCCAAGTCGCGCGCCGTATGCGCGATCTTGGCGCCGGAAGGCGTGACGAGATAATGAAACATTCCCGCCGCCGCCGCGCGCTCCTTGGCGGGCAGCGTATTCATTGTCTTGTCAAGATGCGTCCGCACAATGCGCTCCGCGCCGCCCAAACGCTTCAGGGTTTCCAAACGCAGCGTCCGCGAACCGGCGCGCAATTCTTCATCCCATAATCGCGTCATCACCAACTGCAAAAACGGCGTTTCAATCCGCGCCGTCCCATCTTCCTGTTCGCCCACTTCCAATTCATCTTTGACCGCGCCGACACCGCTATCGCCCAAGGACACGCGGCCCGTTTTCGTTTCATCCAAGACCGCTTCCACCAACGCCGCTTCAATCGTAACGCGCAAGCCCGCATCGCCAACCCCCTTGTTATATTGGTCAATCGGTTTGGTAATCGCGCTGCGCGCGGCGTCACGGTCAAGATGATCCACGCGAATATAATTGTCAAAAAGGGTGGGAATGCGTCCTTCAAAGCGGTCAAGTTTGGCGAGCGCATCCTCGCGAATCGAAACGACAAAATTGACGCGCGCTTGGGTATCGGCGACGACAAGCGGAAATTCATACGCGAACGTGCCAGGCCCGTCTTCGTTCGGATGATACAAAAAATAATCTTCGAACTGGTCGAGCAAAATCAACAACGCGCCATCAACACGTTCCGACCAAATTCCAAGTTGTTCGCCCAGCGTTTTGGCGGCAAAAGATTCGCCATCCGCGAACGTTTTGCCGAGCGCTTCCTGAACCGCTTGGCGCACCGCGCCCAGCAGCGCGACGACAGGATTGTCGCGCCATTGATTGAAATAAACGACCGCGAATTCAGGCGCGCCGCGCTTGAGCGAATTTTGCCGCGCGCGTTCGCGCAGAAAATGCACCACCCCCGCGCCGACGACGGAACTTTTGCCGACGCCGCTTGGGCCGTACAACAGCGTGAACCGCGACGAACGCAGATTCGCCACAATGATGGCGCGTTCAGAATCGCGTCCAAAAAAGAGCGCATAATCGCGATCAGTGTACGGGACCAAACCTTTGTAGGGCGCGGGCGGAAGACTGCGGTTACCAGTTGCGACATTCGCGTTGAGCGCGGCGGTCATTCTTCACCCTCCCCTTGCGGCAGCGCTTCCAAACGCGTTTGCAGCGATTCGACGTAATCATCCAACGGCATTTTGATAATATCCACGTCGCGCAAACGCCAAAAATCTTGTTCGAGCGGCGGCGGCTTGTCGCCGGGCAGCGCGTTATCGGACACCGCCCATGCTTTGTATTTGAATTTTTGTTCGCCCCAGATACGATGCAAAATAACGCGTAAATTCCAATCGCGCAGCGAATAACCCAAAAAGAGAAAATGACTCCAGCTCATTTTTTCGAGCAGCTGCGCGGGCAGCTGCTGCGCGATATCTTTGTGCGCGAGATAATCAATGTAATGGTCTTCGGTGATGACATAGCTATCGCGCGCGCGATTTTGGCGGTCCACCACACCGTGAATTTTCAAAATCGCGACGCGCTCTTCGAGATTCAAGCCGAGATATTTATTGGGCTTGTCAATGGCGCGCGCTTTGCCGTCCGGCGCAATGTGCATAAATTTGCCGCGCGCTTCGCCTTCGGCGATATACGTAATCAAATCAAACGGCTCGTTCACGGCGCGAAACGCGCGCTCTAACGCGTCATCGTAATTGGTGGTCACAATCATCAACTGCGGCGCATAACCCTGTTGGCGCATCAACGCGGGCAGCCCCGCAAAAAATTGATGCAGCATGGTGGGCGCATAATCCGCCTTGTAAATCTTTCGCAGCTCATCGTACAATGGCCCAATGCCGGCTTTGACCGCCGCGAATTGCGACACACGCACCAGATCGCGCGGTTCATTCGACGGATAATCAAACATACGCGCGAGATGTTCCGCCACCTCGGTCCCGACCGGCAAAAAATCGCTCTGCCCGAATTGCCATGCCTTGTCCGGCGGACGCCCCACCAAATTGACACTCGCGCCGAGAAACGGCACGACGCTATTTTCGCTCAACGCGCGCGCCACCGTTTCAAAATGCACGCGATACGATTCCAACACATTGAGCGGCGGAAAGTCCGCGCGCAAATCCGGAACAACCAGTTGATAAAGATGTTCGGGAATTTTCAACCCTTTGAGCCGATGCTCGCCCATATCCTTGAGCGTCGCCTGATCGGGCAACGCGCCGCGCAACGCCTCTAGCGCATCGCCCGAAACGAGAATTTCGCCGCCATGTCCCGCCGACATGATGCGCGCCACCCGATTGAGCGTATGACTGACCGCGTAATCGGCGCCGAGCCATTCTTCCGAGCCAGTGTGAATGCCCATCCGTACGCGCAGCGCGCCCGTTTCACCCCACGACGCGTCGCGCAGCGCGCGCTGCGCCGCGAGACTCGCCGCGAGCGCGTCATGCGGCGCGACGAACGCGGCTTGAAACGCATCGCCAATTTGTTTAAAGACAAAACCATTATGTTTAGCGATCGCCATATGCAGCAACTGGTCATGCTGCGCCAACGCGCGCTTCATGGCATCCGGCATTCGTTCCCACAAGGCGGTGCTGCCTTCAATATCGGTAAATAAAAATGTGACAATGCCACTCGGCGGTGTGGCGGCGGCTCCGTTCGTCATCTGACGGTCTCCCTATCGTTGAAACAATATTTTTCCGAACGTAAAACAACACAGCGCGCGCGCTGACTATTGCAAGCGGTCTATTTTTTCACGCGGGACATAATTTGTCAAATGCGCGCCGTGTTATAATGGGCAAAATCTCTTGGAGGCATTTGTATGTGGTCAAATCAATATCAAATCGCGCATGACAATATCATCCATGATACGATTGAAGGCGAAGTGATTCTGCTAAACTTGGAGACCGGAACATATTATCAACTCAAAGACAATGGCGTTCCAATTTGGAATGAACTAACGCAAGGCGCGTCCATCGCGGAGCTAGCGGCGCCCTTGCTTGCCCAATATCCCGCGCAAGCGCAAACGATTCAACAAGAGTTGACGCGATTTATCCATGAATTGGAAGCGGAAGACCTGATTCGTCCACGCGCGCCGGAGCCAACCGCGCCGCGCGAACCACTCACGCGCGATGCCTTTGTCGAGACTAACGGAACTTTTGCGGCGCCCGTGTTATTGAAATATACCGACATGCAGACGCTGCTATTGCTCGACCCGATTCACGATGTAGGCGCGCAAGGTTGGCCCCTCGCCAATCCGAATGAATCAGCATGAACGCGCGCGCCGCGCAAGACGTCGCGCTCGAATTTTTTGAAACAGCGCGCCGCTTGTTCGAAAGCGCGCGCGACGCGCGCCCCGTTGAAAATTTTTTCGCGGCGGGCCCCAGTATCCTGCGCGTAATCAGCGCGCGCGCGCCATTGGCGGAAAAGTTGCTGCCCGCGCTCGCGCATTTGAGCATTCCCCCCGCGCGCGCGGACTGGACTGTTTTGATGTGGGATGATGTTTCGACAGGCACGCGAATGCCGCCGCCGCCGTGGGATTGGAACACGGCGCGCGGGCAGCGCGGCGAAATTCTCGGTTATAACACCGCGCGCATTTTTACCGTGTATGATTCCGACGCGGGCGCGCTGCATCTCCTGGATGCCGCGACGCGGACAGCGTTATATTGGACACACGACGCGCGCCGTTTGCCCGGTTATGAAGTCAGCGCGCCGCTGCGAACCATTTTGCATTGGTTCGCGCAAACGCAAAACATGCAACTCATTCACGGCGGCGCGGTTGGAACAACAGACGCGGGCGTTTTGCTCGCGGGCAAAGGCGGCATGGGCAAATCCACTACCGCGCTCGCCTGTCTCGATTCGGAATTATTGTACGCGGGCGACGATTATTGTCTCATCCAAAACGAACCGCAGCCCGCGGTCCATTCGCTCTACAGTTCCGCGAAATTAAACGCCGACAGCATCGCGCGGCTGCCCCAGCTCGCCGCCTTTATCGCAAACCCAAATGCGCTGAGCCGCGAAAAAGCCATTTTGTTTCTAGCAGAACAATGGCGCGCCAAATTATCGCGCGGCTTTCCGCTCGTCGCGCTCGTTTTGCCGCGCGTGCGCGACGGACGCGACACGACCCTCGCGCCGGCGACGCGGCATGACGCGCTGCGCGCGTTGGGCATCAGCACGCTAATTCAACTGCCGCGCGCGGAAGAATCCGCCGCGCGGCGCATTCAAGCGCTCGCGCGCGCGCTGCCCTGTTATACCCTGCATCTCGGGACCGACCTCGCGCAGATTCCGCGCCGCATTGCGGAATTGATTTCGGAATTGGCGCCATGAAAATTTTGCTTATTGGCGCGCGTTCGCCGCTGTCCGCGCAAGGGGGAGGGCAAATGCGGCGCTGGGAAATCTTGCGTTATCTCGCGCGCCGACACGAATTGACATTTCTCTATTTCGCTCCGCCAGATACGACCGCAATTCCCGACGCGCTGCGACAAATTTGCGCGCGCGTAGAGCGCGTGAGTTTGCCGCACGCCGAACAAATTAGCGCGCACGCGTCTTGGCAGATGTTGCAGCATGGCGTCGCCGAAATGCGCCACGCCATCGAAATCAGCGCGCCCGCTTTGTTTGACCTCGTTCTCGTGGATTCGCTGTACATGTCGCTGTACCGCGCGTTCTTGCCGCCGCAAACAGTTTTGCTTGAACAAAATATCGAATCGCAAATCTGCAAACAAATCGCGCAGCACAACACTGTCGCCGCCGCGCAAACACGTTTGGATTTCACGTGGCGCATGGTGGAACAATACGAAAATCGCGCGTGGGCGCAATTCGCTTTGCGCGTGGTGGTGAGCGAACACGATAAACGCGCCGTGACGCGCCGCTGCGCGCGCGGCAAAACGATCGTCGTCGAGAACGGCGTGGACTTGGACGCGTATCCGCGACTGCCGCGTTCGCGCGCGCGCGCGGCGCTGTTCGCGGGCGCGCTCGATTATTTTCCAAACGCGGACGCCGCGCAATTTCTTGTCCGCGAAATTTTGCCGCGCCTGACACGCGATATTACCGTGTATATCGCCGGCAGTCATCCGCCGCCAGAAATTCAAGCGCTGTCGAATTCGCCGCGCGTGCGCGTCATTGCCGACCCGTCGGACATGTCAAGCGTCGCCGCGCAGAACGCGGTCGCGATCGTGCCGCTACGCATTGGCAGCGGCACGCGTTTAAAAATCCTCGAAGCATGGGCGTGGGGCATCCCCATTGTGACAACGACGCGCGGCTGCGAAGGATTGGATGCGCGCGATGAGCACCACGTTTTAATTCGCGACGAACCGCAAGCTTTCGCCGACGCGCTGGCGCGACTTTTGGATGACGATGCGCTCGCGCAGCGCTTGAGCGCGAATGGACGCGCGTTGGTGGAACAGCGTTATACTTGGAAAAATATCTTGCCGAAATTCGAGGACGCGTTAGCGCGATTTGTCGAGGATAAAAAATATGTCGTCCAATCCTTTGATTAGCGTTATTATTCCCGCGTACAATGCCGCCGCGTATCTGGATGCCGCGCTCGCAAGCGTTGCGGCGCAAACGCACCGCCCGCTTGAAATCATTGTGGTTGACGACGGTTCGACCGATGCGACGGCAAAGGTCGCCCAAACGTTTCCCGAGGCGCAGTACGCGTATCAAACGCACGCGGGCATTAGCGCGGCGCTGAATCACGGCATCGCGTTGGCGACAGGCGCTTTTTTTAGTTTTCTCGATGCGGACGATTTGTGGATCGCCAATAAATTGACGCGGCAGTTGGAATATTTTGCGCGCGACGCGACGCTCGATATGGTGTTTGGACATATACAGCAATTTCAAGTTGACGACGCGACGCACACACTTGCTTTAGCTCCGCCGTCTGAAGGATATTTCAAAGGCACGCTGTTAATTCCTCGCGCCGCGTTTTTCCGCGTCGGGCTATTTGATACCCAATGGCAAATCGGCGATTTTATTGATTGGTATCTGCGCGCGCGCGCGCTGCGGCTCAAGAGCGCGATGCTGCCCGAAGTTTTGATGCAACGCCGCATCCACACTCAAAATATGGGCATCCGTGAACGCGAACAACGCGGCGCGTATTTGCGTATCTTGAAACGCGCGTTAGAAAAGAGACAACCTAATGACCCTATCCGTTAGCGTCATCATTCCCACATTCAACCGCGCCGCGTTTCTGCGCGAGGCGCTCGAGAGCGTACAGCGACAAACTTGCGCGCCGTCAGAAATTATCGTCGTGGATGACGGTTCGACGGACGAAACGCGCGCCGTCGCGCGCGCCTTTGGCGACAGCGTAACTTATTTGTATCAAACGCGGCGCGGGCCCGGCGCCGCGCGCAACGCGGGCATTGACCGCGCGCGCGGCGCAATGTTCGCGTTTTTGGACGATGACGATATCTGGCTCGCCAATGGCATTGAGCGTTGTATCGCGCGTTTGACAAATCCCGACGCGCCGCAGGTGGAGCTGGTGATTGGCTTGCTCCAACGCGTGCGGCGCGCGACCAACGCGGCGCACGAAACATATTGGCAGCGTTTGGGGCAGCCGTGGGGCGCGATGTCATTTTCCGGCGCGCTGATCACGCGCGCCGTGATACAGCGCGTGGGGCGGCTGGACGAAACGGTTTTATATGGCGAAGACATTGATTGGTACATGCGCGCGCGCGAACTGGGCGTACGCATGGCAATTTTGGAGCAAGTGACGACCTTGTATCGCCGCCACGAAAATAACCTGACCAATGATTTTGCGACAACTCGAGCGTATCTGCTCAAGGCGTTGTCAAAATCGCTAGCGCGGCGCGCGCAAAACAGCCAAGTTGAGCTGCGCGATCTGGTAGAAATGCCCACTCCAGAAATGCTGCAAAATCTTGGGCGCGCGTCACAAGACCAATGAGCGCCGCGCCCTTGGTCAGTGTCATCATTCCCATCTATAACGGCGCGCGCTTTATAGCCGATGCGTTGGCGAGCGTGCGCGCGCAAAATTATGCGCCACTCGAAATTTTGATATTAGACGACGGTTCGACCGATGAGACCGCGCAAATCGCTCAGCGGCAAGCGGACGTTCGTTATATCGCGTTGGAACATCGCGGTTTGGCGGCAACGCGACAACACGGCATCCAAACGGCGCGCGGCGAATTTATCGCGTTTTTGGATGTGGACGATTTATGGAGCCACGATAAATTGGCGCGCCAGATTATGTTGTTGCATGAAAATCCCGCGACGCTTATTGTCAACGGTTACACCCAGCTGTTACGTTTGGTGGATGCGCGCGCGTCAGAATGGCGTTTTGAAAAATGGGGCGAACCGATTTTGGCGTTTAGTTTTGGCAGCGCGCTGTTCCGCCGCAAAGTGTTCACTCTCGTTGGCGCTTTGGATGACACGCAACTGATGGCGGAAGATTTGGATTGGTTTCTACGCGCGCGCGAAAAAAACGCGCCGTTGTTGCTTCACACTGACGTAACGCAATTTTATCGGCGGCATACGCGCAACATGTCCAACAATATTAATTTGGGCAAACAACAGTTGCTGCGCATGTTGCAAAAATCGTTGACGCGACGCGGAGCGTATTCTGAATCAAACGGCATGCCGCTGCCCGCGCTTTCGCTTGGCGGCCAAGAGTGATTCGCGTTATGCGCTGCCGCGCATTGCGCGCGATATTTTTTTCAAGCATGCGCGCAAGGCGCGGGTGGATTATTCCAAATTGTCCCAAATGGCTTGGGGTTCAAGCTGCCGTTTGGCGGGCAAGTTTACGCGCGTAAAGATTGAACGCAAACAAGAGCGCGGCGGCGCCCAGATTGCCGACAACCGCGAGCGCGTACAACCAATACGCGCCAAACGCGTCAAACACGATGCCGGCAAGCGGCGCGGCAAGAATTTGAATCAGCGCGCTCAAGGTGACGGTAAATAACGCGAGCATCGTCGCCGTCTGCGCGACGGGCGCGTGTTCCGTCACATACTTGACGAGCGCAATGACAAATAAACTGTACGCCACGCCAAAAATCGCGCGCGTCGCCAGAATCGCCCAAACTTGCGGAAAGATTACGACCAAAAGCAGCGGCGCGCCGGTGAGCAAAAAGGAAAATAACAACGCCGTCGCGGCGCCGACGCGCGCGACGATGCGGTCACCCAAAAACATGCCCGGCAGTTCGATGACCGACCCCAGCATACTCGCAACACCGATGATAAATGTGCTGGCGCCGAGCTGTTCCAAATAGATGTTGCCGAATTGCATATAGCCGCTGCCCAATAAACCTTGCAGCAACAACGCCAGCGCCAAACCGAGCAGCGCGCGATTTTGTAAAACGGCGCGCGTGTTTCCACGCAAACTATGCGCGCGCGGCGGCATTGGCGCCAAAGATGGCGGTATCAGAATTGTCGCAGGCAGCGTGTGCACAAGCGCGGCGGCGACAAAAAACGCGACCGCGCTTCCCACAAAACCCGCGACCAGACTGGTGCGTTCGATGAGCCAACCGCTGACGAGGACGCTGACCGCCCACCCAGCGGAACCCCATACGCGCACACTGCCATAGCCCGCGCGCCGCGCTTGGGTAATGCGTAACGCCAACGCGTCAGACAAGGGGCTGAGTCCCGCGCCGGCCGAACTTTGCAGCGCCGCGAAAAACGCCAACCACACAAAAGACGTTTGTTGGCTCAAAGCCAACAGCGCGAGCGCAGATCCGACAAGTCCCACTTGCAAGAGGCGCGTCAAAGACGCGCCCGCATCACTGCGGCGGCCCCACAGCGGCGCCGCAATCAAACCGACAACCGAGCTGATGGTGAGAATCAAGCCGATTTCGGTCCCGCTCAAACCCTGCCACCGATAAAATAAATTGACGAACGGATACGCGAAACCAACTCCGCCGATTAAAAGAAAAAAATGAATACGCGCCAAGCGCAAATCACGCACAACAAGACTCCGCAATTTTCGAATCTGAATCGCCACATCATACCAACGCCCTTGGAAAAAGAATATTTTCCACGCGCGACGGCTTGACCATTTCCGCGATACGTTGACAATAGAGCTGCAATAGAGCGTGTATTATAAAAAAATGCGAGGACTTGTGAAACTAGCTATGCGTGTGCGAATCGTCAACGCCGACGCGCCGAAACAGGGCTTGGCGAATATCACGGTCGAATTGTACGACCGCGACTGGCAAAGCGCCGACGATTTTCTCGGCAAAGGCGTCACCGATGCCAAGGGCGAGATTATTTTCGAATTTGACGAAAAGGCGTACCAAGACGCCGAAGACGGACCTGCGTGGCGCGTTGAAGCGCTGCCCGATTTGTATGTAAAGGTGTATGACGCGCGCGGCGCGATGGTCTATTCGACGCGCGAGGTGGTAGAACGCGACAAATTCCCCAAGCTTTTAATCGTGCCGGTGCCGCGCGCGCTGGCGGAACAGCACCAACTCCTACCCGGCGGCGATTGACATTTTACCTACCGTTCGGTAGACACGCCGTTAGCTTTGTGCTACAATGAGCCTAATTTATGACGCAGTGCGTCATGTTTACAATCTATGCGCTCTCGGGTCTCGAGTCTCAAATTTCCCGTCTCCAATCTCTAATTGCTTGTCTCCACAAAGGAGTATTCTACAATGTCGTATGAAATTCATCGCGTCGCGGTCATCGGTTCCGGCACGATGGGCGGCGCGCTGGCTGCGCATTTCGCCAACGCCGGATTGGATGTCTCGCTCCTCGATATTGTTCCCACCACCCTAACCGCTGACGAAGAAAAGAAAAATTTATCGCTCGCACAATCCGCTGTGCGTAATCGCATCGTCAACGCGGGCATGAACGCTGTCTTGAAATCCAAACCCGCCGCGTTGTTCACACCGCAAACCGCCGAAAAAATCCGCGTCGGCAACCTTCAAGACAATTTTGATTTCGTCGCGGACGCCGATTGGATTCTCGAAGCGATCGTCGAAAACTTGGACGTAAAACGCGCGCTGATGGAACGGATTGACGCGGCGCGCAAACCCAACAGCATTATCACCACAAATACATCGGGCATTCCGATTCACGCCATCGCGCAAGGGCGCAGCAAGGCATTCAAGAAACATTTTCTCGGCACGCATTTTTTCAACCCGCCGCGTTACCTCAAGCTCTTGGAAGTGATTCCGGGGCCCGACACCTCGCGCCGAGTCGTCAAGTTCGTCAAGCGCTTTGGCGAAGATGTTTTAGGCAAAGGCGTCGTCCTTTGCAAAGACCGTCCAAACTTTATCGCCAATCGGCTCGGCTCGTTTCTTGGCACGTACACGATGCGTTACGCGTACGAACACGATTATCGCGTGGATGAAGTGGACGCGTTCACCGGCCCCGAAATCGGGCATCCCAAAACCGCCACATTTCGTCTGTGCGATTTGGTGGGCGTGGACATTATGTATCACGTCGCCGACAATTTGCACAACGCGGTAACGGACGATGAGGCGCGCGCCGATTTGAAACCGCCGGAATTTTTGAAAACGATGGTCGAGCGCAAAATGCTCGGCAACAAAACGCGCGGCGGCTTTTACAAAGAGACGCGCGAAGAGAGCGGCAAGAAAAAATTTTACGCGCTGAATCTAAAAACATTCGAGTACGAAAAACCCGGCAAATACTTTTTCGATTCCGTCAGCGCCGCCGAAATGGCGGACACGCTGCCAGAAAAATTGCGCGCCATCGTCGCGGGCGATGACCGCGCGGCGAAATTTGTGTGGGACACCACCGCGCATTATCTCGCGTACGCGTCGCATCGCATTCCCGAAATCGCGGACGATATTGTTTCGATTGATCGCGCGATGCGATGGGGGTTCGCGCATGAAGCGGGTCCATTTGAAATATGGGATATGCTCGGCGTCGCGGAAACCCTCGTCAAAATGGAAGCGCAAGGCATTGCCGTCGCGCCATGGGTCAAAGAAATGTTGGCGGCGGGACACGCGTCGTTTTACCACAACGGTTCGTACTATGAACCCGCGGCGAAAGCGTATCGGACGCTCGCCGCAACGCCCAACGTCATTTTGCTCAAGCATACGCGCGTGATTTCCGAAAACGACAGCGCGGCGCTCCGCGATATCGGAGATGGCGTCGCGCTGTTGGAATTTCATACCAAGATGAACGCGCTCGACGACAATATCATCGAGGTCGCGCACACCGCCTTGTCAGAAGTCGAGAAAAATTTCGCGGGCATGGTCGTCGGCAATCAGGGCGAACATTTCAGCGCGGGCGCGAATGTTCTCGGCATTTGGATGATGGCGGAAAATGGCGAATGGGAAAAAATTGACGAGGTCGCCAAAGCATTGCAAGATTTCACGATGCGGCTGCGTTATTCGCGCAAACCGATTGTGACCGCGCCGTTCGGTTATACGCTCGGCGGCGGCTGCGAAGTGACCATGGCGGGAGCGCGTATCGTCGCGCATGCGGAAACATACGCGGGCTTGGTCGAAGTCGGCATTGGCGTCATTCCCGCCGGCGGCGGCTGCAAAGAAATGTTGCGCCGCGTCGTCGCGCCCGCGCTGCAAACGCCAAACGCGGACGCGCTCCCCTTTCTCCAACGCGTCTTTGAAACCGTCGGCACAGCCAAAGTGGCGACGAGCGCGGCAGAAGCGAAACAGCTCGGCTTTTTTGGCGACGACACGCGCATCGTGATGAATCGCGACCAACTTGTCGCGGCAGCGAAACAGACTGTTTTGAATATGGTGGCGGAAAATTATCAAGCGCCCACGCGCGCGAAAATTTACGCGGCAGGCGCGCGCGCGCTGGCGGCGATGCGCATCGCGATTTATTCGATGGTGTCGGGAAAATATATTTCTGAATACGACGCGCTCATCGGCGACAAACTCGCGCAAGTGTTGTGCGGCGGCGCTTTGACCGCGCCCGCGTGGGTGGACGAACAATATATCCTCGACCTTGAACGCGAAGCGTTCATCTCGCTGTGCGGCCAAGAAAAAACGCGCGAACGCATTTCGCATTTTATGAATACGGGGAAACCATTGAGGAATTAGGAATTAGAAGGAGCAACATTATGCGCGAAGCAGTTATCGTTTCCGCTGTCCGCACCGCCATAGGCAAAGCGCCGCGCGGCAAATTGCGCACAACGCGTCCCGACGACATGGCGGCAATCGTCGTCCGCGAAGCTTTTCAACGCGCGGACGGATTGAAACCCGAAGATGTTGATGATGTCATTATCGGCTGCGCGATGCCCGAAGGCGAAGCGGGATTGAACATGGGGCGCATTGCCGCGTTACGCGCGGGCTTGCCCAATGCAGTGACGGGCATGACGGTTAACCGTTTTTGTTCGTCCGGTTTGCAGACCATTGCGCTCGCCGCGCAACAAATTCGCGCGGGGTGGGGCGAATGCGTCATTGCGGGCGGCGCGGAATCTATGAGCATGGTGCCGATGATTGGCTTTCATTTCGCGCCCAATCCGCATCTCGCGCTCGAATATCCCGGCGTATATCTTGGCATGGGTCTCACGGCGGAAAATGTCGCAGAGCAATACGGCATCTCCCGTCAGGCGCAAGACGAATTCGCGTATCGTTCCCATCAAAACGCCATCGCCGCTATCGCGGCGGGAAAATTTCAAGACGAAATCGTGCCGCTCGCTGTAGATTTGTTCGAGATGGAAAGCGGCGGCGCGCGCGAACAAAAATATATTTTCAATGTGGACGAAGGACCGCGCCGCGATACGACGCTCGAAGCATTGGCGAATCTCAAACCCGTCTTTCGTAATGGCGGCAGCGTCACGGCGGGGAATTCATCGCAAACGAGCGACGGCGCGGGCGCCGTTGTCGTCATGTCGGACGAAAAAGCCAAAACGTTAGGCATCAAACCGCTCGTGAAAATGTTGTCGTTTGCGGTCGGCGGCGTCGCGCCCGAAGTCATGGGCATCGGGCCCGTGCAAGCGATTCCCAAAGCGTTAAAGCTCGCGGGACTCGAATTAAAAGATATTGACGTTATCGAATTGAATGAAGCGTTCGCCGCGCAAGCTGTCGCCGTTATACGTCAATTAGAAATTGACGAATCCAAAGTGAACGTGAACGGCGGCGCGATTGCGCTTGGACATCCGCTCGGCGCGACGGGCGCGAAACTTACCGCGCAGCTCATTCACGAATTGAAACGCCGCAAGGCGCAATATGGGATGGTCACCATGTGTATTGGCGGCGGCATGGGCGCGGCGGGAATTTTCGAAAATCTGGAATAACTTGACGGGAGCCAAGCATCTTGTAACACACGCGCGACCATGCTTTGCTCTTGCCGATATTGATGTTACATCCACGAAAGCTGCAAATTATCCTCGTGGCAGGCGACCTTATCGCGCTGCTGTTATTCATATTCATCGGACAAACCGACCATGAGACTCTTAGTCCGGGCAATCCGCTCGGCGGAATTCTCTTGACCGGCGCGCCATTCGTCGCGGCGTGGCTCGTGATTGGGTTTATCTACGGCGCGTTTCGCGCGGACGTATTGGCGCCGCGCGTGATGTTGACGCGCACAGTGACCGCATGGTTAATCGCGCTGCCGATTGGCATTGTCCTCTATGCCCTTATGCTTGGGCGCGCAGTCATTGTGCTTGGGTTTATGCTGGCGGCGTTTAGTTTTGGCGGTTTGTTCGTCCTCGTTTGGCGCATGGCATTTGTTTTCATCGCGCGCTGGCGCGGCATTACCACCGCAAAATAAATCAACGGCGAGCGCCGCGCGCTCGCCGTTTTTATCCAAGCAAAAAAACTGTCAGCGACTGTCGCTGCCGTGTTCGCGGCAAACAATTTCGCGGCGCAACCTCGCGCGCGTAAACTCGTTTCGCGATTCAATTCGCCGCCGCGCGCGGCAAAAAAATAACCTTTCCCTATTGCTTCTTCGGGGGGGGTGAAGAAAACAACAGGGAAAAGGTCTAGCGCAATTATAAAATAGTTGAACGCGCTAGCCAATAACGCTCTAGTACTATAAACTCGGGCGGCATTGACGACGGTTTGCGAATCAACGCGATTTTTGATTCGCTCAAGCTATCCATCTTGCAAAATCTTTATCACATGGAATACATTTGGAACAAATCGGAATCACAAACGGCGCGCTTGGGGGCATGCTCCATTTGACCAACTCTTTAAAATCAACACAATGAATAAATCATGACACACCCATTCGATTGGCGCGCCATTGCGCGTCAGGTTTTACGCGTACGTGAGCTCGACCAATTCGAAGAACAAGAACTCGTCGCGGGCAAAATGACCGACCCGCGCCGCATTATCAAATATCAATTCAGCGCGGGCGGGCATGAACTCGTCCAAGTTTTACTCGCCAACGCGCTCGATCATCCGCGCGATGCGGCGGGCATCTATTATCGTTCGCGTCCATTTCTCTTGAGCATTGGCTTGACCGTACGCGAAGTATTAGCGGGCGGACTGGGGCGCGTGGGTTCGCCGAGCGAAGGGCGCGATGCCGGCGTAATGTTCAATCTACCCGCGCGCGGTCGCGCGACCGCGCTGCCCTGCGGCGGCGATATCGGCGCGCAATATTCGCCCTCGGCGGGTTGGGCAAACGCGATTCGTTATCGCGCGCGCGTTTTAGGCGAAACGGAATGGGAAGGCGCGATTGCTGTCGCGATGGGCGGCGATGCCAGCGCGGCATCCAACGGTTTTTGGGCGGCGCTCAATATCGCCACGACGCAAAATTTGCCGCTGCTCTTTTCGATCGAGGACAATCAATACGGCATCTCGGTGCCGGCGCAGCTGCAAACCCCCGGCGGCAATATCGCCGCGAATCTCGCGTCGTACGGCAATCTGAAAATTTTTGAATGCGATGGCGCCAAGCCGCTGGAAGCGGCAGAAACAATTTATGACGCAGTGCGTTATACTCGCGCGCACGGCACGGCGTTGGCGCGCTTGCGCGTCCCGCGGTTGCAAGGACACACCTACGGCGAAGACCAACGCGCCTACAAAAGCGAGGCGCTGTTGGAGCAAGAACGCGCGCGCGACCCGGTGACGCATCTGCGCGAATTTGTCTTGCAAAACGGCATGACGGCGGACGAATGGGACGCGCTGCGAAACGATGTGCGCGCGGAAATTCGCGCGGCGTGGCAGCAAGCGGTCGAGCTGCCCGAACCCGACCCCGCTCAGGTGACGCGCTTTATTTTAGCGGACAGCGCCGTTCCAATACAAGGCGGTTTGCGCCCTGAAGCCGCGCAGCTGGCAAACGGCAGCGATACGCCGCAACCCGAAGGCACGCGCTTGAACATGCTCGACGCGATTCGCAAAACCCTCGAACACGAATTGCGCGTCAATCCGCGCATGTTGCTGTTTGGCGAAGATGTGGGGCCACGCGGCGGCGTGCATCGCGCGACCGTGGGCTTGCAAAAAGAATTCGGCGTCGCGCGCGTATTCGATACATCGCTGAATGAAGAAGGCATCATGGGGCGCGCGCTCGGGCTCGCGTGGGCGGGTCTTTTGCCTGTGCCAGAAATTCAGTTTCGCAATTACGCCGACCCCGCGCAAAACGAATTGAGCGATATCGGCACGACACGTTGGCGCACCGCGAATAAATTCGCCAACCCGATGGTCGTGCGCATGCCCGCCGGTATTACGATGAAACAATTCGGCGCGCTCGGCGACCCGTGGCATAGTCCGACGAATGAAGCGCCGTACGCGCACATGGTCGGCTGGCGCATTGCGTTTCCGAGCAACGCGCAAGACGCGGTGGGCTTGTTGCGCGCCGCGCTGCGCGGCGACGATCCGACCATTTTTATCGAACATCGCGGCTTGCTCGATACGCCCAACGCGCGACGGCCCTATCCCGGCGATGATTATTGTTTGCCGTTTGGCATTGCGGCGCAGATCAGCGCGGGCGATGAATTGACGGTGATTACGTGGGGCGAATGTGTGTATCGCTGTCTCGAAGCGGCGCAAGCTTGGGCGGGACGCGTCGAAATTTTGGATTTGCGAACCTTGATTCCTTGGGACCGCGAAAAAATTCTGGATAGCGTAAAAAAGACGGGCAAGGCGATGGTGGTGCATGAAGATTTGGTAACGGGCGGTTTTGGCGGCGAAATTATCGCCACGCTGGCGCGCGACGCGTTCGCAGACTTGGACGCGCCGCTTGAACGCGTTGCCACCGCCGACACGCCTATCCCATTCAATTCCGGATTGCTGGCGGCAGCATTGCCCTCGGTCGAAAAAATTCGCGCGACAATGGAAAAACTGTTGCGCTTTTAAATTAGAGCCGATTCCACTTTGATTTGTGAGTAGCCCTTTCGGGTTTCCGAAAACCCGAAAGGGCTTGGCCCACAAACGAATCAGGAATGCGCTCTAGGAACTGTTGTTACGCATGGGCACGGCAAATTTGAAATTTGTCGTACGTTTGCACGCTATTTTTTAGCGAATGCGCGTAACGTGAGTTATTCCGTCTCGCCATAAATGCTTAACATTGGCGATAGAATTTTGCGGAGAAACAAACCTACCCCGCAAGAAAATTTTCTTGAAACTGTAAAGCGACTTTGGTGAGATGGAATAGGAAAACAGGCGCTGGGAAACTAGCGGCAGCTTGCAAGATACGGAACTCGATTTCGTTTCTTGCGCTTTTTATTCTAACGCGCGCTGCGCCAATGTTTGCGCGTCGCGCAGACTCAACTCGCGCACAAGTTGTTTGGCATGAGGAATTAGGGGGGGGGACATCGAAAGTTCGTCTACGCCAAGTCCAACGAGCAGCGGAATCGCGCGCGGGTCGCCGCCCATTTCGCCGCACACGCCGACCCATTTATTTTGCGCGTGCGCGGCGTCCACAACGCACGCGATGAGCTGCAACACAGACGGCTGCAACGGTTCGAGCAGCGCGGCGACATTCGGATTCCCGCGTTCAGCGGCGAGAGTGTACTGGGCCAAGTCATTCGAGCCAATCGAAAAGAAATCCACCTCGCGCGCAAACGCGGTTGCGCGCAATGCCGCGCTCGGCGCTTCGATCATAATGCCCGTTTCGATGCGTTCGACGACGCGGCTATTTTGCGCGCGCAATTCCGCGCGCGCTTGAGCCATCAATGTCTGGGCGTCGCGAAATTCTTGCAAAGTCGAAATCATCGGAAACATGACGCGCAGCGCGGGAAATTCCGCGCCGACGCGCAAAATCGCGCGCAGCTGCGTTTTGAATAGTTCCGGACGGGCGAGGCACAAACGCAAACCGCGCAAGCCCAAAAACGGATTCGCTTCGCGCGGCATGTCCACATACGGCAGCGGTTTATCGCCGCCAACGTCGAGTGTGCGCAGCAATACCGGACGCCCGTCCAGCGCGCGCGCGACGGCGCGATAGATTTCGTATTGTTCCTCTTCGGTCGGCGCGGCGCGACGATCGAGAAATAAAAATTCGGTGCGAAACAGTCCGACCGCTTCCGCGCCCATTTCCATCGCGCGTTGCGCGTCCGACAGCGAGCCAATATTGGCGGCGATTTCAATGCGTTTATTATCGCGCGTGACGGCGGGAAGAGCGCGCTGCCGCCGCGCGTCTTGCGCCGCCGCGCGCGCCGCTTCCATACGCGCGCGACAAGCCTTGATTTGAACTGCATCCGGATTAATATAGACGCGCCCATTGTCGCCGTCCGCGATGAGCGTCGCGCCCTCCGCCACGCGTAAAATCGTTTCGCCCAAACCCACAATCGCGGGAATGCCCAAACTCTTTGCCAAGATCGCGCTGTGACTCGTCGCGCCGCCATACGCGAGACAAATAGCTTGAATCGTCTGCGAATCAAGCGCCGCCGTTTCAGCCGGCGTGAGTTCGGGCGCGATCAAGATGCCGCGTTCAAAAACAATCGCATGCGCCGCGCCGAGTAAACGCGACAAGACGCGGCGCGTCACCGCGCGCACATCCTCCGCGCGCGCGCGTTGATATTCGTCGCTCAACGCGTCGTACGCGAACGCAATCTGTTCCGCCGCGTCATGCAGCGCGCGCGCGGCATTTTGTTTGTCTTGGAAAATCGCGCGCCGCGCGGGGTCTTGCAGCGCGTCGTCTTGGAGCATTAAAATTTGCGCGTCAAAAATGCCCGCTTCATTCAACTTGCCGCGCAGCGCGAGCGCGGCGCGGCGCGTCCGTAATTCATCTTCCGTCTCGCGCAGCGCGTCGCGCAAACGCGCCCATTCGCTTTCGGCGTCATCCACCGTAGCGGTTGGAATTTGCGGAATGATGGGCTGATACAAACGCGCCGCGCCGAGCGCAAGTCCCGGCGATGCCGCGCGACCGATGATTTCATTCGCCGCCGCGCCAACCGCGGCGCGCGGTTCAGACGTCGATTGGCTGCCATCTGCCGCCTGTTCGATATCGCCAAAATTTTCATCCGCCAACTGTTGCAGCGCGGCGAGCGCGGCATCGGCTTGGGCGCCCGACGCGGCGATTTCGATAACATGATTTTGCAGCGCGCCGAGTGTGGCAACCGCGTTGATGCTTTTCGCGTTGACGGGGCCGCGCGCGGCGGTGAGATTGGACACGCGCACATCCGCGTCAAAGCGCGCGGCGGTTTGCGTAAAACGCGCGGCGGGGCGCGCGTGCAAGCCAAGCCGATTCTTGACCACAAGCCGCAAATGGCGCGCCGACTCGGCGGACAAAGTCGAAACTTTTTCAGGAGGGGGAGAGTTTGGGACAACGCCCAACTGCGCGAGTTTAGGTTCGAGCGCGCGGCGCGCTTCATTTGCCACCACGTCCATAGCGCTGCCCAAGCGCGCTTGCACAGCGGCGGCGATACCGCCTTCAACCAACGCGGCGGGCGCAATGATCATGCGCGCGCGCTGCGCGGCGGGAAACATCTCCAACGCGAGTTCGGTGGAAAGAATCGCGCTGCCCAAATCCACGAGAATGACAACGCCCGCGTCGGAATATACTTGATCAATCGCGCGCTGTATCAAATTCGCGTCGGTGCCAAGCGGATGCCCCGGCAGGTCCAATCCGCCGGCAATCGCAATCGGCGCATCGTCACCCGCCATGCCGCGCATGAGTTCAGCGACGCCGGCGGCGAGTTGCGCGCTGTGCGAGACCACCACCAGACCAACCATAAGCGGAAATAATTTGCGTTCGGCGCGTGACGCGCGGCTGCGTCACCGCGCCCAAAACGCCACTGCGCTGTTCGCGCCGAGAATGGCATAGATCAACCAAATGCCATACAACACGGTTATAACGCCGACGACAGTCAACCCTCTCGTCACGCGACGTTCCCATTGCGCGCTCAAGCCGAGGTCAAACAAAATCGAACGCGCGCCGAGCATTGCATGAATCGTCACCGCCACCAGAAACGCGAGCTCTAGCGCGATAATGATGGGGTTGCCCAGATACGCGATGACTTGATTGAAATCGCGCAAACCGCCTGCCGCGATGAAATGATGCGCGATGAAATGAACGCCCAGCAAAAGCAGCAACAGCGCGCCCGTGACCGCTTGCCAAAACCAGCCGAGCGTAGAACGTTTTGGATTTTGCACAAGTTATTCACGCGGCATAACGTTTGGACATTCAAACGTCAAACCGCGCATTCATCCCATAAAAATCTTCCACGCGCCCGCCAATAGCAAAACCGCGCCGACAAGCATCAGCGCCGCAAAAAGCGTTTTCTGCGCGCCGACGCCAACGCCCACGCCCGTCAAGGTCACGCGCACGCCGTTCAAGCCGTGTATCAAAATGCCCGCGAGCAAAATCACATCGAGCGCCAAAAAGAACGGCGAACGCGCGAGCGCGACGAACGGATCCCATTGCGTCGGACCGCCCGTTAATATGCTCAGCACGACGAGATGCAGATATAAATATACGACCAGTCCGATGGCAGTGACGCGATTGAGAATATAAGCAAGCATGCCCACGCGCCAACTGCGAAAATCGAACCAGCGCAAAAAACGTAGCTTTTGGTTTTCAGGCAGAGATAATTTCATGATATAAAATTTAAAAATCGGACTTGGAAATTAACACGCGCCGTCTAAAATTCTCCGGCTTTTTTTTATTTTCCAAACCCAAATCTTTGCGCGAAAATCCGTCGGCGCAAAGCCATAATCGCTTCGGCGGGACGAACATTTTGCGGACATGTTTCCGTGCATTCCCAGGCGCTGTGACAACGCCATACGCCTTGCTCGTCATCCGCAAGTTCGAGTAGGCGCGCGCGCCTTTGCGGGTCAGTGGTTTTATCCAGTTCGCGCTCAAGCGCCGCCAAGCTCGCCGGTCCAAAAAACTTGACGCTCGCCGCCATTGTCGGACACGCGCTCAAACAGATGCCGCACTCGATACAATTTTCAAAACGATTGAATGGCACAGTTTCAACCGAGGCGGGGTCAAGACCTTGGTCGTACGCAATCGGTTTGCCCTCTAGCTTGTTTTCGGTCGGACGCGTAATGACTAGCCCGCTCGCCGCTTGCTTTTGAAAAAAATTGGCGACATCCACAACCAAATCGCCGACCAGCGAAAAGTTTTTTAGCGGTTCGATGGTGAGAGGTTTATCGCCATCAAGATATTTTTTGACGGGCACAATGCACGGCAAAACTTCACGCCCGTTGACGCGCACCGCGCAAGTGCCGCACGACGCATGATGGCACGCATGCCGAAACATCAAAGCGCGGTCATGCTGCGCCCACGCCTGTTCAATCGCGTCCAACACATTCGCCGCGTCGGGGACTGTGACCTTGAACATATCGTACCGCGCGGATTGGTCGGGACGATAGCGAAACATTCGCAAAGTTACATTGAGAGCCATTTATTTTAGCCGCCGCGCGTCGGCGCGAAAAAAGAAAATAAAAAATTCGCGCCGCGTGGTGACGCTGCGCGGTCAGTTATAAAATTCACGATACGAAATGAGCGGGGTCGTTTTGGTTTTGCATTCCGCGTGAATGCCCAATTCCGCGCAGACGACATCCGAAACTTTTTCCGCCATGCCGCGCGCGGTCGTCGTCTTGCCGCCAGAGATCGTAATGATGCCCGCCGCGCCGCCTTGCTTGCGATGATTGAACGCTTCGAATGTGCGCGAAAAATCGCGGGCGTCCACATTCGCGCTGGCTATCAACGGACGCGCCACCGCCATCACGCCGCGTTGAACCCCTTTTTTCAAAATGGGCATGAGCAATTGGCCCGCCTCGATCATCTTGTCAATTTGGTCTTGCGGAATTTCAATCGCGTCGGGTTGCGTCACGCGCCACGAAGTCGTGCCGATGATGGATGTATTGCGAATCGGCACCACAATATCGCCGTCATGCGGTTTGTGCATGCGGTTAATGACCATATTGTTGAAACGTTTGCCGATGGCGACCATAACGCCCGCCGTCGGCGCGACCGGCACATCTGCCTTTGCCATCGCGGCGACCATCCCTGCCCACGCGCCTGTCGCATTCACAATCAAGTCCGCGCCGATGCTTTCCGTTTTACCCGTGCGCTGATCAAAAATTTTCGCGCCCGCGATAGCATTGCCCTGAAAAATCAAATCTTGGACCTCTGCAAAGTTGCGAATCGTCGCGCCATTCTTTTTCGCGGTGGCAAGAAACGATACGCAAAAACGCCACGGCTCGAATACGCCATCGGGAACTTGGACTGCGGCTTTGATGCGCGGATTCAAAAAGGGTTCGATTTTCAACGCTTGCGCGACCTGAATTTCGCGCGCGGGAATGCGACACTCGGCGCAACCCGCGAGAAATTGTTCCTTGAACGCGTAATCCTCATCGTCGAGCGCGACAAACAAGCCATCATTCATTTCGAGGACGTGCGGCATAATGCGCCGTAAAATAAGATTTTCCTCAATACATTCAATCGCGCCTTCTTGGTCATTCACGCAATAGCGTCCGCCCGAATGCAGCAGGCAGTGATTGCGCCCCGTCGTTCCCGACGCGATTTCGCCGCGTTCGACGACGGTGACGCGCAAGCCGCGCAGCGCGAGATCATGCGCTGTCGCGCTGCCCGTCGAACCCGCGCCGATGATGAGGACATGTGGAACGCTCATAACAAATTGTCCGCTGAATGTCAGCGTGAACGATTCAAACCTTCGAGGATTTGAAATCCTCGAAGGTTTTCGCCGTTTACTATTCTAGCCAATCAAATGTCCGCGTGACGGCTTTCTTCCAACCCTTGTACAATTTATCGCGCGTCGCCGCGTCCATCTGCGGATCCCATTCTTTGTCTTGACCCCAATTCGCGCGCAGACTTTCCACATTATCCCAGAAACCGACGGCGAGACCCGCCGCGTATGCCGCGCCGAGCGAAGTCGTTTCCGCGACGGTCGGACGAATCACCGGCACGCCGAGAATGTCCGCTTGAAATTGCATGAGCAGATTATTGTACACCATACCGCCGTCCACTTTGAGCGCGGTGAGCGGCACGCTCGAATCCGCGTTCATCGCGTCCAACACTTCACGCGTTTGATACGCGGTCGCTTCGAGCGCGGCGCGCGCAATGTGATTGCGATTGATGTAACGCGTCAAGCCGACGATGGCGCCGCGCGCGTCGCTGCGCCAGTACGGCGCAAACAATCCCGAGAACGCTGGCACAATATAAATACCGCCGCTATCTTGGACCGTCGCCGCGTAATCTTCGACGTGTTTGGAAAAATCAAACATGCGGAGATTGTCGCGCAGCCACTGCACCAACGCGCCAGTGATGGCGATGGAACCTTCGAGCGCGTACACCGCGGGTTGATTGCCGATTTTGTAACCGAGCGTCGTAAGCAAACCGCTCTTGGACGGAACAATTTTTTCGCCAGTGTTCAAGAGCATGAAACAGCCGGTGCCATAAGTATTTTTCGCTTCGCCGGGAGAGAAACAGGTTTGTCCAAACAATGCGGCTTGTTGGTCGCCCAAATCACCCGCGACCGGAATACCCGCGAGCGAACCGGTGGCGACACCGTATTTTTCGGATGAAGCGCGAATTTGCGGCAGCAGCGCGCGCGGAATACCCATAATTTTGAGCATGTCCGGATCCCAGTCGAGCGTTTTGAGATTCATCAACATTGTGCGCGACGCGTTGGAAACATCCGTCACATGCGCGCCGCCGTTGACGCCGCCGGTCAAATTCCAAATAATCCATGTGTCAATATTGCCAAAGGCGAGATCGCCGGCATCCGCCGCCGCGCGCGCGCCGTCCACGTTGTCAAGAATCCATTTGATTTTGGGGCCCGAAAAATACGTGGCGAGCGGCAAACCCACTTGCTCGCGAAAGCGGTCTTGACCGCCATCTTTGGCGAGTTCATTGCAAATCTGGTCAGTGCGCGTATCTTGCCACACAATCGCGTTGTATACAGGTTTGCCCGTTTTGCGATTCCAGACCACCGTCGTTTCGCGTTGATTTGTCACGCCGACGGCGGCAAGGTCATTGGAGCTCAGCGCGCTTTTGGCGAGCGCGCCCGCGATGACGGATTGCACCGCGCCCCAAATTTCCATCGGGTCATGTTCGACCCAACCGGGCTTGGGATAGATTTGCGTATGTTCTTTTTGGTCATACCCAACCACTTTGCCGCTGTGGTCAAAAATCATAAAGCGCGAGCTGGTCGTACCCTGATCTATAGCGGCGGCATATTTTGCCATTTTTTGCCTCCTTGCAAAAGAAAAAGTAAAAAAAGTAAAAAACTCAAAGCTAAAAGTTGTTCCTTGACGCTGCTTGGCATTTTCCACTTTTAGCTTTTGACTTTTTTCCTTTTAGCTTGTCATGTTCCACGTTTCCGCAGCCGTTTCAAGTAAATAGCATGAGGACGTTGCGCCGGGATCTTGATGGCCCGCGCTGCGTTCGCCGAGATAACTCGCGCGGCCCTTGCGCGCGACTAACGGAATGGTAGCCGTCATGCCTTGCTGCGCCGCCGACGCGGACGCGTTCAACGCGCTGGGAATGGACGCGCCGTTATCGCGTTCCACTTTCAGCGCGTTCAAGCCGGGCGCAAGCGCGTCAATCATTGTTTTGTCGCCTGGCTGCGCTTTGCCGCGCATAACCACGCCATCATAACCCGCTTGCATAGCGGCAACCCAATCGTCGAGTGTCAATTCCATTTTGCCCGCCGTCGCGTTGCCCATTTGCATAAACATTGTGCCGTACAACGGACCGCTCGCGCCGCCCACCGTCGAAACCAGTTTCATCCCGACAGTTTTGAAAATGGAGCCGATATCTTTGTCGGCAATTCCGGGCAACGTAGTCAGAACCGCTTGCATTCCTCGATTCATATTCGCGCCATGGTCGCCATCGCCAATATCCGAATCGAGCTGTGTCAGATACGCCGCGTTTTCGTTAATCGTCGCGGCAAATGTTTTGAGCCAATCGAGAATGGCGTCGCGTGAAATAGTCATAGCAGTTTGGTAGTTTGGTAGTTTAGTAGTTTGGTAGTTTGGTAGTTTGGTAGTTCGATAGTGGAATAGTGCGATAGCGATATCATAACTACCGCACTACCGCACTATCGCACTATCGTATGATTGCGCTGGACGTGATTGCACTACGCGCCCCAACGCATGCCCGGCGTTTTCACCGGCGCGTCCCACAACGCTTTCAGTTGGTCATCCAACTTGAGCAGCGTAAGCGAACAGCCCGCCATTTCGAGCGAGGTGATATACGAGCCGATGAGATTACGCCCGATTTGGATACCGCGCCCTTTTAAAAAGTTATAGAGCTCATTGTATACAATGTACAGCTCGATGAGCGGCGTGCCGCCCATGCCATTCACAAACGCCAAGACCTCGTCGCCGGCTTTGTATGGCAAATCATCCACAATCGCGGTTGCCATGATTTCGACAATTTCATGCGCGGACTTGAGTTTCATACGCGTGCGTCCCGGTTCGCCGTGAATGCCGATGCCGATTTCCATTTCATCATCGCCGAGTTCAAAGGTCGGTTTGCCCGCTTGCGGCACGGTGCAGCTCGTGAGCGCCATACCCATCGAACGCCCTTGCGCGTTCACCTGTTCCGCGATGGTTTTGACTTGCGCGAGCGAATCGCCGCGTTCCGCCGCCGCGCCCGCGATTTTTTCCAACAGCACAGTCACGCCCACCCCGCGCCGACCGGCGGTGTATAACGAATCCTTGACCGCCACATCGTCATTCGTCACCACCGCTTCGACTTGGATGCCTTCGCCGCGCGCGAGGTCCGCCGCCATTTCAAAATTCATAATGTCGCCGGTGTAATTTTTAACGATATGCAAAACGCCCGCGCCGCCGTTGACCGCTTTGGTCGCTTCGAGCATCTGGTCGGGCGTCGGCGAAGTAAACACCGCGCCGGGACACGCGGCATCGAGCATGCCTTTGCCGACAAAACCGCCGTGCATTGGTTCATGCCCCGAGCCGCCGCCGGACACGAGCGCGACTTTGCCTTTGATCGGCGCATCCGCGCGCGTAATATAATTGGGTTCGTAAAACACTTGGACCAAATCAGAATGCGCTGCCGCAATGCCGCGCAATTCTTCGACGACTACATCTTCGGGTTTATTGATTAGTTTTTTCATCTTTGCCTCCAAAGCGCGCGGCTCTATGGAACATTCAGGACCGCGCGCTTTTTTCATTAAAACACAAGGCGGTCCGCCGCGTTGACGTAAACGCGTCGCGTCAACATCGCGCCGCTAACTTTTCTTTACGGGCAGCGCGGGCGTAATGCCGAAATCATAAAAGAATGCGCCCAACACGCCGCCGACGAGCGGACCAAGAATCGGCACAACTAACCAATATAGACCGGTAAAACCGTTTGTATCGCCGACCAAGAGCGAAAAAATGCGCGGACCCAGGTCGCGCGCGGGATTAATCGCATAGCCCGTCGGACCGCCGAGCGAAAGACCAATGGCGAAAACCGCGATGCCCACCATAAAGGGCCATAGATTAGCGCCCGGGCCAAGGTTATTCACGCTGTCTACGATAGCATAGATGAACACAATCAAGACAAACGTCCCAATCACTTCGACGATGAAATTCTGCCACAGAATGTCGCCGTAATTACCGCCCGGGCCGGTATAAAAGACGTTCGTGAAACCTTTCTTTTGAAAGTCGCCCAGATAGACGAGATAAACCAGCGCCGCGCCGACAAAAGCGCCGACAAGCTGCGCGACCCAATAACCGATGGCTTTGCCGATGGGCATTCCACGCCGCACCACTGCCGCCAACGTAACCGCGGGATTAATATGCGCGCCCGTGATACCGCCCGCGACATAGACCGCCATTGCCACCGCCATTGCCCAGCCCCACGCGATGGTATTCCAATCATACGCGGTTCCCGCTAAACGCGGGGCAAATACAACATTCGCCACAACGCCATCGCCAAACAGAATCAATAGCGCTGTGCCGACAAATTCCGCCCACAGCTCCGCGCCCAGAGTTTCTCGCCGTATCATCGGCAAGAATCCTTTGCGCGTATAAATTTCCGATTGCGCCATTGCCATTACCTCCGTGTTGAATCGTACATTGCTTCAATAAGACATGCTGCCTGTTTCGGCAGCTCCCGCACGCGGAGACGCCGCTAAACATTTCCGCTTGACCGCGCAACCAATAAAGCGCGGAAACGCTGACCGATCATTTCTTTTCGCGAATTTTCAAGCTTGGCGAAACCGCCTCCTTTCTTTAGCTTGGTATCCGTCGCAAACAAGCTCCCGTCGGAATAAACAAAAACCGTTCGCGCGCGAACGCGGAACGGTCTAGCTCAATAACGCAGCCCTGCGGATAAAGTCACTTTTGTTCATTCCTCGCCTCCTTGATCAAAAACGTCGTCGCGCGCAACGTATCAGGTTGCGGCGAGACGATTTCGTCAAGAGGAAAATAACACAATCCCTACTGTACTATGTTTATTGGCGCCCTGTCAACAAAAACGTCGTAGGTGTTCCATAATGAAACACCCGCGACGCAGTTAATTGTTCTATTTTGAAACAGCGTTTAGTTTTTGCCCCTGCCCGTCCAGCGGTTAAATAAAAGCATCCCTCCGAAAATAACCCAAATCAAGCCGCCGTAAATGATTCCCGAAAGAATAGCTTGCGGCGGCGTCTGCGCGCGCCAAGTCTGCGCGGTGATGAAAAGCGCCAAACCAACGCTCGTGATACTCATCAAGACGAGGCCCGCTCGCAGCGAAAGCCATGGGCGCGCTTCCGTGACGCGTTTGGGCGGCATTCGTTTTTTCGATTTTGACATGAATATACTCCCAAAAAATCGCGGCAAAACATTCGCGGCAAGTGACGCGCCAAAGAGACGCTTGGATGAATGTTTTGACCCTATTCGACTCGCAAGTCTGTAACGCCAATGCCCAACATTTTCATTTTCCGCCAAAGCGTGCTGCGCCCAATGCCCAGCGTGCGCGCGGTCTCGCTCAAATTGCCGCGCGCCGCGCGCCCCGCCGCCAAAATCGCCGCCGCTTCGCTTTCCGCCATGCTCCGCACCGGCTCCGCGGCGCCCTTGCGCATCGCATAAACACGTCGCTCGCGCACATCCGGCGGCAAATGTTCGACGCGAATGATTTCGCCTTCGCTATATAACGCCGCGCGCTCTATGATAACTTCCAATTCCGTAATATTGCCCGGAAAAGGATAGCGCTCCAAACGCTGCAGCGCGGCGGGCGCAATTCGCAGCGCGCGCCCAACTTGGCGGCTCGATTTTTCGAGCAGCCGCGCGGTCAAGCCCGCGATATCCTCGGGGCGTTCGCGCAGCGGCGGCAGCTGTATCACAATCGGCGACAACCGATAATATAAATCGCGGCGAAAGGACAACTCTTTGACGCGCTGCTCCAGCGCCGCTTCGCTTGACGCCATCACTCGCACATCCACCGCAATCACGCGCGTTCCGCCCAAACGAATCACTTCGCCAAATTCGATCACGCGCACCAGCGCGGTTTGCATATCCAACGGCAGCGCATCCACCTGGTCCAAAAATAACGTGCCGCCATTCGCCAATTCAAATTTGCTCGACTGCCCGCCCGCCGCCGCGCCCGCTTCAAAACCCAAAAATTCGCTCAGCGCCAAATCACGCGGAATCGCGCGACAGTTGATCGCGAGAAAGGGTCCCGCGGCGCGTTTACTCGAATTATGAATCGCGCGCGCCAGCGCGTTTTTACTCGTCCCCGCTTCGCCGAGCAACAGCACACTGCCCTTGGCATTCGCTGCCGTCAACGCCTGTTTACGCACTCGCCGCGCGGCGAGACTATTGCCCACAAAATCATCTAGCGTTAACCGCGCATGCGCGCCCACCATCCGCGTGACCAGTTGACGCACCTGTTCCACGCGGCGCAGCGTCGCGATAAACTGAATCGGCGCGCCGTCGCTGTCTTTCAAGACGCGCAAACTGACAAAACACTCGCGCGTCTTGCCCGCGCTTTGAAAACCGATTTCCGCTTCGCGCACTTCCTCCCCCAACGCGACCGCGCGCGCTAACGGTTCGGGCAGTGTCAGATATTCATTCCAATTGCGCCCGACGACCAAATTCGGCGCCAAACCCAATAGCGCGCCGCCCTGCTCATTCAAATGCGTCACAACGCCTTGCGCGTTCCATGCCAAAACGCCGTCCGAAATCGCTTCCAACGCCGCGTTCAATTCGCTCGCGCGTTCGTTCGCTTCGCGCATCAAGAATTCAGCGGACAGTTGATTTTCAATCGCCCTAGCCGCCGCGACCACAATGCCCAATACGTGCGGCGTATAATGATTGACGCGCTGCATAACGCCGACCGCGCCCACCAACGAACCGTCCAAGTCAAACACCGGCGCCGCGATCGAACTGTAGGAATGAAACACCGCCAAGAAATGTTCCGCCCCCACAATCTGCGCGGGCGCGCTTTCGGTCAACGCCACCGCGAAACCGTTTGTGCCGGCGCGACTCTCATCCAAAAATACGCCCGGGCGAATACCCAAACCGTGCAGCGCGCGCGAAATATTCCTGTCGCCCAATTCTTCCAACAGACAATGCGATTTATCCGTCAAGCCAATATATGCGCCTGTCCCTTCAATGAATTGGTAAATGTCCTCCATCAACGGACGCGCGAGCGCCAACAGCGCGGCATGTTTTTCACGCGTGCGCGCCAAGGCCGCTTTGCCCAAGTAACTCCATTGCGGCGCGGCGCGCGGATTCAGACGCGGCGCGCTGCGCTGCCACGAACGCGCTACCAAGGGGTCCAAGTCGCGCGCCAGCGCGCGCCGCGTGGTAAATTGACGCCACGCGCGGGCGAACAAGGCATGATTGGGCGCAAAGCAAGCTGGCTGCATCGTTACCTCGTCTTGCGTTGCAATTCCATTTTCAACGCCGCTTTAACGCGTTCAAACTCATCCCGCAAATCGGGCAACAATTCTGCCAATCCTTGGCCCGACTGATTTTTGACGAGCTCTTCGATTTTCGCCGCGCGCGCCGTCAATTCGTATGCGCCCAAACTCGCGGCGGCGCCTTTGATGGAATGCGCGGCGCGGCGCAGCGATTCAAAATCTTTATCGCGCAATCCCGCTTCCATCTTTTCCAATTGCGCGCCCGTCTCTGCCATAAAAGTCTCCAACAATTGGTCTGTCGCGCCCACCGTCTCGGCCGTTTCCATTGCGCGAAAATTTTCCAGCGTCGCCGGGTCCCACGTAACCAATGGCGCCATTGCTGACACGTCGCGCCGCGCGTCCGTTCGCATCGCCACCGCGTCAGGCAGCGCGTGCCAACGCGCCAAAACTCGCTGCAACATATTCAAGCGCACTGGCTTGCTCAAATAATCGTCCATCCCCGCCGCCAAACACGCCTCGCGCGCGCCCGGCATTACATTCGCCGTAATCGCCACAATCGGCACGCGCCGCCCGTCAGCTTGTTCCAACGCGCGCAGCGCGCGCGTCGTCTCAAAGCCATCCATATCCGGCATCTGACAATCCATCAAGATCAATGTGTACGGCGCCCCCATACGCCGCGCCCCCGCCAACGCCATCAGCGCATCCGCGCCCGTCCGCGCGACGGAAACATTTTTAATTCCTAATTTCGATAGTTGGAGCTGCGCGAGACGTTGATTCGTCGTATTGTCTTCCACCACCAACACGCGCGCGACTTGGGATATGCGCGCGGCCATCGTCGGGTCCGCGCGCCCGAGTTCTTGCGACGACGCATCAAAAGTCCGAACATCGTCTTGCGTCACTTGCAACGGCAGCGCAAACCAAAACGTCGAGCCCATTCCTTCCACGCTCTCGACGCCGATTTCGCCGCCCATCAATTCAATCAGGCGTTTGCTGATAGCGAGTCCCAAACCCGTTCCGCCAAAACGGCGCGTAATACTCATATCCGCTTGCATGAATGGCTCGAACAAGCGAGCGCGTGCGGACTCGCTCAAACCAATCCCCGTATCTCGCACCTCGAATCGTAACCAAAGCGTATCTGCGGACACGGACGCGCCAGCCCGCTCCAATATGGGACGCACGGTTAGCGCGATTTCGCCTTGCATTGTAAATTTTACCGCGTTGCTCAAGAGATTGAACAGCGTTTGCCGAATCCGTCCCGCGTCGCCGATAAAATGTTCTGGCAATTCTCGCGTTAACTCGGACCGCAAGTTCAAACCTTTTGCGCGCGCCTGCGGCTCGATAACTTCTTGCGCCATCCGCATCAAATCGGGCAAATGAAAATCCACTAATTCAAGCGACAGCTTGCCCGCTTCGATTTTGCTAAAATCCAAAATATCGTTCAGGATAACCAACAGCGCATCCGTCGCGTGCCGCGCCAATTTTATATAATCACGCTGCTCTGTCGTCAAACCGGTTTCAAGCAGCAATTCGGACATCCCCACGATGCTATTCAGCGGCGTTCGAATCTCATGGCTCATCATCGCCAAAAAGTCCGATTTCAAACGCGATGCTTCCACAGCTTGATCGCGCGCCTCCGCCAACGTTTGTTCCGCGCGCTCGCGCTGAATCGCCGCGCCAAACATATCCGCGGCGGTTTGCAGCGCGTCCAATTCCGCTTGCGACCATTCGCGCTCTTCGACGCATGAATCCAATCCGATGCAACCCCACCATTCCGCGCCCACAAAAATCGGCACCGCCGCAATCGAGAGAATTTGCTGCTGCGCCGACAGCGCGCGTTCGTTTGCGGGAAAATCGCGGATGCGTCCATGCACCGCCAAACCCATTTTAAATTGCGTAACCCAGCGTTCGTAACCTGCTTCGATGATCGGCAAATTTTGAAACGCCCCGTCTTGATTCAACGGCATAATGCCGGGCGCCGTCCACTCGTAACGAATGCTCGTCAACAACGTCCCCTGCGCGTCGGTATGACTCTCGAAAATGTACACCCGACTGGTTTGCGCGGCTTGGCCCAAACGCAACAACGTCTCGGCAACCTGTTGTTCCCAACGCGGCGCGCGCAAAAACGCGGTGGCGGCAAAACTCACCGCTTCCAAAATCGCTTCGCGCCGACGCGCGTGTTCTTCCGCCAATTTGCGCGGCGTAATATCCGCCAAATAACCTTGCGAATACAACCCTTTGCCTTGCGCGTCGCGCACCAACACCGCCTTGTCATGCACCCATACGACGCGCCCATCGCGCGCCAAGAGGCGATATTCTTGGTCAAACAACACGCCACTTTCATTATGCAGCCGCGTCGCCTCCAATACGCGCGCGCGGTCGGCGGAATGCAAAATATTTTCCCATAACTGCGCGTTCGTCATCCACTCGGTCGGCGTATAACCGGTCATAGCTTGAATTTGCGGGCTAATGTACAAAGTCGTCGCGTTCGCGTCCAGCGCGTCAATAAAGGTCGCGGCGGGCAGTTGTTCCACCAAATTGCGATAACGCGCTTCTGTCTCGTGCAGCGATTTCTCGGTACGCCGCGCTGCCGCGACCGCGCGCTCCAATTCGGCGGCATGCGCCTGCGCGTCCAAACGCAGCGTTTCAACGCGCAGCAACGTACGCCGCCGCAATATGAACGCTAAACTGGCAATGACCGTCGCGCCGCCCAAGAGCAAGCTAAAATACACGGCATCCGCCAGCGGCGCCCGCGTCCAAACTAGCCACCCCCAACTCGCTAATGTCAACCCCAACGCCGCCGCCAACCAACGCCGCGATAGTAAGAAAATACCCGCGCCAATTAGACACAACGCGATGCCAACGCTTGGCAGCAGGTCATCGGAAAAATACAAATGCAGCACGCCGTTCAAAACAGCGCCTGCATACAATGTCAAGCTAAGCGGATACACCCACGCATCGGGCAAAACGCGCGCCCGCAAATATCCATAGATCGCGAAATAAATCAGCGCGGACAAACCCGCCACAAATGTCATGCGCGCGCTATCTTCCGATGGCAGCGCGAGCCAATGCAACAGCGCGAATACGGCGTACAAAACGCCCAACCCAAACGCGACGGGGCGCACACTGTCCGCTTGCGCGCGCAATAACGCCTGCGCCAGCTGTGAGCGCGCGCCATCCGACAATGCGACGTTGGGCGAAAATAATTTACGCATCCGAGTTGACGAGCGAGATAAAAAAAAGCCGCCTCAAAACTCTGCGGCAACAAAACTATTATTGACGGGGCGGCAACCGCGACGCGCCCGTAAGCGGCAAGCGGCTCAACAGCCGCGCCAAATCTTCAAACGACGCCAGATTGTGCGCCGGCAAAAAATCGTCCACATACGGGAGCGCGGCTTGGAGTCCCAACGTCAACGGCGCGTAATCGTCGGACGCAATCAGCGGATTCAACCAAATAACGCGGTACACGCTTTTACGCAAGCGCGCCATTTCGCGCGCCAACAGTTTTGGTTCGCCGCGGTCCCAGCCATCGCTAATAATCAAAACCACCGCGCCGGGACGCAGCACACGCCGCGCCCACACAAAATTAAACGTCTTGAGAGCGTCGCCAATCCGTGTGCCGCCCGACCAATCCACCACCGTCTCTGCCACCTCGCGCAGCGCGCGCTCTACGCTGCGCGTGCGTAACTGGCGCGTGATACGCGTCAAGCGCGTGCCAAAAACAAAACACTCGATCTGCGCGTCACGCGTATGCGGAGCCGCCATCCAAGCGTGCGCAAAATGCAGTAACATCCGCGAATAATTTTCCATCGAACCGCTAATGTCGCACAACATCACCAACGGGCGCGGCTTGTATTTAGTCTTGCGCCACAACGGTTCGAGCAGCTCGCCGCCATATTTCAGATTGCGCCGCATCGTCGCGCGCGCGTCAAAAAATTCAACGCCGCCGCGTTCTTTGCGTCGCGTCGCGCGTTCACCCGTGCGCCACGACAGCGCGCGCATCAACTTTTTCGCTTCTTCGACTTCGGCGCGCGTGAATGAACCAAAATCCTTGCGCCGCAAAATCTCTTGCGCCGAATAAGTTTGAATCACGACGATTTTGCCTTGCTGCGGGAGCGGGTCGGCGCTCAACGGCGCAACGGCAGTCGCTTGAAAACGCGTCGGCGGCGGCGGTTTGGCGAAACCGGGCGTCACCGCGCGCGCCGCGCGCCGCGCGTCCGCGCTGTACTCGCGCGCTTTCCAAAACCACTCGAACGCCTGGTCGAATAACGCCAAGTCATCGCGTCGCGTAACCAAAAGACAGCGCGCCGCGTCCTTGAATTCGCGGCGCTGCGTCGCGTCGAGATATGGCAGCGCGTGCGCGAAATCATGCGCTTGGGTGGCGCTGACATTTATACCGAGATGGCGCAAGAGACGCGTAAAAACGACGAGATTATGCGCGAGCTGACCGCCCGCTTGATACGCGCCCGCTTGATACAAATCCCATTGACTCATTGCGCCGATAACCATTCTGACCGCCTTATCATCGTCATGCTTTCGCTCAACGCGTGGCGCGGTCATAACCCAATTCGCGAAAACTTTTCGCGCGCGCGGTCAATTCATCCGCCACGCCGCCGCGCACCTGTTCCACATCGTCCTGATATTTCAAAATCACGCCGAGCGTTTCATTAACCACGCGCTCATCCAACGCGGTCTGATCCAACGCGGCGAGCGCGCTCGCCCAATCCAACGTTTCCGCGACGCCGGGCATTTTGTACAATTCGCGCGCGCGTAACTCTTGAATAAACGCCACCACCTGCTCCGTCAACTGCGCGCTGACTTGGGGCGCTTTGGCGCGCACGATAGCGAGTTCTTTGTCGAAATTCGGATAATCAATCCAATAATAAATGCAACGCCGTTTAAGCGCGTCGTGCAATTCACGCGTGCGATTCGAGGTAATGACGACGATCGGCGGATGCGTCGCTTTGAGCGTGCCAAGTTCAGGAATCGTGATTTGCCAATCGCTCAAGAGCTCGAGCAAGTACGCTTCGAATTCCGTATCGCTGCGGTCCACTTCATCAATCAACAAAACCGGCGCGCGCGCGCGCGATTCTTCAATCGCTTGCAAGAGCGGGCGTTTGATGAGAAATTCGGGCGCAAAGATATTGGGCGCAGGGCGCGTCGCGCTCGCGTTGTCATGCGCGCGCAATTCCAATAGTTGGCGCGCATAATTCCATTCATACACCGCGTGGTTAATATCCAACCCTTCGTAACACTGCAAACGAATTAAATCGGTTTGCAAAATATCCGCCAACGCTTTGGCGATTTCAGTTTTGCCGACGCCCGCTTCGCCTTCGAGAAATAATGGTTTGGTTAATTTGAGCGCCAGAAACGCCGCAGTGACCAACCCGCGGTCAGCCACATAATTGCGCGCGGCGAGCGCTTGGTCCATGACTTGGATAGTAGAAGGAAACATATTGGGTTTTTGGGGTTTTAGGTTTTTGTTTTTTTGATTTTTGATTTACGATACACCGCGCCGATTGGATGTAAACTGGATTATCCTACGCGCATTTCGATTCGTCAAACATAAAATCCGCGCGGTCTTGCGCGAAAAAGAGTCATGTCCATTTCAATTCAAACCACCGCCGAGCGCCTCAAACAGAACGGCATTATCGCCATCGTGCGCGGCGATTTTTCCGTCCAACATATTTTGCGCGCGGCGGACGCGCTACGTTCCGCGCGAATTCCAACTATCGAAGTCACGCTAAACACGCCGGGCGCGCAGCAAGCCATCGCGCAGCTGCGCGCCGCGTTCGCAGATACCATGCTCGTCGGCGCCGGCACCGTCCGCACACGCGCCCAAGCCGAACAAGCGTTGGCGGCAGGCGCGCAATTTCTCATCTCGCCCAATTTCGACGCGGCGACGGTGAACTGGGCCTGCGCCCAAGCGCTGTTACATTTGCCCGGCGTATTTACCGCCACCGAAGCGCAAACCGCACTGACGGCCGGCTGCCGCATGGTGAAATTATTTCCGGCGGACCTGCTGGGGCCTGCGTATCTCGGCGCGCTGCGCGCGCCGCTAGACGACATTGAATTTGTGCCGACGGGCGGCGTTTCGATCCAAAATATTTCCGCGTACGCGCGCGCGGGCGCGGCAGCCGTCGGCGTCGGCAGCGCCTTGTTAACGAACAACGCGCAGAGCATCGAGGAAATTTTCGCGCGCGGCGCGGCGCTGCGCGCGGCGTGGGAGCAAGCAAAATATGACCGCGCCGCGTTTTGATGTCACCGCCTTGGGCGAAACAATGCTGCGTTTGAGCGTTCCCGTCGGCGAACGGCTGGAACACGCCACCGCGCTGCGCGTGCATGTCGGCGGCGCGGAATCGAATGTCGCAAGCGCGCTCGCGCGTTTAGGCAGACGCAGCGCGTGGGTAGGCGCGCTTGCGAACAATCCACTCGGACAGCGAGCCGCAAATGAATTACGCCAAGCGGGCGTAAATTTGGACGGCGTCGTGTGGCGCGCCGACGCGCGCATGGGTTTGTACTTTGTCGAATTTGCCGCGCCGCCGCGACCGATTCAGGTGACGTATGACCGCGCGCATTCGGGCGCGGCGCAGTTGACGCGCGCGCAAATAAATTGGGCGCTGTTGTTGAACACGCGCGTTTTGCATTTGACCGGCATCACGCCCGCCCTATCGGAAAATTCATTAGAGCTTACGCGGCAAACGCTGCGGCGCGCGCGGCGCGCCCGCGTGCCCGTCAGTTTCGATATCAACTATCGCCAAAAATTGTGGGCGCCGCAAATCGCCGCGCGTACATTGCGCGAATTGATTCCAGATGTGACGCTGTTGTTTTGCGCGCGCGCGGACGCGCGCCGCGTGTTCGGTTTGCGCGGCGCGCCGGAAGAATTGGCGCGGCAATTATTGGCGGCAAGCCGCGCGCAATGCGTCATTCTCACGCTCGACGCGGATGGCGCGCTGGCGTATGATGGTAAAAATATTTTTCACGCGCCCGCGCCGCCGACCCAAATCATTGACCGCTTGGGCGCGGGCGACGCGTTCGTCGCGGGCGTATTGCACGGTTGGTTGGATGGCGACTTGGCGCAAGGTTTGCGGTGCGGCGCGATGCTCGCCGCGCTCGCGCTCTCGCAACATGGCGACATGGTGTCCACTAATGCGCGCGAGTTGGAACAGTTGACACAACTTGAAAATTTTGTGCTGCGTTAACACGCGCCTTGCGCGACCACAATGGCGCAACAAAAAAACACAACGCGAAAATGCGTTGTGTTTTTTGTTCTTGACGTTCCTTGGCGCAAGATGCGCTCTCGAAAAATTTATCGGGCGAGCGCGCGTTTCACCGCCGCGTACGCATCCACAATGCCGTATCCGACAAAATCATTTGGCGTCGCGTTCGGGTCGCCGCACACGATTTGTTCTGTCGCCACATCCACGCGCTGCGCGGTCGCGCGCAAAATTTCTTCGGTTGCGTCAATAGCGCCAATCAATTTTGGATTCGCCGACCACAATAGCGCGACGACACCCGCCACATGCGGGCCCGCCATAGACGTTCCCGAATTTTCCGCGTATGTTCCGTCAGGCATGGCTGAATTGACCGCCACACCCGGCGCGGCAATATCCGGTTTCACGCGTCCGCTGCCGTCCGCAAGCACCGGACCCCGACTCGAAAAATCCGCAAGGCGGCGATTGCGATCTATGGCGCCCACCGAAAATACATCGTCATACAGCGCAATCGGGTCTTGAATGCTGCTGCAACCGGGACCATCATTTCCCGCCGACGCGACGACAAAGACGCCTGCGTCACGCAACGCGCGCACCGCCGCCACCAGCGCGTTCGCGTCACAGCCCTCGATTTGAGGACAGCCCCAACTGTTGTTTAAAATCATCGCGCCGCGCGTCGGAGCGCCATCGCGCAGCGCATCGCCGTTTTGCGGATAGGGCGCGAGCAAAAATTGCATACAGTTCAAATACAAACCGGGGTTGCCCAAATTGCGCGCGAGATTCACGCAGCCAATCCATTCTGCCTCAGGCGCGACGCCGACTCGTTTTCCCAAAATCGAGCCGAGCGTGTGCGTGCCGTGACCGCCAATATCCGTCGGCCGCGTCGTATGAAACCACGGGTCAAGCCAGTTGTAATCGTTATTGCCGTCGCGACCGCGATATTGCGCGGACAATTCCGGATGCGCGCCATCCACGCCCGAATCGGATTGGCCGATGAGAATGCCCTGCCCGCGCACATTGAAATCTTGCCACACGCGATTCGCGCCAATCAATGTCAAATTCCAATCAGGACTGGTCGGCGCGACGGTATCTTGTCCGCGCGCCATTGGCGGTTTGGCGGGCAGCGGGCGCATCACCGGCGCAGGCAAAATGCGGTCCACTTCAGCGCCCGATACAAGCAACCAGACGAGCCAATAGTCCGCGTCCGCCTGTATCGCATTCACCAAATAGTATGGGGTGTACGCAATACCGAATTGCGTCAGCGACGCGCGCAGCTCTGCTTGTGTTTGCGCGGCATGGTCGGTCAAAGTTTTATGCGCCCACACGCGCCGCGCGTTATAGTCCGCGTTATTTTTCGCCGCGGAAACATCAGCTTGATTTTTTAGAATGATAAAAACTTGGTCGCCGTACAAACCCGGTTGTCCGACGAATCCGTACAACAAGAGCGCCGCGCTCGCCGCGATGCCCGCGCCGAGCCACATCCATCGCGCGTCCCGCCACGCCAACAGCCGCTTTCGTGAAACAAACAGAATAATACCCAACGACCACGCGCCCAGCGTCATTAACGCGGTCGCGCCCAACACATACATTATCAACTCGCCAGCGCCGATGACTGCCACCAAAATTCCCGCCTTGGGATCAAGCAGCAACAGCGGCGCGGCGGCAGTCAACGCGAGCAGCGCGAACAGCGCGCGCTCATTCCAGCCGCGCGCTGTTTGAAAATTGACGTGCGCCAAACCCATCACCAGCCAACCCAGCGCGGCGAGCGGCAGCATAAACCATAATTGAACGCCGTTGAATCCAAGCGCGCTGCCCATCACCAAAAGGACCGCGCCGACGACAAAACCGCCCAGCGTAATATCCCAACCCGCGCCGCGCGTGTCGGACGCCATTCCGCGCAGCCATACGCGTGTCAATAGCATCGTCGCCGCCAACGCGAATGCGCCTGCGTTGAGAATGCCCAATATCACATCGGTCAGCGAGCCGAGCGCGCCCCATGCCACCCAAGGCAGCGCCAAACCAATTCCGCAAAACACCGCGAGCGCGAGCGCATTCGACGCGGCGCGTTCCAACAGCGCGCCGCGATTAGTGCGCAGCCACAAGACGCCGGCGAACGCGAGCGCGAGCAGAATTTGCGCGAGCAAAAGCGTTTGCGAAGCGGTGACGGGCGCGAGGCGCGCGGGCGCAAGCGCCAAAAGAAATATGGTCGCGCCAAGCCACGCGCGAAATATGCCGCGATAACGCGGCGCGCGCCACAACCAAGCCAAGGGCAAAAGCGGCAGGAGCAGCGCGAGACCCTGTATTACCGCCGCGCTCGCAAAGATTTGCGCGGTGGTAATATCCGCGCGCCGCAAAAACGTGCCCGGTTCAGATGCCACCACGAGCGCGCTCATTTGCGTCAAGAGCGCGCAGCCGCAGACCCAGACGAATAGCAAGCCACACACGAGGATGCTTGCCCAATCCGCTTTTTGTTTTGACGCGGGTGAAACCATACGCGATTCAAGCATTTAGCCAACGTTCGCGTTAAAACGTCCCAAAAAAGTTTCGATGCGTCTGCCGCCGCTTTGCAGATACGAAATACTCGACCACGCCAACGCGACGCCGCCAATCAAAGCCGCAGCCATCACTACCGTAATACCAAAAGCAATCATGTTCACTGTGGAGGGGAAACTTGCTTGCCGCGCAATCGCGTTTGTCATGGTCGTATTCGCCCTTTGATTCAAATCATTGGTCGCATCGCGCGCGACTTGGAGCGCGCCGTCAATGCGCTGCAAACGCGCGGTGATGCCGCCGGTAACGGCTTGCGTCGCATCCACTTTTAAATCGCGGATTTCCAGACCGACGCGCAACAATTCTTGTTCCGCTTCATCCAATGCCGCGTCTAACGCTTGCGCGCGCGCCATATCGGGCGCGAACGTAGCTGTAAACGGATTCGCGTTCGCGGCTGCCGCGAGCGAAGCGGTGCGAGCCAGCGCGACGCGCGCCGCGCGCGCGCTTTGCAAGAGCGTACGCAGTTCCGGCGAAGCGCGCTCATCATATTGTTGTCGGAGCGCGTTTAGAATCACGGGATTCTCGCTGAGATTGACGCCGACCGTGGCGACGCGCGTTTCAATATCAGAGACATTAGTTTGCACACTGCCCACCGCCGTATCCACCAGAGTCAACAACTCGCTCGACTGTCGCGCGTTGTTCTCGACAGAGGACAAGAGGTTCAGCGCGGCAGTATTGACTGTGCCGGCTGTCCACCAGACGCCATAGATACCGAACAGCATACACACCGCCGCCACAATGCCGATGATCGCCAAAGCAATCGCGCTAATCTTTTTTTGCGTGGTCATATTCTTTTGCTCCTTGTGTCTTTTCGCATTATCTAGCGCGCGTCATTTCGCTTTGGACGCGCGCTGCAGTTTAACAGTGTAATAAACGCACGGATGATCGCTGTGCAAATCAAATTCGCACGCCGCCGCCAGAGACGCTTTGGCAATCTCTAACGGCGTTTTGTAGCGATGGTAATTGGCATGCAGCGCGCCGAGCGCGTATTCTTGGCCCGAACCGATTGCCCAGAATTTGGAAAAATTGGCGACGGAGCGCATATCGGTCACATAGAATGTGCCAAACGGATTGCAAATCAACGCGAGAATGCGCGACGATTCGTATGGGTCATCCTTGTCGTCGCGCGGATTGACAAAGTATTGGTCTTTGAGCTCTTTGTGCATCTTGCGCCAAAATTCAAAAATCGCTTCGGCGGAAGAGAGGTCGGCTTTTTCTTTGAGCGTAGAGAGATAACTTTTCAAAACCATTTGATGCCCGGCGAAACCGACCATACCGATATAGGCGTCGTGATATTGAAAGACTTTGCCATTGTCGAGGCCAAAATCTTGACGTTGACGAATATGCCCGCCCCACGTCGTCATGGAATCGGCGGCAATACATGCTTGCGTACCCTTGCGTACGACAATAATTGTGGACATACAAACTCCTGAAATTTGATTTAACGAATCAACGATTTAAAAATCCTAGCGCTTGATTGCGCGAACATCCGCGTCACAAGACGTTCTCTAACGCCGCAGAGAATGCGGGTTGGGCAATTTCATGTTGTTCGAATACTGGATTTGGCGACTCATTTTAGCGCGCGCGCGATGATACCCGCCTGAAACCAATTTTAGAAATATCTGAGAATGGATAAAAAAAACCGCCGCCGCGCGCGCGAATTTTCGCATTGTAACATACAAATTCATTGGTAAAATGCGGCGCATGGCGACGATTTGTTTCTTTAACATTCCCGCGACAGGGCATGTCAACCCCGCCTTGGCGCTCGTGCGCGCATTGGTGGAACGCGGCGACCGCGTGATTTTTTTTGACACGCCCGCATTTCAAGACAAAGTGCAAGCGACAGGCGCGGAATTTCGCGCCGTGCCTTTGACGTATGATTTTGTGCCGCGTCAGGACGTGCTTGCGCCGTTCAAAGCGATGGACTTGATTTTGGAACAGGCGCAGCGAGTTTTGCCGTATTGTTTGGACCAAGCTCGCGCGCTGCAACCTGATTTAATTTTGTACGACACGATGTGTCCGTGGGGCAGTCATGTCGCGCAATTATTGCGCATGCCCGCCGTCACGTTTTGCGCCATCCTGTATATCGGTTCGCGAAATTTTTTGGCGTGGCCCCGCCGCACCAAATTGACGCGCGGAATGTTGAGCAATCCGCTGTATATCGCCGCGCAGCTCGCCAAATATCAAGCGCGCGCCGCGCAGCTATGGCTGCGGTATCAAGCGCGTTCGCCGTGGTTTCTCGATTTCTTTGTCAATCCCGCCGCCCTGACGCTGCTCGCCACTTCGCGTTATTTTCAAATCGGCGGCGACCGTTTCGGCGACGCGTTTCAGTTTATCGGTCCGCTGATTGAACCGCGTCATGACGCGCCGCCGCTGCCGCGCGATTGGATGGACGGACAACCGTTGGTGTATATTTCGCTCGGCACGTTATTCAATGACCGCGCCGATTTTTTCCGCGTATGCGTGGAAGCGTTCCGCGACGCGCCGTATCGCGTGCTTGTCGCGTTGGGCAATCGCGTGCGCGTTGAGGAACTGGGCGCGCTGCCCGCGCACATTCGCGCCGAGCCGTATGTGTTGCAGCTCCAAGTCTTGCCGCGCGCCCGCGCGTTTATCACTCACGCGGGCATGAACAGCGTAAGCGAAGCGGCATGGTTCGGGACGCCAATGCTTTTGGCGCCGCAAGGCGGCGACCAAGATTTTATCGCGTATCGCGTAGAACAGTTGGGCGCGGGCGCGCAAATTGACTCGCGCAAAATTTCGCCGCAGGCGCTGCGCGCGCAAACGGAACGGGTGATGCAAGACGAACGGTACCGCGCCGGCAGCCGCAAAATCGGCGACTCGTTTCGCGCGGCGGGCGGCGTGTCACGCGCGTTGGAGGCGCTCGACGCGTTCATGGCGCGCCACAAACGCTGACGCAGCGCCTCGCGATTTCGGACACAGCTGTCACCGGCGCCGCAGCCGCGAATGCCGCTATCGTCAATCCGCGCAAATAGAAAACGGCGCGTCTTGATTTGACCGTTTCATTTCACCAAATCTTCAAAGCGTTCGATTTCCTGTTCAATCGTCTTTAAACTCGCGCGCCAGAAATCGGGCTGGCGAATATCAAAACCGAAACGCGCGGTGAGCGTTGCCGCGTCCGCCATGCCGGTGGACGATAATAACGCGTCATAATTTGTTTTGAATTCCGACGGATTTTGCTGATACTGCGCGTACAAGCCGAGTCCAAACAACAACCCAAACATATACGGAAAATTATAAAACGCCATGCTGTCGCGATAATAATGCGGTTTCGCCGCCCACATGTACGGATGCAATGCGTTCGGATCCAACCCGTCGCCATACGTTTCCTTTTGCGCGTCGAGCATCAAGTCGCACAATTCCCGCGCCGACCATTCACGCGCGCGCCGACCATCGAACACGCGACTCTCGAACAAAAAGCGACTCGTAATGTCCACCACCACTTGACACGAACCTTGCAGCGAATTTTCCAAAATCGCCAGCTGTTCCGCCGCGTCCGCCTCGCGCAGCGCCGCTTGTTTCACTATCGTCTCGCAAAAAATACTCGCCGTTTCCGCCAACGTCATCGGCGTGTCGCGCTGAATGCTGGTGCGCGGCGCCAATACGAGATTATGATAAGCATGTCCCAATTCATGCGCGAGCGTGCTCATGCCGCCGAACGTGGGTTTGAAATTGGATAGGACGCGCGACTCGCCCGCGCGGACGGACATGCAAAACGCGCCATCGCGTTTCCCCGCGCGCGGCTCGGCATCAATCCAATGTTCGTCGAACGCGCGTCGCGCCAACGCCTGCATTTTTTCGGAATAGGAACCAAAGTGCATGAGAATAAAGGCGCGCGCGTCATCGTACGACCAGACGCGCGCGTCCGCGCCGAGCGGAGCAAAGAGGTCGTAAAACGTCAACTGTTCTACATGCAGCGCGCGCGCTTTGGCGCGGAGGTAACGGCGAAAAGCGGGAAACGACTCGCGCGCGGCGAACAGCATCGCGTCGAGCGTCGCGCGGTCAATCGCCGCGTCGAAAATGGCTTGGTCCAGCGCGGTTGCCCAATGACGCCGCGCCGAGAGCGTATTCATTTGTCCTTTGATGCTATTGAGCGCGGCGGCGAGCGGCACAGCGTATTTTTCCCACGCGGCGAGTTCGGCATAATGCGCGCGCGCGCGCGTCTCGCGGCGCGCGTCGGACGCGAGATTGCGCGCCGCGCTCATCGGCAGCGTTTGCGCCGCGCCATCCAGTTCCACCTCCACCATGATTTGCGAAGTGACGTTGCCGTGCAGACGCGCCCACGCGCTGCCGCCCGACAAATTCAATTCCATCGCGAGTTCTTCTTCGACCGGCGACATTTGATGCGCCGCCTCGACGCGCGCGCGGCTCAACGCATATTCATGCGCGCGCGCCGTCGCCGATTGGGCGACGAGCGCGGCTTGGTCGAGCGACCCGAGCCAAGCGACGAGTCGGGCGCCGAGTTTTGACAGCGTGACGAGCTGAATTTGCAGCGCGCTCGCGCGCGCTTGCGCCAACGCATTACGCGAATCGGTGGCGACAAATGATTGAATGTACGCCATGACGGGACGCGTTTCATCGAACGTCGCGTTATAGGTGTTCAAGACCAAATCGAATACGCGCGCGGTCTCGGCATTTGTCACCGCGTCGGGCGCGCGCGCGATGTGATATTCGTCAAACAATTCCGCGAGCGCGTTCACGCGCGCGACGACCTTCGCGAACCCTTGCTCGAATTCCGCTGATTCAAGCGAAGGAAAAATATTGGAGAGGTCCCAGTGTGGTAGAGTCATTTTTGATTTTTGCTTTCTGATTTTTAGTTTTGGATTTCAGGACGCTGCATTGCGCTATGCGCTTTACAAAAATTTTCGCGCCAACGCCAAAAGGCGCGAATACGCGTTGCTCAAGAGCGGCGACCACGATGAATCGGGCAGCATCGGCGGGAACGAAGAGACGCCGGGTTGTTCCCAACGATTGTTTACGCCCGAACCATCCCAAATCAACGCGACGGCGGGAAAGCCAAATGCTTTGGCGGATGGATGCGGGTCAAAGGCGTTGTTTTCGATAATATTACCGTAGATATGATTATTTTCCGGTTCCGTGCCAACATCAAATTCAGCGCGGTCGCTGAAAAAAGTGTGGAGCGATACCAGCGCAATCGCCGCGCTGCGATTGTCGCGAATTTCATTCCGCGTAATCTCGGTGCCATCGGGCCCCAATAAAACGATACCGACACCGGGCGGAACGCGCGAGACGACGCTGCCGGGCTTGCCGAAATTTTCCAGATTGTTGCCGATGATGCGATTATTGATGAGCTGATTATTCGTTGTCTCTTTGCGCGCCAGGTCAGGCAAAACAAAAACGAGCAAGCCGCTAGTATTGTTATGCAAATAGTTATTGTCGGCGACGCCGTTCGACGTATTTTCAAATTCCAAACCCGTCACGTTGCCGTACGCTTCATTATCGCGAATCATGACATTTTCAGATTGTCCGATATACAAAGCCGCGTCGCTCGCGCCCGTGACGATATTATTTTCCATCAAAATATTTTTGGAATGGACGGGGAACAAGCCATACTCGCCCGTCGAATCGGCAAAGATGCCGCGCAGGGTCACGCCGTCCGAGCCATTGATGAGAATGCCGTTCGCCTGATAGTTTTTGATAATTAAATTTTCGACGACAAACTGGTCGCCGCAGGCAATGATGCCGTTGCCAATTTGCTTTTGACCGTCCAGCACAGGACGCGTATCGCCCTGCCCTTCGCCGCGCACGGTGATATTGTTGCGTTTCACAACCACACCTTCGTTGTACGTGCCGGACGAAATTAAAACCGTGTCGCCGGGACGCGCCTTGTCAACGGCAGTTTGGATTTTTTCGCCCGCCTTGACCGTAATTGTTTGCGGATCGCCCACGACAGCTTGCTTTTCGACCGCGCAAGTCGGGGTGCGATTTTCTTCGTTCGCTTGCGCCACGTTGCCGCGATCCGCGCCGGGCGGCGCAAAGAGATATAACAGGCAAGCAAAGAGGATGACCAGCGGAATCGCGAACAGCCACATTTTGCGATTTTTCATAACGCCTCCGAAAGAGTGAATCAAAACGCCGCGCGCAAATGGCGTCGCGCGCGGCGTCGGGCAAAATTCGCGCGCGCGGTTTGACTTGTATTTTATATCATTCTGTCCGTTGCGGCGATTGAAAAAATCCGCCGCCGCGCCTATCTTGAAAACTAATACGGACTCTGTATAATCCAATATCATGAGTCCAAATCGCCATGCCTTGCTGCGTTATGCGCTCTGGCTCGGCGTGGTCAACACCGCGCGCGCAAACCGCGATTATTTCGGCTTGCCGACGACGTGGGTTTTTCATCTCGCGCTCAATTCGTTCACGCTATTTTTGCCCGAATTGTATCGCGGCGCGACAAAGGTTTGGCGGCTTGACGCGCGCGCGCAAACTCAACGCGCTTGCCTCTCTGCCGCGCACGGCATGCTGCAAGACGCAGTGGTGAATAATCCGTACTACGCGTTGTATGTGACGCCCGTCGCGTTGGCGTACATGGTGTCGCATCCACAATTCAATATCTATAAAGGCGATTTAGCGCGCTGGCGCGTCGCGGGTTTTGGCTTGGACGCGCTGCCGCATGCGTTGACCGCGTTCGCGTTCACCAATTTGGCGTTCGATGCGCTGCACGCGTTCCATAAACACACGCCATCGGACGCGCAATGGGCTGCGCTCGCCGCGCGCGCGGATGAACACGCCGCGCTCGTCGCGGGCGCGCTCTTGGCAAGCGCGAGCGCGTTCTATGAATCCGGCGAATACGCGATCCATGAAGAAGAATTGCGCGAGACGCATGGCGACGCGAACAAAATCAATCTCGTCTGGAGCGCGCAAGACACCCTCTTTGATTTAATGGCGAACGCGTTGGGTTGGCTCGGCGCCATATGGCTGCGCCGCTGGCGCAAACGATGGTAACGCAAGTTCTTTGACAGACAAATCAAATTCGCCACAACGTCGCGCGCAACGCGTCGCCGCGTCGTGATATGCTACAATAACAAACGTTATGGACATTTCCACCGCCGCGCAGCGTTTGCGCGAAAATGTCGGGCGCGTCATGGTCGGCAAAGAGGAAAGCGTCAATCTCGCGTTCGTCGCGCTTTTGTGCGAGGGCCATTTATTGCTCGAAGATGTGCCCGGCACCGGCAAAACCACGCTCGCTAAAACGCTGGCAAAATCGCTAGCTTGTTCCTTTCGCCGCATTCAATTCACGCCCGATTTGCTGCCGAGCGATTTGACCGGTCTCGCGATTTACAATCAAAAGACGCAGGATTTTGAATTTCGCCCCGGTCCCGTCTTGACGCAAATTTTACTCGCTGACGAAATCAATCGCGCGACACCGCGCACGCAATCCGCGCTGCTCGAGGCAATGCAAGAACGCCAAATCACGGTGGATGGCAGCGCAATGCGTTTGCCGCGTCCGTTCTTTGTCATGGCGACGCAAAATCCGATCGAACTCGAAGGCACTTTTCCTTTGCCCGAAGCGCAAGTGGACCGTTTTTTGATGCGTCTTGAACTCGGTTATCCAAGCGCGGCGCAAGAAAGCGCGTTGCTCAAACGCTTTGAACAAACGGCGCACGAACCGTTGGACGCGCTCGCGCCGGTGTTGGATAACGCGACGCTCTTGGAGCTGCAGCGCGCCGCGCAAACAGTCCGCGTCGAAGACAGCATCCGCGAATATATTGTGTCCATCGCGCGCGCCACGCGCGCGCACGACGCGATTGAATTGGGCGTCAGCCCGCGCGGCACATTGTATTTGTATCACGCCGCGCAAGCATTCGCCGCGACCCAGGGGCGCGATTTTGTTTTGCCGGACGATGTAAAATATCTTGCGCCGTTCGTATTGACACACCGCTTGATTCTCAGCGCGCAAACGCGCTTGCGCGGGCGCACCACCCAAGCTTTGCTTCACGAAATCATTGAAAGCGTGCCTGCGCCAGTCGAACAACCTTGAGCGCCGAACATTGAGGATTGAGCAACAACGGCGCGCGCGACTCAATTCTTGATGCTTTCCACTTTTGTTTACCTTTGTCTGGCTCGAATTTGCATTGGTGATGGTCGTGCTGGCGGCAATGTTCGGGCAACCGACACTGCTCACCATCGCTTCGCTGCTCGTCATCACCCTGCCGCTCGCGTGGCTCTGGCAGCGATTCGCGTTTTTGCGCGTCACGTATCAGCGGCAATTGAACGAAACGCGCGTCTTTGAAGGCGAACAGGTGACGCTCACGCTGCGCGTCGCCAATCGCAAATGGCTGCCTCTGGCATGGCTGCGCATCACCGACCAAATGCCGTTGGCGTTGACGCCGCGCGAAAAAACCTTGGCGCCTTCGCATCTGCCGCTCACCGGCATTCTCGAAGCGCGCGCGTCGTTATTGTGGAATGAACGCGCGCGCTGGGATTATCACATTGACTGTTCCAAGCGCGGTTATTATGCCATTGGACCCGCGACGATCGCGAGCGGCGATCTTTTTGGCTTGTTTGAACGCGGTATCGCGTATCCGCAGGTTGACCATTTGATTGTGTATCCGCGCGTGCATCTTTTGGAAGAATGGGGCTTGCCGCCCAAAGAACCGTTCGGCGAAACGCGCGCGCAGCTGCAAATTTTTCAGGACCCGACGCGCTTGCGCGGCTTGCGCGATTATCACCCGGAAGACGCGCCCAAACATATTCACTGGCGCGCCACCGCGCGACACAATGCCCTCAAAGTGAAACAGTACGACCCAACCATCAACTATAATTGGGTTTTGTTTTTGAATGTCGCCACCTATGAATTGGCGTGGCAAGGCGTGGATAGCGAACGCGCCGAGCGCGCGATTCGACTCGTCGCTTCATTGGCGAATTTTGCCGCGCAGCGAAAATACGCGTTCGGTCTCGTAGCCAACGGCACCTATCCCGATTCCGACCAGCGACTTCGTATCTTGCCCGGACGCGACCCAAAACAATTACGCAATGTCTTGGAAGCGCTCGCGGCGGTCTCGTATTTTGTCGCGTCGCCAATCGAAACCCTCTTGCGCCGCGAGTCGCCCAATCTACCATGGGGCGCGACTTTGATTGTGGTCTCGGCGCTTGTCACTGAAAATTTATTGAGTGAAATGTTACGGCTGCGACAGGTCGGACGCAATCTCGCGCTCATTTCGCTGGATGACCACTGGACGCCGACGCCCTTGCCCGGCATCATCGTCTATCAAGCGCGCGAACCGCAAACCACCACGCCGACAATGGAACGGGCGAATATTTTTGATTTTCGATTATCCAATTTCCAATCCACATGACGTCGCCACAAATCCGACCTCATTCCTATCTCCTCCGCGCGCAGTTGCGTCTGATACTGCTTGCGGCGGCGGAAACGTGTTGGATCTATACGGTGACGCTGCTATTGGGCGCGCTCGCGGATGCGCCGCGCCAAGTTTCGCCGCTCGGCATCTTGTTCGTATATTGGATTGCGCTGCAAACGGGACGCGTTTTGCCATCCACACAAAAAAACTGGCGCCTGCTGCAAGCGCTCGCAGTGGCGATTGCGGGACTGACTATTCTTGGCGTCATTCGCTTGAATTTGTACAGCGAACTGCCGTCTGCTGATATAAATTGGCTGCCCAATTATTTTGGACGACTTGCGATGCTGCAAGCGCGCGGCGCGACGGAACAAATTTCGACGCTCGCGCTGATTTTCGCTTTTGTGCGCGGTTTAGGTTTCGCGCAGCGTCCCCTCACCTTGTGGACGGTCGGCTATCAATTTCGCTTGGGCATTGTCGTTTTCTTTGGCGCCGCGTTACTATCTGCCCTCACTATGCCGGTAGCGTTCAGCATGTGGGTGTTTCTCTATTTCGCGCTATCGCTCCCTGCCATCGCGCTAGCGCGCATTGAAGAGGCGGGCCAAGAATACCCTCTCAACGCAAAATGGGCGCTCGTTCTGTTAACTGCCATAGGCGCGACCATACTGCTCGGTTTCACCGTCACCCAAATTTTCACGCTCGACGCCATCAACGCCTTTTTTGCGTTCCTCGCGCCGCTGGGTCTCATCTTGGCTGTCCTTGCCGCGCTCGCGGCGATTCCGTTGCTTTTTGTCGCGAATCTACTCGCGGAATGGTTGACGCCATTTTTTGATTTTTTGCGCGGCATGTTACAAAGTTTGGGTCCCAACTTGGGCAACGGCAATCAGGACGCGCAGCGCTTTTTAGAGCGAATCTCGTACATCGTCATTGATCTTTTACCTTATCTGCGGCTCGGCGGCGTCGCGCTGGGCATTATCGTGAGCGGTTGGCTCATTGCGCGCGCGCTCAACAGACGCATCGAGTGGCAAGAGCATGAATTATTCGCAAGTCAAGACACGGATGCGCTTGAAAAATTCGCGCCGACAAATCCGCCGCGCGCGCGGCGCGGCGGATTTGCGCGCCACGCGCTTTACGCGGAAAATGTGCGGCGCATTTACGCCGCGCTCCTTGTCCAAGCGGCGAACGCGGGTTTGGAGCGCCGCGCGGCGGAGACGCCACTCGAATTCTTACCGCGTCTCGGCGCACGTTGGCCGGAAAGCGCGCGCGCGTTTGATAAAATTACCAACGCCTATGTCGCGACGCATTACGCGCAGCATTCCGCCACCGACGCGCAAGTGCGCGAACTGCGCGCCTTGTGGCAAGACACGCGACACAAGATGCTGCAAGTTCAAAACAAGAAATAAACGGCACGCGGCAGCGTTGCGAGCTATAGAGCGAATTCCTATTCGATGAAAGGAACAAAACCTTTCGGGTTTTCGAAACCTGAAAGGTTTGTCCCTTGAACCCATCAGGAATCTAAAGTTCCGAAATCTCGGAGATTGCAAGATTTTAAAGTGTTGTTTTTTCAAAAACAAACCTCGACGTTTATACAATCAGAATTATGAAACTTGTTACGGTCTCTCAAATGCGCGCGCTCGAACAACGCGCGGACGCATCCGGCAATTCGTACCCCACGCTGATGGAGCGCGCCGGCGTCTCGAGCGCGCAAGCTATCATGGAACGTTTTGCGGCGCGCGACCAACAAATTCTCGCGCTCATCGGACCCGGCAATAACGGCGGCGATGGTTTGGTCTGCGCGCGCGCGCTGCGCGACGCGGGCGCGCGCGTTGGTTTGTATCTCTGGCGACGCGTTCCCGCGCCGGACGATGTGAATTGGGCAGCATGTATGCAGCGCGGCATTCCCTACAAACGCGCTGAAGAGGATACCGCTTTTGCGGAATTACGCGCCGCGCTCGCGCAAACTTTTATTCTCATTGACGCGCTGCTCGGCGTCGGCATCGCGCGCCCCATCGAGGGCGCGCTGCGCGATTTACTTCAGATCGTCCGCGCCGCCCGCGCCAATTCAGTTTCGCCGTCGCCGTCGCTGCGTTCGTTCGCGCCGCCGCCCGCGCGATCCGCCTCTCGCCCGCAACCTTACACAGTCGCCATTGACCTTCCAACCGGACTCGATCCCGACACCGGCGCGCTTGACGCCGCAGCGCTATCCGCTGATTTGACTGTCACCTTTGCATTTCCCAAAATCGGACAATTCGCGTTTCCCGGCGCGGACGCGGTAGGCGAATTAGTCGTCGCGGATATCGGAATCCCTGAAGCGTGGGCGAACGAAATTGACCTAACCGTCGCCACTCCCAATGAAATGCGCGCGTTACTGCCTTTACGACCGCGCAATGCCAATAAAGGCACATTCGGCAAAGCAATGCTCGCGTGCGGTTCCGCCCATTACACCGGCGCGCCCGTGTTGGCGGCGCGCGCGGCGAGTCGCGTCGGCGCGGGTTTGGTGACGCTCACGTTACCCGAAACATTGCAACCCATCATTGCGTCAAAAATTGACGAGGCGACTTTTTTGCCGCTGCCCGACCGGCTGGGCGATTGGCGTCCACGCGCGGCGAATGAATTGCTCGCGGCGTTGTGGGATGCCGAATACGACGCGCTGCTCGTCGGCTGCGGTTTGGGTCAAAGCGAAGGGGCGCGCGGCTTTTTGGCGCGCTTGCTCGAAAATTTCAATACGCTCGAAACGCCGCCCACGCTCATCCTCGATGCCGACGCGCTGAATTTTCTTGCCGCTTTGTCCGAAGGGCCGCGCGCCTTGACGTTTGACGCGCCGCCGATTCTGACGCCGCATCCGGGCGAAATGGCGCGTCTACGCAATACCGATGTGGCAAGTATCCAAAATGATCGCGTTGAAGTAGCGCGTGACGCGGCGCGTCAATGGAACGCGATTATCGTTCTCAAAGGCGCGTTCACTGTCATCGCCGCGCCGGATGGGCGCGTCACGCTGCTGCCGTTTGCGAATTCTGCGCTCGCCACCGCTGGCACAGGCGATGTGTTGGCAGGCACGATTGCGGGCTGCGCCGCGCAAATTCATGCCGCCGCGCGGCGCGCTGAAAAATTGGATGCGTTAGAAATCGCGTATCAAGCGGCGCGACTCGGCGCGTATTTGCACGCGTTGGCGGGTGAATTTGCCGCGCGCGATATTGGCGCCGCTGGCGTTGTCGCGGGCGATTTGGCGCCGCGCCTGCCGCAAGCGCTCGAGAGTTTGGACGCCGCATAATGGACAAGCGTTTCGGCATTTCTTTGCGTATTTTATTTTTTTTCGCGTTAGCTCTGACGCCGCTCGCGAGCTGCGTCCCTTCACCCACCGCGACGCCGCCGCGCCAAACGCCGTTCCCCACTCTCGCCTTGACGGACGGCACGGCGACCGTTCCACCAAACGATTCAGCCGCGTTAGCCACCGTCGCGCCGAACGCCACCGCCGCGTCCCGCGCCACCAGCGCGCCGCGCCCAACGAACGCGCTGCCCTTTGCCGACATGCTTCCGCCGCTCGTGCAGTTGACAGTGCAAGACCCGGAATTGCCCATTTCGGCAAATCAACGCGTCGCGCTGAACGTCATCGGCGCGGACAATGATGTCGTAACGCGTCTCGAATTGTACGACAATAATGTCCTAATCGAACAAGCGGTCGCGAGCGCGCCGACAAATATTTTTTTTAATCAATTTCTTTGGTCGCGTCCGACGCCGGGCAAACATACGCTGCGCGTTATCGCGCTGGACGCGCACGACAACGCGAGCGCGCCCGCCGAAATCAACTTGAACGTCATCAATAATAATCGCGCGCCGGGCGTCATGCTTACAGCGCCGTCCGGTCTCAAAGACGCCGAAGTCGGCGCGCCGCTGCTGATTCAAGGCGTCGCCACCGATGATGTCGCGGTGACGCGTATGGAGTTGATTGTGGACAATCAACTCGTCACTTTTGTCACGCCGATTCAAGCGGGCGGCGTGACGCCGTTCGCCGTCGCGATTCCGTGGACCCCCATGACCACCGGTTCCCACAATATTGTTTTACGCGCGTATGACAATCAAAATGCCAGCGATGATTCGCTGCGCTACACGGTGCGCGTATTTGACAATCAGCCGCCGGTGGTGGAAGCGGAATGGGAACGCTTGGAAATTCCAATCGGCGACGCGCTGCTCGTCCAAGCGCTCGCGCTCGCCAACAATGGCATCGCGCGGCTCGAATTGTATGTGGATGAACGCGTAACCGATATCGTCAATAGTCCATCCGCCGCGCAACAAACCATGTTGCGCGCGACTTTGGCGGCGGGCGACCTCGCGGAAGGCGCGCACAGCGCGTTCGTGCGCGCCTACGATTTAACGGGCAACACCGCCGAATCGCCGCGCGTAAATTTCAAGGTGAGTCCCGACGCGCCGCGCCTGGCGCAGAACTTGAACATTACACGCATCCCGCCCACCGCGTCGCCGCCCACCGCGACGCCAACGCCGGCGCTGCAGCTGCCGCCCGCGCCAACCATTCAACTCCAACTCGAAGGCAATCCGCTGCGTGTGAGCTTGCCCGACCCCGCCGTGATTCAAATCCGGGCGCACGGTTCGGCGGAATTGGACCGCATCGAATTGTGGGCGCGTTATCCCGGCGAAACAATACAACAGTTGCTGCTTGAAGAGAACGCCAAAGGCGCGACGGACAAAACTTTGACGTTCCAATGGAACGCGCCGCGCGCGGGCATTGTAGAAGTGCGCGCGCAGGTGTTTGATAATTTGGGACAAATGGGCGAATCCGCGCTGCTGCGTTTCACTTTGCAAACGCCAGAGGGCATTCAAGCCGCGCCGCAAAGCGCCACATTCAGCGGAACCTGGGTTGCGGATTCACCCTCCGCGCGTTTCGAGGCGACGTTTACGCAAATCACCAGCGCGCTGCGCGGCGGATTTGTGGAAAAACGCGCGGACGGCAAAAAACTAAATGGCAGAATCGTCAGCGGCGCGGCGAGCGACAAGACTGTTTTATTCGCGGTGGATTTTTCCGGCGACGCGCAAACAAGCGGCTCTCGAACGCCGCACGCCTTGCTCTTTGATTGTTCATACAAAGCGCGTCCGCCAACCTTGACGTGCAATTATACGAATGAATTCGGCGAACGCGGCAGCGCGATCTTTACGCCATTAGGACAAAAATAAAACATATTCATGTTCATTTTCGCCAACAACGCGCGCAAATCTTGCGGGACATTTTATGCTGAATGAGCTTGCGCCAGCCGAATTTGATTTCACGCGCGACGGCGTGAAACTACATTGTCACGTTCAAGGCCAAGGCGCGCCGCTATTGTTATTGCACGGCATCACCGACAGCGGTTTGTGTTGGGGGCGCACGGCGGACGCGTTGGCACAGCGTTATTTGGTCTATGCGCTCGATTTGCGCGGACACGGCGCATCGGACGCGCCGCCGTCGGGATATACGTACGCCGATAACGCCGCGGACGCGTTGGCGCTGCTGCGCGCGCGCGGTCACGCGAACGCGATTGTGCTGGGGCATTCATTTGGCGCGCGCGTGGGCATGACGCTGGCGGCGCAATTTCCAGAGGCGGTGACGAAATTGATTCTAGAAGACCCGCCGCTGTTCGATGCGCCTGCCGCCGCGTCGCCGCAAGCGTTGGCGCGCGAACGGTTCGCGTGGTTCGATTGGCTGCGCGCTTTGCGAAAAATGTCGCGTACGGAGCTATGCGCGCAATGTCAGGCGGAATCGCCGCGTTGGAGCGACGTCGAATGCGCGGCGTGGGCGGAAAGCAAAGCGCAAGTCAGTCCGCGTTTGTGGGAGAGCGGCGGAATTGATATGACAGGCGCTTGGCGCGTCGAGTTGGAAAAAATTATTTGTCCGACGTTGTTGGTGTACGGCGATGCTGAACGCGGCAGTTTGATTAACCTGACGCTTGCGGAACAGGTGGTCGCGCGTTTGGCGCGCGGACAAGCGGCGCACGTCGCCAACGCAGGACACAGTATCCACCGCGACGAATACGCCGCGTTTATGGCGGAAGTGAATGCGTTTTTGCAAACGACTTGACACAAAAAAGCCGCGTCCTTCAGAACGCGGCTTTTTTGCGATTATTTGAAATTGCTCGCGCCAAACACGAGATCAAGAATTTCGCGCGCTTGCGCCGGCGTCGCCCAACGCGGCTGGACGTAATCGTACAGCAGCGTCGGCAATAATTCCGACTGCAACAATCTGCCATTATAGATGGTGTGCCGCACGACGAGACCTTGCCGCACATTATCGCTCTGCATCTGGTCAAAGAATAAATTGCCGAGACCATAGAAAATGATTTTGTCGGCGGCGGCGAATTCGAGCGCTTGCGGTTGATGCGCTTGCACGCCCGTCACCACATCTGCGCCATTCGCAATGCCATCGCGGAATTTATCTTTGTTAGCTTGAATCGGTTCGTATTGATACGTTTCATCCGCCTGCATATCGAGAAAAACGACATCCGCTTTTTGCCGCGCCTCTGTCAATTCTTGATGCAGTTTATCCACATCGTACTGCTGCGCGCCGGGGCGTTCATCGGTTGCCCAAACGCTTTTTGGACCAAAGCTATTCATGCCGAGAAACGCGAGTTTGTTGCCGTGATCCTCGACCACCAATACCCGACTCGCCTCCTCGATATTGCGCCCGCCGCCGTACACTTTGAATCCATTGGCGTCGAACGCGTCCAATGTTTCGCGGAACGCGTCAATGCCGAAATCGTTCATGTGATTGCCGGTGGACGAAATCAAATCTACGCCCGCGAGTTTTAACGTTTCGATATATTCTGGTTTGCCGCACAAACGCAGCGTGCCGAGTTCGGGAACGCAATTCGACGAGAACGGCGTCTCATTGCTCACCATCGTCAAATCGGCGGCGGACAAAACATCGGCGACGACACGCGCGGGCAACGCAGGATCGCCCGCCGCGTCAATCTTGAATGCCATCGTGCGCGAAATCGCGGTGACGCCGGTCATGATGAGTTTTGTCATGCGATTCGGATCGCGGTTCGTGAGCAGCGTCTGGTCCGCCAACGCATCGTGGATTTTTTGCGCCAGCGCGGCATCGCCGGAAATAAAGGTGCGAACGATGAGCGGATACGCGTCCACATTCGCATCGCGCGCGAGAATGTCGAGGTCGTCCACATGCAGCGCTTTAACTTTGGGGGCGAGTTGATCGAACGGCATTAACGCGAGCGCGTTGTGATTCGCCCACAACGTTTCCACCAATTCATCCGCCGCGACGGTTTGCGTATTCGACGCGGGCGCGCCCCACAATTCTGTAAAATCCGCCAAAGTTTCGGGCGTCATCAAAAGCGTGGTGATGCCGTCGGCAGTGGGCACGCCTTGCCACAAGTTCAACAATTCTTCCGAACCGATGTTGACGCGTTCCGTCGGAAACCAATCCGCGACGACATATACGCGTTCAGTCAACACACGCGCATCGGGGCGGCGCTGCGTGTCAATGGCCACATCCGCGCTCGATTTATTTTTCGCCGCGTCCAATTTCAACTGCGCGGCGATTTCCGCCAAAGCGGGGCGCAGCGCGGCGGATAGTTTGGGATTCAGAAATAAAGTCGGCGGGCGCGGAGTTGTTTTGGTGGGTTTTGGTGTCGCTTCGGGTCTTGGAACAAAAGTGAGACCGCCGGTAGGGATCGGATTTGTGGTGACAACCCCTGCGGGCGGTTCCGCCGCAAAAGCGCAGTGGGTCAAACCAACTAGCGCAAGTAACGCCAAGCACGCGCCAGCAATGCTATGTTTCATGTAACTGTTCATGCGTTATCAATGCGCGCACGATACAGCGCGCGCGTTTCGCCGGTAGATTTGCGGAACGCGCAGGCGTTCCACCAAACGAAAGCGAGAGACCACACGCGTCTCTCGCCTTTATTCTACTGCGATTCGTGAAAATCCAGAATTGCGTTGGACGGTCATATATTCCGCAAACGATACCCCACGCCCGGTTCCGTCACAATGTAGCGCGGCCGCGTTGCATCGGGTTCGATTTTTTTTCGCAAGTTACTGATGTTGACGCGCAGCATGTGCATTTCGTCATCATAGCCAACGCCCCACACCGCGCGCAGCAAATGATGATGGGTCAACACTTTGTCCGCGTCGAGAGCCAACGCGCGCAGCAAATCGTATTCCGTTGGCGTAAGTTGAATTTCGTTTTCGCCGAGCGTCACCACGCGTTTTGCCAAATCTATTTTCAACGCGCCCGTTTGAAAACTGGGCGCGTTCGCATTTTTCGCCGCGCGTCGCAAGGCGACACGCAAACGCGCGAGCAATTCACCCGAGCCAAACGGCTTTGTCAAATAATCATCCGCGCCCGCGTCAAGCGCGGCGATTTTGTCCGCCTCGCCATCGCGCACGGATAAAATAATAATGGGGGTCTGCGACCATTCGCGGATAATGCGCGTCACTTGCGCGCCGTCCAGATCGGGCAAGCCCAAATCCAAAACAATCGCGTCGGGGCGCTGCGCGGTCATTTGTGAAATGGCTTCTTCGCCGCGCGCCGCTTCAAACACGGTGTAACCGTGCGCGGTGAGAATAGTTTTGAGAAAACGCCGAATCGCGGGTTCGTCGTCAACGATAAGAATACGCGCGCCGTCAGCCATACGTTAAATTAGACGCGGATGAACGCGGATTTTCGCGGAAAAAGATTTTCTGCCGCGTTCATCCGCGTTTTTCAGCGTCCGAAATATTTTTCAGTGGCAGCGTGAACGTCATCAACGTTCCGCCGCCCAACCGATTTTCTGCCGTAATCGTTCCGCCGTGCGCCTCGACGATGCCTTTGCAAATCGCCAGCCCCATCCCCGTGCCGCTCACCATTTCGGGGCGCTGCACGCGATACAAGCGGTCAAAAATATGCGGCAGCGCTTCGACGGGGATTCCGATGCCGCGATCCATTACTTGCACTTGGATTTGCGCGCTTTGCGCGTGCGCGCGAATTTCAATCGGCGCTTGCGAGTATTTTAACGCATTATCAATCAAATTCACCAACACTTGGACAATCAATGTAAAGTCCATCGGCACGAGCGGCAAATCTTCAGGCAGCTGCACGCGGATTTCGCGCCCTTGCGCGCGGCGTTCCAACTGTTCGAGCGCGGAACCAATCGCGTCTTGCATATCCGATGGTTCGAGCCGCAAATGCAGCGCGCCCGCTTCCACGCGCGTCATGTCCAACAAATTGCCGACGAGCCGATTCAGGCGTTCCGTCTCGCCGCGCGCGTTTTCAATCAACGCGTGACGCGTCGCGTCATCCAACGCCGCGTCCTCTTGCAAACTGGTGAGCGCGCCCGTAATCGAAACGAGCGGTGTGCGTAAATCGTGCGAAATCGAATTGAGCAGCGCGTTTTGCAATTCTTCGGTCGCTTGACGCACTTGGGCTTGGCGCGCCGCGTCCGCGAGTTGAATGCGTTCGATGGCGGTTGCAACGAGCGAGGCGAACGTATCAAACATCCGTCGCTGTGATGGCGAAAGCGGTTTGCTCTCATCATTACGCGTCACGCCGATGACGCCCAAAATCCCGCGCGCGGTTTTCAGCGGCACGAAACGCATTTTCGCCGCAGGCAGCGTGTCCGTATCGCGTCCGGCGGTTTGTCCATGTTCATATGCCCAAAGCGCCACAGCATATTCATTTTCCGCTAACTCGGAATTGTCGTCGGCAATGGGCGTTAGGTCTTGGCCCGTTTTTTCCGGCAGCAAAATCATAACGCGGCGGTCAAACACGAGCGCGGCGTTCGTTTTGAGCGCGCGCAAAATATCTTTGTCGTCGGCGGCAACCGCTAGATCACGGCTCAAGGCGTACAACGTCGCGTTATCTTGTTCGCGTTGACGCGCGGCATCGGCTTGTTCGCGCACGCGCACGGTGAGGTGACTGACGACGAGCCCCACCATAAATAACGCGATAAAGGTGAGCAGATATTCCGCGTCATTCACCGCAAAGGTCAAAAGCGGCAGCACAAACAAAAAATCAAATGCCAAGACGCCGAGAATCGAAGCAAAGACGGATGGACCGCGTCCGAGAAATAGCGCGGCAACGACAACCGCCAGCAGAAAGAACATCACCAGATTCGTGGCGGAAATAAATGGGTCGGTTAGCACACCAAGGATAGTTGCCGCCGCGATCAACAGCGCGGCATAGAGATAGCGGATGAATGGCGCATGGGGGCGCCAACTTGCGCGCAAGGGCTGCGCGGCGGGTTCGGCTTGCGCGCTGATGACATACACATCAATCTCGCCGCTCGCGCGAATGAGTTGATGCACCAAAGAACCGCGCAAAAATTCTTGCCAGCGCGGACGCAATGGTTTGCCCGCGATGATTTTGGTAATGTTGTGAGCGCGCGCAAAATCCATCAGCGCGGGAACAATTTCATCCGCCGCGAGCGTTTGCGTTTGCGCGCCCAATTCTTGCGCGAGCGCAAGCGTGCGCGCGAGTTGGTCTTGCTGCGCTTGAGACAAACGCAGTTGCTCGCGTGTTTCCACAAAGACGACGAACCATTGCGCGTTCAATTCATCGGCGAGATGCCGCGCGCGCCGTACCAATTTTTCGCTCAACGCGCTCGCGCTGACGGCAACCAATAAGCGTTCGCCCGCCGCCCACGGCCCGGGAATCGCGCGCGTCCGCATATAGTCGCGCATCTGGTCATCCACGCGCATCGCCGCGCGCCGCAGCGCCATTTCGCGCAGCGCGGTAAGATTGCCTTGACGAAAAAATTTATTGAGCGCGCGCTGCGCCTGTTCGGGAACGTACACTTTGCCGTCGCGCAAACGCGTGAGCAATTCATCGGGCGGCAGGTCAATCAGTTCGATGTCGTCCGCCGCGTCGAGAATACTGTCGGGCAATGTCTCGCGCACGTAAACGCCCGTGATTTGCGCGACGACATCGTTCAACGATTCGAGATGCTGAATGTTGAGCGTGGTATACACATCAATTCCCGCATCGAGAATTTCCAACACATCTTGCACGCGTTTGGGATGTCTCATTCCCTCCGCGTTCGTATGCGCGAGTTCGTCCACGAGCGCGAGCTGCGGCTTGCGCGCGAGAACGGCGTCCAAGTCCATGTCGGACAAGGTGACGCCGCGATATTCGATTGTTTTGCGCGGGAGAATTTCCAACCCTTCGAGGAGCGCGTCGGTCTCTTGGCGCCCGTGCGTTTCGGCGTACGCGACGACGACATCAACGGCTTGGGCTTGACGCGTGAGCTGGCGCGCGGCTTGCAGCATCGCGTAGGTCTTGCCGACGCCTGCCGCATAGCCGAGAAAAATTTTCAGTTTGCCGCGCGCGCGCGTGGGCGTTTCGCTTTGGACACGCGCGAGCAGGGCGTCGGGATCGGGGCGATTCATCCTTTATCCTTTTGCAATTAAAACCGCAGCATCAAATGTTCCACCAGTGGACCCATTGCCAGCGCGGGAAAATAGGCGAGTCCGCCGACGATGAGAATCACCGCAATCGTCAACACCGCAAAGAGCAGCGAATCGGTTGGCAAGGTGCCAAGCGTAGTGGGACGGCATTTTTGGGCGGCGAAATACCCCGCAATCGCGAGCGCGAGAACGCCTAAACCAAAACGGCCCGCCCACATCGCCAGGGCTGTGGTGATATTATAAAAAAGCGAGTTGGCGTTCAAGCCCGCGAAATTTTGACCGTTGTTGGCAAAGGAACTGGTGTAGCCGTAAAAAATTTCAGTGAACCCGTGCGCGCCTTGATTCGTCGTGAGACCCGCCAAACCCATCGGCGTAATGACCGCAAGCGCAGTGAGAAATGAAATCGTCAACGGCGCAATCAGCGTGTACAGTGTGATAAATTTGACGGCGGTGGGATCAAGCGGTTTGCCCAAATATTCGGGTGTGCGCCCAACCATCAATCCCGCTATAAAAACACCTATCAACGCGATCACGATGATACTGTAGAATCCCGTACCCAAGCCGCCGAAAATAATTTCGCCCAAAAGCATGTTGACGAGCGGAATCATACCACCAAGCGGCATATAACTGTCGTGCATGGAATTGTACGAACCGGTCGCGCCATTCGAGGTCGCCGTTGCGGTCAACGCTGAGCCGCCCGCGCCAAAGCGGACTTCTTTGCCTTCCATGTTGCCGCCCGCTTGTTCCTCGCTCATGCTTTGGTCAACGCCAAAAGGGACAAATTGCGGATTGCCATTTTGTTCCATCCAGGTCGTCAACAGCAGTCCCACAACAAACAAGAACATCATAATCCAAAACAACACCCACCCTTGCAAAGGACGTTTCGAAAGGACGCCAAAGGTGTAGGTCAGCGCGGCGGGGATGACTACGATAGACAACATTTCAAGCCAGTTGGTGAACAGCGTCGGATTTTCGTACGGATGCGCGCCATTGACGTTGAAAAAACCGCCGCCGTTGGTGCCGAGATTTTTAATCGCTTCCAATGCGGCGACGGGTCCTTGCGCGATGATTTGTTCATTGCCCTGCAAGGTTTCAAGGACAATGAACGGATTGAAATTCATCGGCACGCCCTGCCACACCAAAGCAATCGCGACGAGCGCGGACGCGGGCAATAGCACGTACAACGTCGCCCGCGTGACATCCACCCAAAAATTTCCCAACGTCGCGCTGGCTTCGCGCACGAGGCCGCGTATGAATGCGATGCCCACCGCAAGCCCCGCCGCGCCCGCCAAAAAATTTTGCGCCGTCAAGCCAAGCATTTGACTTGTATAGCTCATCGTCGTCTCGCCGCCGTACGCTTGCCATGTCGTCGTCGTCGCAAAACTGACCGCTGTGTTGAACGCGAGGTCCGGCGTGAGCGGCGTGGTGAGAAAGGTTGGGTCAAAGAACGGCAGCCACGTTTGCACGCGCAAGATAACAAACAACAACAGCGTTCCCAACACGCCGAACAAAACAAAACTCTCGGCGTACACTTTCCAACTCATCTCGCGCGCCGCGTCAATCCCCGCGACGCGATAAATCGCGCGCTCGATTGGACGCAATAGCGGGTCGAGAAAGGTGGGTTGCCCCTCAAAAACCCGCGCCAGAAAAGTCCCGACAGGTTTGACCAGCAGCCAAACGATGAACAGGAACGCGGCGTGCTGGAATAAAATTTGCCAACTCATCCTGGTTAGGGCAGCGCATCCAACGCGAGATTCAACTGCAACACATTTACGCGCGGCTCGCCGAGAATGCCAAAGGTGCGCCCTTGAGTGAATTGCGCGACGAGTTGCTGGACGCGCGCGACTTCCAGATTCCGCGCGCGTGCGACGCGCGCGATTTGATAGTTCGCCGCCGCGACGCTGATGTGCGGGTCAAGTCCGCTGCCCGACGCGGTGACGAGGTCAACGGGAATCGGCGCGGTGTTGTTTGGGTCTGCCGCGCGCAATGCTTCCGCGCGCGCTTGCACTGCTTCCAGCAGCGCGGGATTTGTCGGACCGAGATTCGAACCGCTCGACGCGCCCGCGTTGTAGGCGAAGGGTCCCGTCGCCGACGGGCGACTCCAAAAATATTTTGGCGCGTCGAACGATTGACCAATCAACGCGGAACCGACGACGTTTCCGTTTTGCACAATCAGCGAACCGTTCGCCTGCGATGGAAACGCGATTTGCGCGATAAGCGTGATGGCGAATGGATAGAGTACGCCTGTAATAATTGTAAGGGCGATGAGCGCGACGAGCGCGGGTCTGAGTTGAGAGAGCATTTTATTTTTGGTAGTGACGACTTTAGTCGTTAAACCCGACGACTAAAGTCGTCACTACAGCTTTTACGCCAACCGCAGCGCCACCAAAAGCATGTCAATAATTTTGATGCCGATGAAAGGCGCAATCAAGCCGCCGACGCCATAGATCAATAAATTGTCGCGGAGCAGTTGCGCCGCGCCCACCGCGCGATACGGCACGCCGCGCAGGGCAAGTGGAATGAGCGCGATGATAACGAGCGCGTTGAAAATCACCGCCGACAAAATCGCGGACGCGGGCGTGGCGAGTCCGAGAATGTTTAATGCTTGCAATGCGGGATACGTTGTCGCGAACGCGGCGGGAATAATCGCAAAGTATTTCGCGACATCATTCGAAATTGAAAATGTTGTGAGCGCGCCGCGCGTCATTAACAACTGTTTCCCGATCTCGACAATCTCTATCAATTTTGTCGGATTGGAATCCAAGTCAATCATGTTCGCGGCTTCGCGCGCGGGCTGCGTGCCCGTGTTCATTGCAACCGCAACATCCGCTTGCGCGAGCGCGGGCGCGTCGTTCGTGCCGTCGCCCGTCATTGCCACAAGTCGTCCGCCCGTTTGATAGCCGCGAATGAGCGTCAGTTTTGCTTCGGGCGTTGCTTGCGCGAGAAAATCATCCACGCCCGCTTCCGCCGCAATCGCCGCCGCCGTGAGCGGATTGTCGCCCGTAATCATTACCGTCTTGATGCCCATTTTGCGGAGATGCGCGAAACGGTCTTTGATGCCGCCTTTGACAATATCTTTCAAGTGAATCACGCCAAGCCCCTTGCCATCTTGCGCGACGACGAGCGGCGTGCCGCCATTTTTTGCAATACGCTCGACGGCGGCGTTCAATTCGGTTGGCACATTGTTTCCGCTTGACGCGATGTATTGAATCATCGTGTCGGGCGCGCCTTTGCGAATTGCGGTGCCGTTGAAATCCACGCCACTCATGCGCGTTTGCGCGGTGAATTCGATAAAGGTCATTCCTTCCGCGCCGCCATCGCGTCCGCGCAAATTATATTTTTCTTTGGCGAGAACGACGATGCTGCGCCCTTCGGGCGTTTCGTCGGCGAGCGATGACAACTGCGCGGCTTGCGCGAGTTCGCGTTCCTGCACATTTCCCACCGCGATAAATTCCACCGCTTGCCGATTGCCAAGCGTAATCGTTCCCGTTTTGTCGAGCAGCAAAACATCCACATCGCCCGCCGCTTCCACCGCGCGCCCTGACAACGCAATCACGTTGCGGCGAATGAGACGGTCCATGCCTGCAATCCCAATCGCCGGCAGCAAGCCGCCAATCGTCGTGGGGATTAAACAGACGAGCAGCGCGACGAGAACCGTAATCGTGACGGGCGTGCCCGCGCCGTTCGCGTTCACTGCGTAAATCGAAAACGGCAGCAGCGTGATGCACACAATCAAGAAAATTATCGTGAACGCGGCGAGCAAAATATTGAGCGCGATTTCGTTCGGCGTCTTTTGGCGTTTCGCGCCTTCCACCATCGCAATCATGCGTTCCAAAAATCCTTCGCCCGGATTCGCCGTGACGCGCACAACAAGCCAATCGGAAAGAATCAACGTGCCGCCTGTGACCGCGCTGCGGTCTCCGCCCGCTTCACGAATCACCGGCGCGCTTTCGCCGGTCACCGCGCTTTCATTCACCGACGCGACGCCCGCAATCACTTCGCCGTCGGCAGGCAACACATCGCCCGCTTCGACGAGATAGACATCGCCTTGACGGAGGTCACTGGAAGGCGTGAGTGAAATTTTTGCATCGCGCGTTGGCGCGGCAAGTTTCTTTGCCTGCGTATCTTGACGCGCCGCGCGCAGTGAATCCGCTTGCGCTTTGCCGCGTCCTTCTGCGAGCGCTTCGGAAAAATTCGCAAAGAGTACGGTGAACCAGAGCCACAACGCGATGGCGCCAATGAACGCGGGATTTTCTTGCCCCGCGCCGAACAGTGCTTGAATAAACAACAGCGTCGTCAACACACTTCCGATTTCGACGACAAACATTACCGGATTGCGCGCCATCCAACGCGGGTCGAGCTTGCGAAAGGAATCGAATAGCGCGCGTTGATAGATTTGTGATTGAGGTTTCATAATTTGGAGATTGGAGATTGGAGATTGGAGACTGGAGACTGGAGACTGGAGATTGGAATAATCTCTAGTCTCTAATCTCTTTTCTCTCTTGTCTCATTTCATCATCAACTGTTCCACCACCGGTCCCAACGCGAGCGCGGGAAGAAAATTCAGCGCGCCGACGATGAGGACAACGGCGATGAGCCAGCCGATGAACAAGGGCGAGTACGTTGGCAATGTGCCAGCGGATTCAGGAACCTTTTTCTTTTTCACGAGCGACCCCGCGAGCGCAAGCGTTGGCACGGCGAGCCAAAAGCGCGAAATGAGCATCGCGATGCCGCCGAGAATGTTGTAGAAAAATGTATTCGCGCCGAGTCCGCCGAACGCGCTGCCGTTGTTGTTGCCTTGCGAGGTAAAGGCGTACAACACTTCGCTGAAACCGTGCGCGCCCGGATTGAAAATGGATTTCAAACCGTCGGGATGCACAACGGCGAACGCGGTCATGCCCAAGACGGTTAGCGGCATAATCAAAATCAAGAGCGCCGCCATTTTGATTTCAAACGGTTCGATTTTTTTACCGAGATATTCCGGCGTGCGTCCCACCATCAAGCCCGCGATAAAGACGGCGATGATGACAAAGACCAACATGCCGTACAAACCCGAACCGACGCCGCCGAGAACCACTTCGCCGAGCTGCATCATAAAGAGCGGAACGAATCCGCCGAGCGGCATGTACGAATCGTGCATCGAATTGACCGCGCCAGTGGAGGTCGCTGTTGTCGCCGTCGCAAAGAGCGCGGAACGCGCAATCCCAAAGCGCACTTCTTTGCCCTCCATGTTGCCGCCGGGATTCACATCGCTCGCGGTTTGGTCAATTCCAAATTGCGCGAACGCGGGATTGCCATTCGCTTCAGCCGCGTACGCGACGAACATGAACGTCGTCAACAAAATAATCATCGCCGCGAGAATTGCCCAACCCTGCCGCGTGTCGCCAACCATTTTGCCAAAGGTGTAACAGAGCGCGGCGGCGATGACCGATTCGGCAAGAATCAAAACGAAATCGGTGAGCGGCGTTGGACTTTCAAACGGATGCGCTGCGTTCGCATTAAAAAAACCGCCGCCGTTCGTGCCGAGATGTTTGATTGCCACCTGCGACGCGGCGGGACCTACCGCGATCGTTTGCGTTGTCACGACTGCGCCGTTGGCATCCGTTGTGGGCTGCAACAAATTCGCGGTTTGATACGCCGTCAAGTTTTGCATCGCGCCTTGTGAGATGTTCACGAGTGAAACAAGAATCGCGAGCGGGAGCAAAATGTAAAGTGTGCTACGCGTCAGGTCCACCCAAAAGTTGCCGAGCAGTTTCGAGTTGTGCCGCGTCAAGCCGCGAATGAACGCGATGAGAATCGCCATGCCGGTCGCGGCAGAGACAAAATTTTGGACCGTCATGCCGAGCATCTGCGTCAGATAACTCATCGTCGTCTCGCCCGCGTAACCTTGCCAATTCGTATTCGTGACAAAACTCGCGGCGGTGTTGAATGACGAATCGGGCGACACTGCGCCGAACGCTTGCGGATTCAACGGCAAGAATCCTTGCACGCGTTGAAGCGCGTACAAAAAAACCACGCCCGCCGCGCTAAAGAGCAATACCGCCACCGCGTACGTTTTCCAATCCATCTCGTCCGTCTCGCGCGTGCCGAACAGACGATAGAGAAATTTTTCGACCGGTTTGAGCGCGACATCGAGAAATGTTTTTTCGCCCTGATACACGCGCGCCATGTACGCGCCGAGCGGTTTCGCCAGCGCGACGAGGACGACGACGAACAACACGATTTGTAAAATGCCGATGAATGTCATGCGAACCACTCCGGTTTCAAGAGCGCGACAAAAAGATACGCGAGCAGCGCGAGGGCAATGATTCCTGCGATGAGATAGACAATGTTCATTTTACCTTTTCCTCCACCATTAAGATTTCGACAAGTTTCAGCAACCCAAGCGTAGCTCCAAGGAACAAGCTCGCGATCGCGAGCATCCATAAATCGTCCATAAGCGCCTCATTTGCGCGTTAAATTTTATTCGTGCACCCTAGCCAGCCGCGCTCTTTTGGAAAAAGTGGCTAGGAGAGTATAGATTTGCGGAAATACTGTAGCAGAAAAAAGGTCAGGGCGGGGACAAGAAAACGCGGGGCGGGGTCAAGAAAAGGTCAAGGCGACCTATGCTATAATCGCTTTTATATAATTTATGACAGCGCATATTCCATCTCGTTTTCAATTTCTTATTTCGCGCATCACAATCCTCTTTATTCTCAGTTTCATTTTTTTATGGCTGCATATTCTCGACGATGCAATCATTACCAATGAACCCGCGTGGTACGGCATCACCATCGCGGAATTTTTGTTATCGTGCGCGTTGATTTATGCCATTGTGCCGCCATTCGGTTTGTGGCTCGCGCGACGCGGCTCCGCCATCGGGCTAACGCTTGTGCTGCTGTATGCGCTGCAAGCGCTGTACGGCGGCGGCATCAATCACGTGCGTCATATCTTTGGCGATTTTCGCGGCTCGCAAATGCTGCCCACGCTGCTTGGCGGTCTCGGCGTCAACGTCGCCGACATTCGCGGACACGGTTTTTTCACCGTCTTGATGGGCATGGCGGGGCTCGGCATTACGCCGCCACACGAGCACATTCTCGCTTCAACCATTGTGGCTTTTATCAATATCGCGTTGAATCTGACGCTCATTCTATTTTGCGGCATGGCGCTGTACGTATGGTTTCAAAACCGTCGTCCCGCGTCAACCCAAACCGCCGTCGCAGAACAAAGCGTCGCCGGTTGAGCTTGAAACATTTCGACGTCGCAATGCGATTCTCAATTCACGGAGCAGCATCGCTTGGCAAGCTCTAAACGCTTTCATCTCGCCATCACCAGTGACATGTCCAATCTCGAACGCGTCGCTGAATTTGTATTCGAGGTCGCGCGCCAAACGCAGCTTTCAGACACCATCGCGGAACATACGCAAATGGCGGTGGACGAAGCCGTCACCAACGTAATGGAACACGCGTACGGCGGACGCGCCGACGGACATATTGACCTCGATTTTCGGGTAACCGCGCGCGAATTGCGAATTGAAATTCGTGATCAGGGCGCGCCATTTGATTCCGCCACGATTCAAGAGCCGAATATTCACAGTCCGCTTTCCGAGCGCGCGATCGGCGGCTTGGGCGTCTTTTTCATGCGGAAATTGATGGACAAGGTCGAATTCACGCATGACCGGCGCGGCAATCTTACGCGCATGACCAAAAAACTGCCATGAGTGAAATTATTATAATCAAGCCGTCGGGGCGTCTTGACGCGTTAGGCGCGCGCGTATTGTGGGACAAACTAGAGCCGTTGACGCAGGTTCCGCTCGCGCGCGTCCTCGCCGATATGAGCGAAACCCGTTACCTCAGTTCCGAAGGTTTGCGGGTCTTGATCCGCGCCCATCGCGGCATTCAAAACAAACGCGGGCGTTTTGTCTTGTGTTGCCTCAACGCGCGACTCACCGAAATTATCAGCATGGCAGGCATTGACCGCGTTTTGGAAATTCATCCCACCGCCCAAGTTGCGCGGCAAGCGCTGGACCGTACGCTTTCGGCCTATAATTAAATCAGCGCGCGCTGCGCGTCCCCATTTCATCGCCGTTTTTTCTGCCATGCGTTCTCCCATTCCGCGCTTGCTTTTCTCGTTCGCCATCGGTTTAGTGGGACTGGGCATTTTGGGCTTGCTCACCGATTGGGACATCCTGCGCGCGCATGCGCTGCCATTGATTTTTTTCATCCTCCTCTCCTTTATCGTGAAACGCGCCGGCGTGCATTCCGGCCCAGATACGCTGCACAGTCTCGTCGGCATTGTGGACCTTGCCGCCGTTTTTATTTTTGGCGCGCTGCCCGGCGCGTGGGTCCCTGCGATGAGTTCGCTGTTGTATATCCTCGTCCACAATCTCGAATACGGTTATCATTCGCCGCTCGCGCTATTCGAGACGCCCATCTTTAACGCGGGCTTGCGCGCAATAATGGGTATCCTCAGCGGCGCGACGTTTGTCGCATTGGGCGGCGCGCTGCCGCCGCAAGATTTTGGCATTATCAATCTGCTCCCCGCCGCAGCCGCGATGTTCATCTGGTTTGTGTTGGACAATTTAGGTTGGGCGCTTTGGGAGACGATGCGACTCGGCGCGAGCGCATTTTTGAAATTATTCCGCGAAACGCTCAAAGCGTCGCTGCTGGTCGAATTGGCGCCGCTGCCGTTCTCGATGGTGATTGCGGTGGTCTATACCGAATTCGGCGGACTCACGCGCCCGATTTTTATTTTGCTCGCGGGCGGCTTGGTGTTGGTCGGCTTTGTGATTCAACGCTACGCGCTGACCCAAGAGCGCTTGCGGCGGCACTCGCTCGAATTGGCGGCGCTGAATGAATTTAATCAAGCCGTTTCACACGCGGGTTTTGACGCGGACCGCGTGCTGGAATTGTTATTGCAATACACGCAGCGCGTCATGCGCGCCGATTTAGTGCGCGTCGAATTGTACGGCGCAGATTGCGATTGCATCACCTTGCGCGCCGAATTGCAAGGCGAAACCGCGCAGTTGGACCGCGCCACGCAGTTGCTTTCGCCCGCGCTCTTGTTCATGCGCGATACGCCCGCCACGCTCATCATCAACGATTTGCGTCAGCGCGCGCTGCCTTTTGAGTTTGACGCGCGTCTCGAGAGCCAAACGGCGCGCGCCGCGCTGTTTGTGCCGCTGCTGGCAGGCCATGATGTTCTCGGCATGGTCACAGTCTTGAGCGTTCGCGCGCGCGCGTTGACCTTGTCCAATGCGCGCACCTTGAGCGTGCTAGCCGGTCAAGCGGCGGTGGCGATTGAGAATACGCGCTTGTATGCGGTGGAACGACGGCGCGCGCGCCAGCTCGCCATCGTCAGCGATGTGAGCAGCAAAGTGGCGCAGGTGTTGGAACTGGATGAATTGCTGCCGATTGTCGTGCGCGAAATTCAAGACCGGTTCGGTTACACGTACGTGCACGTTTTAATCGAACAGGATAATCGCGATTTATTATTTTTTGCGTCCACGCATCCGCTCGGCGACGCATGGCGGCAGCGCGGCGAACGGATGCGCTATCACGAAGGCATCATCGGCTGGGTCGCCGCGCACGCGCAGCCGCTGCTCGTGCATGATGTCGCCAAAGAACCGCGCTATGCGCCCGGACCTGACAATGCGTTAATCAACACGCGCTCCGAATTGGCGGTGCCATTGATTATTGGGCAGCGCGTGGTCGGCGTGCTGGATGTGCAAAGCGATCATGTGAACGCGTTCGACGATGAAGATTTGTTTGTGATGAAAACGCTCGGCGCGCAAATCGCGATCGCAATCCAAAATTCGCGGCTGTTTGAGACGCAGCAAATCGAAGCGTATTATTTAAACACGCTGCTCAACGTCGCCGAAAACTTGGTGGACCAAGAATCGCTCCAAGACGCGCTGACGACGGTTGTCACACTGACGACTTTGTTGGTCGGCGTCGCGCGCGCCGCCATCTTTTTGTACGAAGCGGCGTCGCATACGTTTCAAGCCGCCAAAGCGTACGGCTTGCCGCCCGAGCTGCAAACGCGTTTTCAAAATCTGAACGTCGCGGTCAACGGGGCGCGGCCAAATGTATTCACCGAATTGTGGCGCACGCGCGAACCAGTCGCGATAGACAATGCGCGGCCGCCGGACGCGGATGAATTGAATCTCGCCGCGTTATTTGAATTGGAAGCGGTGATATTATTTCCTCTCATCGCGCGCGGCGAAATGGTCGGCGCGTTGGGCGTAGACCAGGGGAGCAATTCGCACCGCTTTAGCGGCGAAGAAATGCGCGTGCTGACCGGCATTGCCAATCAAGCCGCCGTCGCCATCGAACGCGCGCGCTTGGACGAACAAGCCGAAGAGAAAAAACGGCTCGACCATGAATTGCATCTCGCGCATCAGATTCAAGCGTCCTTTTTGCCGCGTCATCCGCCGCATCTACCCGGATATGATATTGGCGCGGCGTGGTATGCGGCGCGTGAAGTCAGCGGCGATTTTTATGATTTGATTCCGCTGTCGCACGGACGGCTCGGTCTGGTGATCGCGGATGTTTCAGACAAAGGATTTCCCGCCGCGTTATTTATGGGCTTGACACGCACCATTATTCGCACGATGGCAATCGGCAAACCGTCGCCGCGCGAAGCGATGGAACGCGCGAACGATGTCATTATCGCGGACGCGCAATCGGATATGTTTGTCACCGCGTTTTACGGCGTGCTGGATACCACCGACGGCAGCATTTTGTATGTGAATGCGGGACATAATCCGCCGCTGTTATATCACCGCGCCAAACATACGCTCACGCCCTTGCCCGAACATGGCATCGCGCTCGGCATCATACCCAATCTGGAACAACCGCAAGCGCATACGCAGCTGCGCGAGGGCGATCTCATTGTGTTGTACACCGACGGCATTACCGACGCGCTGAATCAAGCCGAAGAAGAATTTGGCGTCGCGCGCCTTGGCGCCGTGATTCTGGAACACGCCGATAAAACGGCGCAAGCGGTGACCGACGAGATTTTGCGCGCGGTGGAAGAATTCACGCAAGATACCGCGCAGTTCGACGATTTAACGCTCGTGGTGGTCAAACGCGCCGCGTGAACTAGAATCACAAACTCACAATCATAAATGTTTTCAAACCATGCCATTTGAAAATTTTGTCAATGTCCTCACTCCATCCAGCGAAACCTTTTCGCCGGAAGAAATAACTTTGCTCGCGCCCTATTTTTCCAACGCCGACCGCTCGGTGGTCGCGCTCGTGAATTTGCCCGAAGTAGTCAAAGGCGCGCTCTTTTCGCGTTACAGCCGTTCCACCAAAGGCGTGCGGCGCCTGTTTCTCGATGAATTTTTTGGGCGCGCCGAACTCGCGCTGAACCACACCATCGAGCATTCGCCAAACGCCACCGCCGACGCGCGCGCGAAAGCGGAAGCATTCTATGCGCGCGTATTATCAGATTACGGCGACGATTCGGTCGGCGAACTCGGCGGCGCGCACATCGCGTTTCAAGAGGTTTCGCAGATTGCCGCCAAGACCATCGAAGACCATCGGCTCGGCTTGTCCTTTCTCGAAAAATCATCGCGCTATGTCCCGTTCGACGACAAGGTGAATGGACAATATCGCTATTATCGCGACGCGACGCTGTTGGCATCGCCATACGGCGCGCGCGTGGTGGAACATCTCGACGGTTTATTTGACGCGTATGCGGCAATGCTGCCGCGCATGACGCGGTATCTTGAACAAACGCATCCGATAGACAACCTTGAATTTGAAAACGCCATCACGGGCGAGGTGGAAAAATTCGCGGCGATTACGGACGCGGAATTTCGCTCAAGCGCGTCGTTCGCGTACAAATCCGCCGTACGCGCGCAAGCGTGCGATTTGCTGCGCTGCTTTTTGCCGTTGGCGACATTGACTAACGTCGGCGTGTGGGGCAACGGACGCGCGCTCGAATACCTGCTGCTGCATTTGCTCGCCGACCCATTCGCGGAAAATCGCGCGCTCGGTCGCGCGGGCGGACACGAATTGGCGAACGTTATCGGCCCCTTTCTCAAGCGCGCGGACGACGAACGCGGAAAACAGCTGCAAGCGTATTTGCAAACGCGTCGCGCGACGCAGCGCGCGTTGAGCGAACAATTTCTCGCGGCGGCGCGCGCGCCAACCGTCGCGCCAAACAAAGCGACGCTCGTGCGCTATGACGCGGACGCGGTGGACGCCGTCGTCGGCGCGATTCTATTTTCCGCGTCCGCTTTGCCCAAACAAACCATTATGACGCGCGTCCGCGAATTATCTGACGCGCAAAAAACAGCCATCGTGCGAGCGTACGTAGGCGAGCGTCAAAATCGGCGGCACAAACCGGGACGCGCCTTTGAACACGCGCGCTATGAATTTGATTTGCGCATCAACATCGGCGAGTTTCGCGATTTACAGCGTCATCGCGTCGTCACGCCTGACCGTCAACCGTATACCACCGCGCACGGCTATGACACCAGCGCGCAAATCGAAGCGGTTCCCGACATTCGAGACGCGTATCACGCCAATATGGAACACGCGGATAAATTGTTCCGCGCCATCGCGGCAGAGTATCCGAACGAAGCGCAGTATCTCATTCCTTACGGTTATCGCGTGCGCTATAACATTGAATTAAATTTGCGCGAGCTATATCATTGGTGCGAGCTGCGTACCACCGAGCAAGGCCATCCCGATTACCGTTTGACCAGCCAGCAGATGTATTACGCTGTGCGCGACGCGCAACCGTTATTGGTCGAAGGAATGACGTTCGTCAATTTGAATCCGAATCCGCCGATGAGCCGTCTGCGCGCGGAAATGCGCCGCGCGAAAAAGAAACTGGAGACGCCTTTGGGCTGAGAAAATTTTTAGGGCGCGCCCCAAAAATTTTTTCAGCGACTTTTCAATGCCTCCCATCTCTCCCACCCCCGACCAATTTCCTTCCACCCTCTACGGCATTCACGATGTCGAGGGGTTGAATTTTTTACAACAAAACAATTGCAGCGGCTGGCTCGTCCATTCAGTGCATGTGTGGAACGACGCGCCCGCCGATTACACCGCGCTGCGCAATGCAAATTGCCGCGTCATAACGCGTTTGAACAACGGTTACGGCAGCGCGGGGACGATTCCCCTGCCCGCGCAGTACGACGCGTTCGCGCAACAATGCGCGCAATGGGTCGCGGCAAGCAAGGGCGCGCAAATTTTTATCATCGGCAACGAAATGAATGTCGCGGCGGAACGTCCGCAAGGACAACCGATTTTGCCCGCCGATTACGCGTTATGTTTTCAAAAATGTCGCGCGGCGATTCATGCTCAACCCGGTTTCGCGAATGTCCAACTCGTGCCCGGCGCGACGGGGCCCTACAATATTGAAACAAGTTATCCCGCGAATCCGACGGGCGACTGGATCAAATATTTTCAGGATATCCTCACCGCGCTATCGGGCCAATACGACGGCATCGCCATCCACACCTATTCGCGCGGCCAAACGCCGAGCGATATTACCAATCAAGCTAAATTTCCGCCGCCGTTTCAAAATAATTATCGCGGTTTCTTGGCGTATCAAAATTTCATGCAGGCGATTCCGGCGAACGGACGCAATTTGCCGGTGTATATCACCGAGACGCAGCCGCTCATTCAGGACACGCCAAATTGGTTGAACCAAAACACGAGCTGGGTCGCTGCCGCGTTTGCCGAAATCAATCGCTGGAATTCGCTTGCGAGCAATCAGCCCATTCAGGCGTTGACGCTATTTCGTTGGCTCAACACCGATCCAAATTGGAGTTTCAGCCCCAAGCCGCTGGTGTTGGAAGATTTTCGCAACGCGCTCGCGCAAAATTTCAAATTGCGTTTGCCGCGCAATGTCCTGCCGGGGCAAACCCTCGCGCAAGCCGCGCTCGCCGCCGCCAAATCCAAATCGTGGATGCCGGTCAATAATCAAGCGGCATTGTGGAGATTCGCCCAAGTCAACGGCTTGCAAGACCAACAGACCGACGAATTGTCCATGACATTCAACGGCGAAAATTATCTGGTGCAGGTTTTCAATTTAGGCATCGTGTATGTCAAGGTTGGCGATTGGGGCAATATCAAGGTCATTCCCAAATAGAAAACGGCGTCGTCTGACGCCGTTTTTTTTTCAACGAAATTCAATGAGCCATTCCAGCGCCACGCCGCAAACCGTCAACCCAAAAATCACAAAGGCAATTAGCACTGCCGCAGTGCAGCCCGCCGTGCGATCCGAATGACGCAGCCCGAAATTGTGCGTTTCGACGCGCCGCGCGCGCAAAGCGCGCAACAAGACCAGCGTCTCAATCAAACCGACGATTAACGCGATGATCAAAATCCAACGCGCAAACCATAACCAAGAAAACGCGCCGCCCAGCCATAAACCGCCAACAAGCGCTAACGCGATGACTACGCAAATCCCGAATGCTGCCAATAGAGCATCGCGAAAAAATTCGGAACGTGTAGACATCGAAAGCGCTCCTCAGAAAAACGCCGAACGCGCTGCGATACAAAACTCGCATGGTTCGGCATCGAACAAACTATCCAACCATTGGTTTGATCTAGCGTCTGTTAGAGCGAATCAATTCGACGGAATTCGCCTTCAATAACATTATCCGATTCCGTCGGCGTCGCGTCGCGGTGAAACGGTGTTTTGACTTTCGGAGTAAAGGCAGCGCGCAGCCAAAGCGGCGCCAGCGTGAGCAACAAGAACACTGTCAAACAGACCAGTCCAATCAATATTACGCGCATAGCATTGCTTCCTCTACTATGAAAGGGTACGACAAATTTGCAATTTGTCCTGTCGTCTTTCATTCGCGCGGCTGACAAATTTGTAATTTGTCAGCCGAGACTCTTTTATTCGGGGCTATGCCGACAGCCAAGCTGTTACCTGTCTTTATCTTGAACGGCAAGCGCATACATGGCGTCCAACGCAATTTCGATCGCATTCTGTTCGCCGCGTTTGAATGCCGCTTCGCCCCACGTCGGTTTCACCTCAGTTGGCGTCCCGTCGGTGGCAAACAGCGCGCCCGTCCGCCAGCCACGAAATTGTCCGACAATGTACAGCGTGTCACTCTCCATTTCGACGGACATGACGCCCGCTTTAGCCATTTCCGCGCGCCCCTCTTTGGGCGCGTAAAACGCGTCGCCCGCCGCGCCGATGCCAAGATACGTCGGCACATCCAGCGCGCGCGCGGCGTCCACCAACGCGCGCGTGACAAAGAAATTTGGCACGGCCGGATAATGCAGCGGCAAATACGAATTGCCCGTGCCGCCCAAGCGCACCGCGCCCGTCGAAATCACGATATCGCCGGGACCCAGATTTGGCTGCACCGCGCCGCACGAGCCGACGCGAATAAACGTATCCGCGCCCATGTGCGCCAATTCTTCCAACGCAATCGCCACCGTTGGGCCGCCCATATTGGTCGCGCATACCGTCATGAACACGCCGCGATAATGCCCTGAAAAAACGAGATAGCCGCGACTATCGGTTACAAACTTGGGGTCGTCGAAATATGCGGCGATTTTTTTCGCGCGCGCCGGATCGCCGGGCGTGAAACAATAGCGCGCAATATCCGTCGCGTCACATTGAATATGAAATTCCATATTTTGGTTTTTGATTCTTGCTTTCTGATTTGCAAGACGCGCTTGCGATACACGATTGACACGCCTTGCATCTCATGTCACAATCTTGCGGCGATGACCACTTCTTCCACTTCTCATACCCCTGACTCTAGAAATACTCGGCCCATCACGCTGCGCGGTTACATTCTCGTTCTCCTCAGCGTCATGCTCATGTCCACGACAGGCATCCTCATCAAACTGCTGCTCGTGGATTACAACATCGAGCCGTTGGCGCTCGCGTTTTTGCGCGTGCTGATTGTGGCGAGCGCGATGGCGTTGGGTTTGGGTTTATTCAAACGCGCCTATTTCAAAATTCGCCGCCATCATCTCGGATATTTTATCTTGATGGGCATTTGCGGCGTCGGACTGCATCAATTATTATGGGTCAACTCGGTGCGGTTCAACGGCGCGGGCGTAGCGACCGTTTTGGTGTATATCCAACCGACGATTGTAGCGCTCATCTCGGTGCGCTTTCTCGGCGAAACGCTCGACCGCAATAAAATCGCCGCGTTGATTTTAACCTTGTTCGGCATCATTCTGGTTTCCCAAGTGTACAAGCCGGAAGCGCTGAACTTGAATTGGCGCGGCTTGCTCATTGGACTGGGCACCGCTTTTACGTGGGCGGCGTATGCGCTCTTGGGACGGTACCTTTCGCTGCGATATTCCGCATGGACTACATTATTTTACGCTTTTCTGTTTGGCGCATTATTCTTGCTGCCGCTGCAACTTTTTACCCAAAATCTATTTTCGCTCGGCGCGCAGTGGAATGGTTGGGCGATTTTACTTTTTCTCTCGCTGGGCCCCACGCTTGGCGGCTTTGGACTCTATACTATCGGTTTGTCCCAAGTGCCTGCCAGTATCGTCACTTTGATTGGCACGCTCGAACCGGTCTTTACGATCCTCATCGCGTTTTTTCTTTTCAACGAACGGCTCGACCTCGCGCAACTCATCGGCGCGGGCTTGATTCTCTTTAGCGTAATCATCTTGCGTCCTCGAATGCCAACCGAAACGTTTGATTCATAATCCGCCCGCGCTCATTCGAATTCTAAAAAGTGAAAACGCCACGCGTCCAAATCCACAAACAACCCGGATTGATTTAGCTGTCCGCCGTCGCGTAAAAATACTTCGCCATTCAATACATCCGACAGACGCCACACACGCCCGTTCATATCCGACCACGGCACCTGGACCATTCCTTGCGAACGACGGTCGGCATAATTGACCACAATCAGCATGCGTCGCGCCGCATTGCGCCACGCCCATCCCAAGATATTTTGATTGCTGGTATTGTCACTCCAGCCCTGCGCCACGCACATTTGCCAGGTCCCCGCATGAAACAAAGCGTCGTGCGTGGTTTTTAATAACGCGCGATAAAATACATCCAATTCATAATTGCGCGCTTCCGGCGCGCGCCGCCGCAAAAAGACCGGCAATTTGATTTTACGTCCATCCAACTGCCCATCGTGCAATAATTTCGCGCCGGGCAGCGTCGCCATAATCACCGCCGCCGCGCGTTCGCGCCAAGACGCAAACGCCGCCGCCGCGCGCGCTTCATCATGATTTTCGATAAAACGGACGAGGCGGTCTTGATAATCCACGCTCGCTTGCAAATGTTCGCGCACGCTCGCGGCATTCTCATGCGCGAGCCGATCATACAAGCGTTTGTCGTAACAATAATCCAAACCCTGCTGCATCAATTCAAATTCGCGGTTCCAGTACGCTTCCGCGATAAAAATAAAATCGGGATATTGCGCCTTGACCGCCGGAATCAGCGCGCGCCAATATTCGGTTTCGGGAACCGCGCCCGCGCGTTCGCCCCATGTGCGCGCGAAAATTTCATTCAACATCAACATTGCCATATCGCAGCGCACGCCATCGCACTGCGCCGCCAATGTCAGCGCCGTTTCCAACGCGGCGGCGCGCAATCCCGCGTCAAAGATATTTAGCTGCGCGACATCGCGCCATGGCGGAAAATACGGATCGCGACCATGCGCAATCACATTATCGCCCTGCGCGCTAAATTCCTGCGGCGCGCGCGTCAAATCATCCAGCGCGCCGCGCACAAAATATTCGGGATGTTCCGTCACCCACGCGTGATCCAGCGCGACATGATTCGGCACAAAATCAAGAACGAGCCGCAAGCCGCGCGTCGCCAATTCCGCGCGCGCCGCAGCCAAGCCCGCCGCGCCGCCCAGACGCGCGTCCACCACATACGCGCGCACACAATACGCCGAACCGATATTGTCGGCGCTCTGATAATCCGGCAGCGCGCGTTGAAATTCGACTTGCTGCGCGGCATTCGCATTGGATACTCGAATGCCCGCCGGACTGCGCTCCCATACGCCCATGAACCACACCGCATCCACACGCAGCGCTTCCAGCGCGTCCCATTCTTGCGCCGGCACATTCGCCAACGTCACCGGATGTTGATAACGCTCGCTCAATTCATAGAGCCATACAAACGTATTAATTTCATAGATTACGGGGCGTTGACACCATTGCATATAAACCTCAGCGCGGCTTGATTGAATCTATTATAACCGATAATACCTTTGTCAAAATGATGGCATCGTTCGCAGGCGCAATAACGCGCTTGACCATTCCCCCGCGCCCCTGTTACAATTTCGCCATGTTGACCGCCCGCCGCGTTTTGGAAACATTCAAACAAATTGGCATCACGCATGTCGTCGGCTTGCCCGACAATGCGACCGCCGCGCTCTTTCACGCGCTCGCCGAAGATCCCGACATTTATCTCATCTCGGTGACGCGCGAAGGCGAAGCGTTCGCCACCGCCGCCGGTTTGTGGATTGGCGGACAGCATCCGTTAGTGGTCATTCAAAATACCGGTTTGCTGGAAGCCGGCGACGCGCTGCGCGGCACATTAATGCGAATGCGCGTGCCCGTCGTTTGTCTCATCAGCTATCGCGGCTATAAATCGCTCGCGCAACTCGCCGCGCCGGCGCAGACGCCCGATGACTTGGCGCGCCGCGATGTAGATTCCGTCGCGGCGCTGCTTGAACCGACGTTGCGCGCGTGGAATCTCGCGTACGATATGGTCGGCGACAATGCCGATTTGGAAAAAATAATCGCCGCGCAGCAGCGCGCGCGCGAACAAAATTTTCCGCGCGTCCTTCTCATCACCGAAACGATTCGTTAAAACATGCTTACGCAAGCTCAATTCCTCGAACCGCTAGCGCGCCGTCGCGCCGACCAAATCGTCATTAGCGCCATGTCGCTCGTGCGCGCGTGGGGCCGCCTATCGAAACATGAACTCGATTTCGCGTTCGCCGACAGCGCGATGGGCCACGCGCAATCGCTCGCGCTTGGGCTCGCGCTCGCGCAGCCGCAGCGGCGCGTCTGGTGTCTCAATGGCGACGGCAGTATGCTCATGTCGCTCGGTTCGCTCGTCACCATCGCGCAATGTCGCGCCCGCAACCTGATTGTGTTTGTGGCGCAAAACAATACGTACGAAGTGACGGGCAATCAAACCACCCCCGGCGCGGGCGCGGTGGAATTTCATCAAATCGCGCAAGCGTGCGGTTTTGCCGAAACCTTTCATTTTTCCGATGCGCGCGCGTATGAGCGCGCCCTCGACAAAATTTTATATCTGTCAGGCCCAACACTCATTGCCGTGCGTCTCGAACCCGGACACGAACCGCCGCCGAATCGCAAGCAAAGCGAAGACACGCCGTACTTGCGCGGAAGTTTGGCGGACAGCGCGCATCGGTTAAAAGAAGCATTGAACGCTCAACGCTGAACGCTGCGTTGGGCTCGCGCGGCTCATTATTCAGACCTCCTTCCGCATGCCTTTAATAGATCTCGATCTTTACCGCGTCGAAGTTTCCGTTTCCATCGCGCCGCGCGTGCGGCTTAGCGTGGTGGACGCGGGCCCTCGCGACGCGGAATTTACACTGCTCTTTATTCACGGTTTCGGCGGACACGCGCTGCAATGGGAAAAACAGCTCGCGCGCTATGCCGAAAAATATCGCGTCATCGCGCCCGATTTGCGCGCGCATGGTTTGAGCGATCATCCCGATTCGCTGTATACGATGACAGAGCTGCTCGGCGATTTAGAACGCGTCGCCGAACAATTACAGCTGCCGAAAAAATTTATCGTCGTCGGGCATTCGTTCGGCGGCGCGATTGCCGCATCCTTTACGGTGAAAAATCCCGCGCGCGTAGAAAAATTGATTCTCATCGGCACCGCGTCCAATTTCAAATTGGGCATCGGACAAGAGATCATCGCGCGCCTGCCGACCGAATGGGCGGAACCGCTGCGCGAACGTTTGCCCGTTAAATTCAACGCGCCCCTATTCGTCATGAAGCGCATGTATCTCGACACTGTTTCGCAATGGAACGGCGCAGAGGTCTTGCCGCAAGTGCGCGTTCCTACGCTCGTGATTCTCGGCGTGCGCGATTTGGTGTTCAAGCAATCGCGGTACGAACAAGTCGCCGATTTAATTTCCAACGCGCAAATCGCAAAGATTCCCGTGTCCGCGCACATGGTGCAGTTAGAACGCAGCGACGCGGTGAATCGCGCGATCCAACGTTTCATCGGCGGCGGTTCGGTTTCGTGGCGCGAGGGACGGCGGCAGAAAAGAGCGCGTATGCTGCAAGCGCGCCCTTGGTTGCTGCATTATGAAGACGGCGTGCCTTTTACGCTGCAATATCCGACGCAACCGCTCTTTACACTTTTAGACATTGCCGCGCGCCGTTTTCCGCGCGCGCCCGCCACGCTCTATTATGGCAGCGCGTTGACATATCGTTCGCTGCGCCGTCAAGCCAATCGTTTCGCGAACGGTTTGACCGCGCTCGGCATCAAAAAAGGCGACCGCGTTGCGCTGCTCTTGCCAAATTGTCCGCAATTTGTGATTGGCTATTACGGCGCGTTGAAAGCGGGCGCGGTCGTCGTCAATCTGAATCCGTTGAGCGACGCGGCAGAATTGAAACATCAGCTAAAAGATTCCGGCGCGCGCGTCATCCTTGCCTTGCATCAGACGTACCCTGCAATCTCTGGTCTCCAGTCCCCATCCCTCGAACACATCATTCTCACCGGACTGGATGAATATGTTTCGCAAGTGCGCCGCTATATCTTGCGTGGGCGCAATCTCTTGCCGCCGACGCCGACGCTCGCGAAAACGCCGCCGTCCGGCGTCCATTATTTTCAAAAATTTCTCGACCAAGCCGCTCAAGATACTCCGCTCGTGGATGTTTCGCCAAACGACCTCGCGCTGATTCAATACTCGACCGGCACGACGACACAACCCAAAGGCGTTATGCTTACGCACGCGAATCTAGTCGCCAATACAATCCAGCTACGGCATTGGATGCCCGACTTGATGGACGCGCAAGAACGGCTGCTCGCCGCGCTGCCGCTCGCGCATTCGTACGCCATGACGACGGTGATGAATTTCGCGCTGAGCATCGCGGGCGCGATGATTTTGCTGCCGACCGCGCAAACCGGTCCGATGCTCGAAGCGATTCAATCCTTTCATCCGACCATTTTCCCCGGCGTGCCGAGTTTGTATCTTGCCATCAATCAATTTCCGAACGCGCGCAAGTTTGGCGTGAAATATATTCGCGCGTGTTTGTCGGGCGCGGCGCCGCTGCCGTTAGAGGTGCAAGAAGCGTTTGAGAAAATCACGCGCGCGCGCTTGGTCGAAGGCTACGGCTTGACCGAAGCGAGTCCCGCGACGCATGCCAATCCAATTTTCGGCGACAGCATTCCCGGCACGATTGGTTTGCCCTTGCCCGATACGGACGCGAAAATTGTAGACATGGAAACGGGCTTGGATTTACGCAGCGGCGAAATCGGCGAACTCGCCGTGCGGGGACCGCAGGTGATGGCCGGCTATTGGAACGATCCCGCGCAAACCGCGCGCGCGCTGCGCGATGGCTGGCTCTATACGGGCGACATTGCGCGCATGGACGAAGAAGGTTATTTCATTTTTATTGATCGCAAGAGCGATTTAATTTATAAAAAGGGCGCGATGATTTTTCCGCGCGACATTGAAGAAGTTTTGTTCGAGCATCCGAAAATTATCGAAGCCGCCGTATTGGGCATTCCGCTTGACGGCGACCGCAAAAATGAAATCATCAAAGCGTTCATCGTCCCTAAACGCGGCGATCCGCCAACGCTTGCGGAAATTTCGCAATTCGCGCAGGCGCGGCTGCCTGAAAACGCCGTGCCAGACCAAATCGAATTTCGCGACGCGCTGCCCAAAACATTTATCGGCAAAGTATTCAAACGCAAATTGTTGGAACAAGAAACGCGAAAATGAACGACCGCGCGCGTTGGAACGCGCGTTATGCAAGCGAAAATGCGCCGCGCCGCGTGCACGCGAATCTTGTGCGCTTGGCGCCGCTGCTCCAAACGGGGCGCATCCTCGACCTCGCGGGCGGCATTGGACAGAACGCATTGTGGTTGACGCAGCAATCGCCCGTCGCGCGCGGCATTGTCGCGGACATTTCGGATGAGGCATTGCGTCAAGCGTCGTCGCAGCTTGCGCGCGTCTTGTGTGACGCAGCCGCGCTGCCCTTCGCGCCGCATAGTTTTGATACCATTCTCTGCACGCGCTTTTTTGACGCGCGCGTGCGTTTTGATGAATTGCTGACGCGCGGCGGCACGGTCTTTTTTGAAACGTTTACCACCGCCGACGCCAAATATAACCCCGCGTTCAATCCCGCGCATCGCCTAGACCTCGCGCGCATCCCCCAAATTTTCACAGGTCTCGAAATCCTTTATCTCCACGAAACCGACGACGGCCGACACGTCTATGTGACGCTGGTGGCGCGGCGTCGCTGAGCCAAATTTTCGTCCCCCAACTCGAATCCCAATAAACGATTCCTAAACGTTTTTTTGTTATCCTTCCGCCATATCCACACAAACAAATACGGGAGGAAAGCATGTCAAAACGATTGAGCTTGGCAGGTTTGAGCGTGAGCGCAGCGTTAGCGCTCTTGTTGGTCGCGATTATTTTGGGAGATAATGGCGCGCCGCGCGCATTGGAACAGACCGCGCGCGCGCGGTTCAGCCAACCGCGCAATCCTGCGGTTGTCATTACGCAGATGCAACCTATCGCGGAACGCATCGGCGAAACGTCGTCCGCGCTCGCGCCGCGCGCATTTCCAACGCTCCCTTCTCAAAGCCAGCCGACGATGCCCGCGCAAACGCCTGTGCCAACAGCCGCGCCGGACAGCGCCGCGAATATTTTGTATCAGGACAATTTTGTCGAGTGCGTAAATATGCCGGTGGGTGACACTGAACGCTTTGATTATCACTGCGGCTTGGGCGAATATTGGATGATTCGCAAAGTGACGGATACTGTGGGCATGGCATTCGCGCCGGGCGAATATGACAATGCCACTTTTGCGGTGGATGGGCGGATTTCCACTTTTTCCACCCCGGCTGAATATGGCATTTTGTTCCGCATGAGCAATGACGGCAAGAATGGATACGGCGCGGGCGTGTATAACGGACAATATCGGTTATTCCGTTACGATGACGGCGAATTTACGGAACTGGCGCCATATACCGCGAACGCCCAAATTCATTCCGACGATGCTGTCAATCACATCCAAGTCGTCGCGAACGGCGATCAAATCGCATTGTATGTCAATGGCGCGCAAATGACGACGCTCACGGATAATACGCATGCGCGCGGCGGCATCGGTTTGTATGCGTATGGCACAGAACTGCCCGTCGAAGCGGTATTTGATAATCTGCTGGTTATCGGCGCGGGCGCGCCGCCCAGCGCGCCCGCGCAAAACACGCCCGGCGCATTCCCGACTATAGAACCTACCGCGGAGCCGAACACCACGCCTACGTCTTCGCAAGAACAATCATCCGATAATCCATGTAAATTAATGTCGGGCGAAACGGGCTTGCTTCTCAGCAACGCGTATGGCATTGTCATGCGGTTTACGATTGGCGGCGGGACATGGGGCACGCATGATTACGATGTGCCGGGAGACGGACAACTGTATTTACTGCGAATGCCCCCCGGAAGATACACTTATACGGCATCTATTCAAGGAATGGGCAGCGATCACGGCGAACCGTACGATTACAAAGAAGGTTATTGTCGCCAAATTGATTACATGCCATAGCGCCACAAGACGGCGGACGCCGAACTGCGCAACGTTCGCGTCCGTCGTCACCTCTAAACATGGCATTGCAAATTCGTTCCCAACGCTATCGTTCGTATCTCTTGCGTTTCTGGCACGAGTCCGCCGAAAAAACCACGCGCCTAGACGATTGGCGATTCATGCTCGAAGATCCCCATACGGGAGAGCGGCTCGGTTTTGCGAACCTAGACAAGCTGGTCGAACATCTAAATCATTTGATGAACAGCGCCGATACGTTGAGCGACCTACCATCCAATTCGCAAATCGGCGCGGCGCCTCTGCAAAATAATGTGTCGGAAGACCCAGGGGCGCGCGCGACGCAAAGCGTCAAATCAAATCGAAAACCAAAATCAAAATCGCAGGTTACGCTATCACACTAATTCGTCTACAGGAGCAAGCCAAATGAAATTCGTATTCTTGATTATCGCCGCGCTATGCGCCGCCCTCAGCGGTTGTGGCGGCAACAATCCACTATCTGCGGTCAACGCGCAAGCGCAAGCTGCCGCGTTATCCAAATCAAACATCAAGGTTCAATCTCTGGCGCGCCACGCCGACGAATCGAAAATTTGCGCGCTATGTCCAATTGAAATCAAAAGCGGCATCCATAACACGCAAGATGTCTTTGATGCGCCGCTGACGCTTGCGCCCGCCGCGCAGGGCGGCGCTGGCGGTTACCAAAGCGTGAACAATCCAAATCACTCGATTGTAAATGTGGTAATGACGACAGGCGTGCAAGAGCCAGACAATCTGCCGCTGGATAATGTCTCGGTGTTTGCGTCGGACATTCCGGTTATCTATGCGGTGGTCAGCGCGAAAAATAGCGCGCCGAACACGGTGATTAGCGTACGGTGGATTGCGGTCAACGCGCAAGATACGCCAACTGACGCTTTGCTTGCCACTTCGCAGATTCAAGTGGAAGGCGATGTCAATATCGCCTTTTCGCTTAGTCGTGACGAAACCGCCTTGTGGGCTCCGGGCGCTTATCGGCTGCAAGTGAGCGAAGATGGCGAGATTGACGGCACACTCGATTTTACGATTCGCGACGGCGGCGCCTCTGCGCCATCGTCCCCCGAGGCGCGCGTCACCAACGTCATCACTTTTTCCAAAACCGATGCATCAGGCAAACCGATTGATACGCACGGCGAATTTCCGCCGGGCACTTTTACGCTTGGCGCGCAAGTTTTTGTCGTCTCTACTGCGGAAGTCGAGGCCAAAGCGGTTTGGTACACCGGCGTTGTGGAGGGATGGCCTCCCGATACCAAGCTCTTTGAGGCGACGGCGCGCGCCACCAATCAACCGAACGGCATTCCTTTTACCATCGAGCGCACCAGCGGCGAAGCATTTCCGGCGGGCAGATATAAATTGGAAGTGTATTTGGACAACGCGCTTGCCAATACAACCGTTTTCCACGTCGCAAATGCCGCCGCGCCTTCCGGAACGCCGCTCCAATTCAAATATCAAGGCAAATTGAATGTGACGCCCGAATGGACCGCGCCCGCCGCGCTCGTGATTGCGCCCAATGGCGATTTGTACGTGGGCGAAGCCGGCGCAGTGCGCCGCGTCGCGCAAGACCTTTCCAGCACGCGTTTTGGCGAAATGGGCTTTACGCAAGGCGACGGCAAGTTGGGCGCAGCCGTCACAGGCATCGCCGCCGATTCTCAATCCAACCTCTGGGTCGCCAATCCGCAGCACTCGAACATTCAAAAATTCAGCGCCGACGGCAAATTCCTCTTGCGCTTTCCCGGCGACGACACTAATACGTACGACAAGGACGGCGAAGTGAATCAAGCGTACGGCATCGCGATTGACAAACAAGATAATGTCTATGTCGCCGACACGCTCAACAATCGCATTCAGAAATTCGACATCAACGGCAAGTTTCTTGCCAAATGGACGGACCTCGGTTTGAAATCGCCCATCGGCATCGCTACCGACGCGCAAGGAAACGTTTACGTCACGGACAGCGGCAATCATCGCGTCGTCAAACTCGACTCGCAAGGCAAGTTGCTTGGGCAATTTGGCAAGCAGGGCGCGGGCGACGGCGAATTTAACGGACCGTGGGGTATCGCGCTCGACGCGGCAGGCAATATCTTGGTGACAGATAATTTCAATCAACGCGTCCAAGTATTTGACGCGCAAGGCAAATTCATCGCCAAGTTCGGCAGCAAAGGGACCGGCGAAGGTCAGTTTGGGAAACCCGTCAGCGTTCTCATCGCGCCGAGCGGCAACGTTTATGTCGCGGACGGCGAGAACAATACAGTGCAAATATTCGCCGCCGATGCCGCGTCAAATAATCCGCCCGCGAGTTCTGGCGCCACCACGCCGGGTCAAGGCAAAATGATTGCCGATCTCGGTTTTCGGCCCGCGCAAGATGGTTTTAGTTTTGCCAATTATGGCGGCGATTATCCGGGCGAACAGGGCGATATTTTTGTCGAAGATTTGATTCGCATGTTCGGCGAAAAGGTGGTGTGCGCGGGTTACAAAAACGGCGAATGCCAAGTCGCGCCGGGCGCATTAGAATTCGCCGACATTCTCAATGCGAGTTCGAATGGCGGTCATTGCGAAGGGATGGCAGTCCTTTCCATGCAAATGTTTCTCGGTCAAGAAGCGCGCCAGACGTACGGCGGCAGTCGCACGGCGGACCTCAAATTCGAGAATCAAGCGTTACAGCGAGCCATCATGTACTATTTCGCATGGCAAGCGGTTAATCCGGTGCGCAGCGCACGACGCGCGTCGCTCGCCAGTGGACCGAATCAGGTTCTCGACGACATTATCGCAGGCATTCAAAAACGCCAACCCGTCATTATCGCGTTCTTTAATGGGACGGGCAAGGCGACTCAAGGTCATGCAGTTACGCCTTATGCGGTCGAAGAGATGGGGAACGGATTGTATTATGTTTGGATTTATGACAATAACTATCCGGGGCAAGAGCGTTATATCGAAATGAACCGCGCTACCAACACTTGGCGTTATAGCTTTGCGGCGGTCAATCCTTCCGCCGACCCGGATGCCTGGGGTGGCGGCGCCAGCGACCAAAATATTGGCGTGGCGTCAGTAAGTTTGCGTAATGGTCAGGGCGATTGTTTTTGGTGCAATTACACGACAAACACTTCCGCCCGCCCCATGACACAATTCGCGTTGCTTGGCGGCGGTTCGATGCTTGTGACCAACAGTCAAGGACAGCGCTTGGGTTGGGTGGACGGCGAATTGATCAATGAGATTCCCGACGCGTTCGAATACTCGATCATCGGCGGTTTGGGCAAACCTTCCATCCCAATCTTTATGGTGCCATCCCATGACCAATATAAAATGGCATTAGACAGCAATGTCGCGCAAACTACCAACGCGCAATTATTCGCCTTTGGCGGCGGCAAGTCGCTCAACATTGACAAAATCACGCTCGCGCCCGGCGAACGCAATACACTTGGGCTGAGCGGTAATCTGAACGATTTTCGTTATACGCCGGAATCCGCCGAGACATCGCTCATTACACTGACCGTTGACGGCGCGGACCAAGATTATTATTTCGCCTTTGACGGCTTGAACATTGACGACGGCAAAACGCTCTCTTTTGCGTTCGACGAAACCAAAGGGACGCTCGCCTTCAGCAGCGACAACGACACCGCGAATGGCACATACAATTTGATGCTGAAACGCGTCGGCAATAATGGCATCGAGATTTACCAAAACGCGAATCTGACCTTTGGTCAAGCTACAGAATACATTGATTATAATGGTTGGGACGGCGCTGAAAGTTTAGAAATCGGCGTTGACCATAACGACGATGGCAATGTAGACGAGGAATGGCAAGAGGAAAACGAACGCTAAACGCGGCACGCGCGCGAATGCGCCTAATTCACGCGCCACTAAAAAACGTCCTGTCGTAAGAAACGACAGGACGTTTTTTAGCTAATTGACTCAGGTTACGCACATTCGCCAAGAAATGACGCGCAAACGTACGGCAAATTTCAAATTTGCCGTACTGTTGCATAACATCCGTTATTGGCTCATTTTATGCAGGTTGACTATAAAATAACGCAAGGCACGACAAATGATTGTGCAATGCAGTTCATCGCCTTTGTCCTACTACTGCGTAACACGAGTTATTGAACCGCCAAGACAGTGATTTTGCCGTCTTCGATAATAATCGAACTATTCGGATATGTTCCTGATATTGGGCCGCTAATCGTGACCGCAAAAGTGATTATCCCCCCCAAATCCTGAATATTGCTTGCGGTATATTTCGCGCCCGCCGCGGTAGCTGTCTGTAAATAACTTTGCAATTGGTCCTTGCCAACGCCACTCATGCCGCCGAGATTAAAAACAACATCATCGCTAAACGCAGCCAGCGCGGTATTGACATCGCCTTGATTGAGCGCCATAAAAGTGTTTTGCGCAATCGTCACGCCATCCACGCTTGGCGCGGATGATTCGCTCGTCGGTGTCGCCTCGGGTTCGACCGTCCTTGCGGGCGTTGCCTCCATCGTCGGAGTTTCCGCGCCGCCGCTATCTGGCGCCGTGATATGCTCCGCCGTCCATGTAAATTCTTCAGCGACATCGCCGCAGAATGTTTTACCCGTGATATTCAGACTGCCGCGCGCATGATTCTTGGATTCAAAACTACCCGTGAAAATAAATTCCACTTGATCGCTGTTGGTGAGTATGACTGTGAATTTATCATCTTGCAGCGCGCCGTTATCAGGCGCCGTCCCGTACGCGCCGCTCGCGGAACAACCCCCGCTAAAAATAGCATAATTCAAATTGACGTATGAAATCTTGCCGTCTTGGACAGTGAATTGAATCGGACTGTCGCTCGAACTCGTGCCTTCCCATTCGCCTTCCAGCAAAGTAAACACGCCAGCCGCCGCGCGCGTTTCCGTCGCCTCAACGCTCGGCTCTTCAGTAGGCAGCACATTCGCCGCGCCAGGCATCGGAACCGCGCCAGTGGGCGCTTGAATCACAATCGTCTCGGCAAAATCTGACAAGTGCGCCTCATAGTTAAACTTGCCCGTCACAGTAGGTTTCGATTTCACCGGGACTTGAAACGCATAAACGATATGATATACGTTGCCGTCAGGACATACCGTGACCTGAAAATCGGTCTCGGTCAATTTTGTCGTATCAATTTCAGCGCTATTCAAACCCGCTTCTTGCGTCAAGTGCGGCAGCACAGCATCGAATGCCGCGCGGTCGCCGGTATAGACATCGCAGGTCTGCGCGCCAATCGTCACGGCGCCCGATTTCGTGAACGTCGCTTGAGCGAAATCCACTTCGGTGACAGTCTTGACAATATCTTGCGGTTTGAAATCCGTGGCTTGGCTTTGCGAGCCCGGCAAGAGATACCATTTCGCTGCGGTCTCGCCATCCCAAATGCCGCGCATAAACACCTGATCCTCAACCACAATCAATTCGAGCGTAGGATTGGTCGGCGCAAAACCCACCAGCGTCCCTAGAAACGAACCGAGAAAACCGCCAAACGTATACTGAAGATCTGCGGCATGACTTGCGCCGTCGAGAGTCACAATTCGCACCAAATTGGGGTCATCATTTGGGCCCGGCTCATAGGGCATCTGAAAAATTTCCGGCGACGCGCTCACATCCGCCTTGAGCCGAAAGTTTTCGGCGTCCGCGAATTTCTTGAGCGCGTCAAGCGCGCTCGCAGCCGCTTGGCTCGATGCGACGATTGGCGCAAGTGTTGGCGGCGCGCTAGTCGGCGCGACGGTCGGCGGCGCAACCGTCGGCGGCGCAACCGTCGGCGGCGCAACCGTCGGCGCAGCAGTGAGCGCGGCAGTAGGGGAAATCGGTGTGGACGCGGCGCCACCGCACGCGAGCAGAATGCTTGCGCTCAAGATAAACATACCGAGCAGCGTCAAAGAACGAAAGATTTTCATTGTTATTCCTCCTGCCCATGGCGCGCAAAAAAAGAATTTTGCGCGCGGGGGTGGATAGAGTTGTATAGAGTTTGCCCGCGCGCGCGTCAAACTTGTAGTTGCGCCGCGATAACGGCGCATAGTATACTTGAAAAACACGCCCAAAATAAATCTTGGCAAAATTCATGACGCGCGCGCTTGACGCAAACATTGGTATTACTGGCAAGTCAAAGCGCGCAGTAATGTAAGCTGTGTCGCTTCGGGATGGTGGAAATTTCGCGTATTGAAAGAATAAATCAAAAAAATTTTTCTGCCTCCGCGCGTGCGCTTTGTGCTATAATCGTTGCAGGTTTTTTTTATGGCACACGTAATCGCGGTGACCAATCAAAAAGGCGGCGTGGGCAAAACCACCACCGCTATCAACCTCGGCGCGGCGCTCGCCGAAATGGGTCATTACACCTTGCTCGGCGACCTCGATCCGCAAGGCGGTTTGTCGCTGGGACTTGGTCTCGCCGCGCACGACCTCGACCTTACTATTTACAATATCCTCACCGACTCACGTATTCCCGTCGCCGGCATCACACATCACATTCGCCCGCATCTCGATTTACTACCCTCTAACATTGACCTCGCCGTCGCGGAATTTCAACTCATCGCGCAGATGGGACGCGAATATATTTTGCGCGAAGCGCTGCAAGGCGTGCGTCACACCTACGAATACATTGTGTTGGATTGTCCGCCGTCGCTAAATTTATTGACGGTGAACGCGTTGACCGCCGCCGATTCTATCATCGTGCCGCTCCAAGTCGAATATTTTGCCATGCGCGGATTGGAGCAACTGATGGATGTATTTTCGCGCGTGCGGCGGCGCTTGAATCCTTCGCTTGAAATTTTGGGTATCGTGCCGACGATGGTGGACGTGCGCCGCACCAATGACCAACAAATTTTACAAGAAGTGACCCAAGCGTACCCCGGTTTAATTCTCGATGTCTATATCAAAGAGAGCATCAAATTCGCCGATGCGCCGCGCCATCAACGTTCCATTTTGGAATTGGACCCCAAGCATGACGGGGCGCGCGGATATCGCAAATTGGCAAAATTGGTATTGCAGCATTATGGCGAATGGTCAGAAATTCAAGAGCGGCAAGAACAAGCCTATTTGAATCTGCCGACCGAGCTAGATGAGGCGCTCCAAGCATCACTGACCGAGCCAGATGAGACGCTCCAAGCGCCGCCGACCGAACCAGATGAGGCACCCCAAGCGTCGCCGATCGAACCGTCGCTAGAGTTGAGCGCTAATGCGTTGACCGACAAAAGTATGCCACCCGACATTTCACTCGCGCATTCCAATAACGGCAGCTCGATAACCCCGCCGCCGCCCGCGACGATTGCAATCCCACCCCTTTCTTCCGAATATCCTGCGTCCGATTTTTCTTGACCAACCGGCGCATCCTCTTGGAGTTGATTCATGTCAAACGATAATTCTCAGTCTCCACGCCGCCGTCCGGTGGACGTTCTATTTGGCGAAGAGATCGAATTAAAATCAAAATCCGCAGTCACGGACGCGCAAGCGCCGTCAGCGCAACCGCCCGGCTATATGGTCGAAGCGCCGCGCCCCGTCATCCCTTTACGCCCGCCACCGCCCGAATTTCCAAATGATTGGCGCGCGACAACGCCGCCGGAAGTAGTCACAATTTTTGAAACGCTCACTCTCAGCGCGCCGACGAGCGAAAATGTTGCGCCGCCGCCGATACCCTTGATGACGGAACCGCCGCAAGCTCAAGCCATTGCCGAAGCCGTCACGTTCACAGTGTCCGAACGTGTCGAAGCGACTGAAGCGCCAAGCGCATCCACAACCGAAGCCGCGCCACTTGTGCCGTTGTCCGCCCCTACTGTCGCCACAGCCAATCCTGCCGCCGCCATCTCACCAGCGCCATTTTACGGACAAACAGAACTGCTGGAACTTTCGCAATTTGTGGATCAGTTGTATCAAAATGTCGCAGCGGAGGCAAGCGACAGCGCGAGCTTGAACGCTGAATGTCTGGCAAAATTGAATACCGCGCGCGCGGCGATTGAACAAAACGAATATGCGACGGCTGAAACTGCCGCCGAGTGGGTCAAGGCGCGTTTGCTGTTGGCGCGCGCGAGTCGCGCCGCCGCGCGCGCAACCGATACGCGCTTGACGTTGGTGTGGCTGATTGTAGCGTTGAGCGGTGGCATTGTCCTATTCCTCTTGCCGTTCATTGCGCGCTTGGCGCCCGCGATTATTCCGTTGCTGCGCGGCATGGGCATGGGCATCACAGGCGCTGCCGTCGCCGCGCTCTTGCAGCTGACACGCCAAATCAACGCGCGCGCGCTCGAGTCGGACATGTCACTCCGCTTTGGCATCGCGCCATTCGTCGGCGCAGTGTGCGGCGCCGTGTTGTATCTCTTGTCGCTCTTGGGAATTTTTGCCGCGCCGGGCGCGTTGGGCATCCCCGGCGAACCGTGGCTCATGTACTTGGGCGCATTCTTTGCAAGTTTATTTAGCGCATCGGTAATAGATTTTTTGAGCGCACGCTTTGCCGCCAAACCAGATAGCAAAACGCGTAATCCTTGACCAAAGGAGAATTGCGCATAAACGGTTGGTTTGGCCACAGCCAATTAAAATAGACAGTTGACGCGACAAATTTAAAAGCCGTCGTCCATTTTCAAAGGAACAAGACTATGCCGCAATCGAACGAAGGAATTTTGCTCATCGTCGGAGCTCTTTTTCTTTTGCTTGGATTATTGGGCGGCGGTTTTGAAATCTCCGCCATCAAAATTCCGCCTGTCGGAAAGTTTACCCAGACCTTTGCGCTTGTCATCGGCGCGCTAGTTTTCGGCTTGGGGCTGATGCGATTGTTCCTTCCCACTCCACCGCCCGGAATTGTCGTCCTCCCGACCGCCACAGCAGTTGCGCTCATCCCCTCAGCCGTTCCTTCGCCCGCGCCAACAGCTACGCCAAATATTCCTACGCCACTCCCGCCCACAGAATCCGTTTCTACTACGGCGCTACCCGTCGCTGCCAAAATTCAGGACATTTGGGTTGACCACAACGTGACCCGTTTCCAAAGAGTAGGGATGCTCATTCACATCAAATTTAACGTCTCGGGAATGAAAGACCAAGAGGGTCGCGCGACGGCATATTTTTATCAACGCGACGGCGGAGCGCTCCAGAGCGCCGACAACACATTCAATACATCAGACGGCAAGGTCGCTGCCGGAGAATCTTTTACGCCCGGATATGATCCCGCCCAATACGACGACTTGCAAATTTTCATGCCGTACGATGAACTAGAATTGGGCGCGGGCAAACATGAATTGAAATTCTACATTGCGCTTTGGGAAAAAGCGCATCCCGAAAATCCCTCGCTGGCAGAATCGCCATGGATAGATTTTGATTTCACGAAATAAAGCCGATTGCTTTACACAATGCGTTTTAGGCGTAAACTCGGCGTCTTGCCAAAAGATTCGCCGCGTCGCCCGAGCGGAACACCATTCGCTTCGCGCAATGCCGCCGTAAACGCGAGCGGCGGCGCGGCGGCGATTTGCCCGCCCACAAAGAACCCATCAATCCGCGCGCGTTCGCGCGCTTGCAGCAGCTCGACCGAAACATTGCCGACCAAAAAAACTTGGACGCGCGGAAAACCGGCAAGCTCGAGCTGAGCGCGAATGCGCGCCACCTGGTCCAGCGTCCGCGTAGGTTCAGCCTCCTGAATCGGCAGCGCAATCCCGCCCAATTTATCGCCAAACGCCAGCGCGACGCGCACCGCCTCATCCACTTCGTCATGAAATAAATCCACCCAAGTCAAGCGCGGAATCTCGGGCGGCAAGGTTGCATCGAACGCGCGCAGCGCGCGCACCGTATCGCCCGCCAATAAAATCGAATCGCGCGCAAGCAAACCGCGCGCCCAGATCGAATCCGCGCCCAAACAGCCGCCCGCTACTGCCGCGCGTTCCAGCTGCGCCCATAAATCGGGATGCGCGTTCGCCGCGCCGCGAAATATCACCAACGCAGGTTTTGCTGCCTCCACCAGCGCGCGCGCGGCGGTCGTCCAGCCGCTCAGCGTCGCCAAAGTTCCGGTCAGCGCATTGAGCAGCGGACTTGTCGCACGATGCGCGCCGACCAGGCGCAGCGTCACATCGCCGGGTTTTAGCGCGGCGCCGGGCGAGAGCGCCCAAGCTTGCAAATTCGGCTGCGCGCGCAGCCGCGTCAATACTTGGTCCAAGCCGCCCAATATTCCATTTTGCGCCGCGACAATTTCAATCGTCACAATCGCGTCGGATGACGCGCGCGCGCGCTCATCCGACGACACAACCGACAAAGGCAATTCGGGCATCATATAGCGATTCTCGTATTCGGGTTCGCCGTTTTTTTGCAAGCGCTAGAGCGCGCTTGGCGATAACGCCAACAGCAATTCATCATTTAGCGCAAAGCGCATATAATGCGCTCATTATGCTATTTCAACTATAGTGAAATAGCATAATGCAATCATAATCATTCAGCTTGCCTTGTCAAAAGAAAACCTGCGTTCGACAAGCAAGTCTCATGGGGACAGCATGTCCAAGACATTATTGGTTTTGAATCCAATGGCAGGTCACGGCGCCGCGCTAAAAATATTTCCGCAAGTCCAATCTACGCTGCGCCAAGCAGGTCAAGCATTCCAAGTTGCGGAAACGCGCGCGCCGCTGCACGCCGTGCAGATAGCGCGCGAGGCGCCCGCGCAAGGGTACAACCGCATTGTCGCGATTGGCGGCGACGGCATCGCGCACGAAGTGGTCAACGGGCTAATGAGCGCGTCCGCCGAAGGCGAGACGATTGCGCTGGGCATCATTCCGCTCGGCACTGGCAATGATTTTATTAAATCGCTGCCGCCCGCGTTATCGCCGGGTGAAACGCGCGACGATTGGAGACTAGCCATTCCGCGCATTGTCGGCGGCAAAACCGCGCTCGTGGATGTCGGAAAAATCACAGCGGATAGTCTCGCGCCGGGACAGCCGCATCCGCATTATTTTCTCAATGGCGCGGATGTCGGTTTCGGCGCGCGCGTCGCCAAAGCGGTGCGGAATGTGCCGGTCACTGGACTCGCCGCGTATCTGCTCGCGATTATGCAAGTGCTGGCGGATTACAATTTGCCGCGCATCAAATTGACGCTCGACGATGGCGAGGTCATTGAATTAAACACGACGCTGACCGCCATCACCAACGGGCGCTGTTTTGGCTCTTCGTTTTGGTTGACGCCGCGCGCGCAAATTGACGATGGCGTTTTCGACATCTTGATTGCCAAAGCTCTGGGGCGCGCCGGCATCTTGCAAATCATTCCCCAACTGATGAAAGGCGCGCATCTCGAACATCCCGCCGTCATCTATCGCCACGCGCGCAAAGTCATTCTCGAATCGTCTACGGCAATGATTATCGAAGCTGATGGCGAGCTGCCCTTTCTCCAGCCAAAGCGTTTGGAAATTGAAATCTTGCCGAAACGTTTACGCGTAATGATATAAGCGTATAAAAAAAATCGAGCGTATGCGCTCGATTTTTTTTTGAAACATTTTTTTGCCTGCGCGCGCCGCCGTTTACGCGCGTTCAGAACAAGCCCAGCACCGCGCCCGTCTCTAAATCCAAATCCACATCATAAAACGCCGGGCGCGACGGCAGCCCCGGCATTGTCCGCATAGTGCCGACGAGCGGATACAAGAAACCCGCGCCGACGCTCGCGCGAATATCGCGAATCGGAATGCGGAAACCGTTCGGCGCGCCCTTGATCGCGGCATCGGCGGTAAACGAGAGATGCGTTTTCGCCATGCAAATCGGCAGGTCGCCAAAACCATTGCGCGTATAAAGTTCGATTTTCGCTTCGGCTTCGGGCGAAAGGTCAATCCCATCGGCGCGATAAATTTCGCGCGCGATGACTTCGATTTTTTGGCGGATAGGCATATCAAGCGGATATAAAAATTGAAATTGATTGGGCTGCTTTGCCGCGTCCATCACCGCATCCGCCAAGTCCGCCGCGCCCGCGCCGCCATTCGCCCAATGCGTCGTTTGCACCGCGACCGAACCGCTTTCCTCCACCAGCCGCTTGAGCAATTTGATTTCGTTGTCAGTATCGTATTTGAACGCGTTGATGGCAACGACCACTGGCACGCCAAATTTTTTCGCGTTCTCGATGTGGCGCAAAAGATTCGGCATCCCCGCTTCCAGCAGCGCGAGATTTTCCTCCGTATACGTGCGATCGAGCGGACGCCCCGCGACCACTTTGGGCCCGCCGCCGTGCATTTTCAAACTACGCACCGTCGCGACCATGACGACGACGTTTGGAACCAAGCCCGAATAGCGGCACTTGATATTCATGAATTTTTCCATGCCGATATCCGCGCCAAAACCGGATTCGGTTACAACATAATCGGCAAGCTTGAGCGCGATTTGGTCGGCGACGATGGACGAATTGCCGTGCGCGATATTGGCGAATGGGCCCGCATGGACAAAGGCGGGCGTGCCTTCCAACGTTTGCATCAGATTCGGCATAATCGCGTCTTTCATAATCACCGTAATCGCGCCTGCCACCCCCAAATCTTCCGCCGTCACCGGTTCGCCTTGATGATTTGTGCCGATAACCATGCGCGAAAAACGCTCGCGCATATCGGGCAGCGAAGTCGTCAAACCGAGAATCGCCATGATTTCGCTGGCGACAGTGATATCAAAACCGGTAAAGCGTTCGTTGCCTTTTTCTTCATCGCCCAAGCCAATTTGAATGCGGCGCAGCATCCGATCGTTCGTATCCAACACGCGCTGCCACGTAATCGAATTCGGGTCAATGTCCAAACGGAACAATCGCCGCTTGTCTTGCGCGGACAACTCGGCGACGTTCGTCGCCGCAATGCCGAGACGCGCGGCGCGTCGAGCGATGGACGGCGCAAACGCGCCGTCGGGACACAGCGCGTTTGCGAGTTTATCGTCATCGGTGATGGCGCGTTCGTGCAGCAAGCGCGCGTCAATCTGCGCCGCCAACAAATTGTTCGCCGCGGTAATCGCGTGAATGTCGCCCGTGAGATGCAGATTAAAATCTTCCATCGGCACCACTTGCGAATAGCCGCCGCCCGCCGCGCCGCCTTTGATGCCAAACGTTGGGCCCATTGAGGGCTGCCGAATGCAGGTAAAGACACTCTGCTTTTTGATAAACCCCAACGCTTGCGACAAGCCAACCGTCGTCGTCGTTTTTCCTTCGCCCAAAGGGGTGGGAGTAATCGCCGCGACATCAATGTATTTGCCCTGCGGACGATTTTTCAAACGATCGCGCACCTTGAGATGCACTTTGGCTTTATATTTGCCATACAGTTCAAGGTCATCTGGTTGCAAACCAATCTCTTGGGCGATTTCCAAAATGGGTCGTAATTCCGCCGCTTGCGCAACTTGAATGTTGCTTGGGACGGGATGAGTGATTTTAATCGGCACGGGTTGTTTGCTCCTTTGCAAAAATATGTACAACTGCGAGTATATTCGCAATGCGTCCGCGATTCAAGCGGCGCGCGCAGCCTCACACGGCAAAAATCGCGGGCGCATCGCATTAGTCATTGCGCCGAGCGCGTCGCGACTTTGATAACCGTAATGTCCTCACTATAACGCGCCCAAGTTCCAATTCAGTCAAAATCTAGCGCCATGCGCGCCCGCATGAGGGAAACACCCCATCGACAAAATACAGTGTCCACCCGATTGATTGTGTAGGCGCGAAAGATGTATCTTGCGATTGACTGAACAGAACAAGAGGAGGCACAAACCATGTCTGAAAATATTTTTTCCGCTCTCCGCGATTTGATTGTGTTGGCGTACCTGTTTACGCTGCGGATTGGAGCGCCTGTCATCGCCACGCTGTTTATCGGCTGGTGGCTCGAACGAAAATTGACCGAGTGGGATGCGCGCGAGGCGGAAGCGTTGGAACAACAACGCGCGATTGAACAGGAGTGCCAAGCGCTGCATCGCCCCATGAATTTGAAATGATTATTTTCGCGCGGTCAGCGAGGCAAGCCTAGCGCGACGGAAATATTCGCGAAAGGCGTTCGCTGCGCGCGCTGCCGTTCACAAAGTTGAAATGAAATGTAAAGGTGAAGCGAGATGAACAACGCACCAATAACCCGTCGCGATTTTTTGAAATGGTCCGGCGCCAGCGCGTTGGCGCTGACAGCGATTCCCGCGTTCGATAATGTCGCGCTCGCCGACTTGATGGGCGCGGATGAAACCGCCCAAGTCGGCATTTTGATTGATACAACCAAATGCGTCGGCTGTCGGCAATGTCAAGTGGCATGTCAAACCCGAAACAATCTGCCGCCGCTGCCGGAAAAAATTCCCGCGCACGCGACGTATCCCGACCAATTATCGGCAAACGCGTTTACGCATGTCGAATTTTTTCAAACGGGCGGCACGCCGAGCGCGCCGGTCTTTACGAGCGTCAAACGCCAATGTATGCACTGCGCGGAACCGGCGTGCGCGGCGGTGTGTCCCGTCGGCGCGATTGTGAAAACGCCGCAGGGCCCCGTAACGTATGATGCCGAAAAATGTCTCGGCTGTCGTTATTGCATGGCGGCATGCCCGTTTAACATTCCCAAATTTGAATGGGCTTCGGCGAATCCGCGTATTCGCAAATGCGACCTGTGCGCGGACCGTCTCGCGCAAGGCAAACTGCCCGCCTGTGTCGCCGCCTGTCCTGCCGGCGCCTTGACCTTTGGCGCGCGCAAAGAATTGATTGCGGAAGCGCAAGCGCGCATCGGCAGCCAGCCCGACAAATACGTGCCATACATTTACGGTTTATCGCAAGTGGGCGGCGCCAGCATCTTGTATCTGGCAAATGTGCCATTCGACCAAATCGGTTTGAATATGAATCTGCCGGAAACGCCCGTGCCCGAATACACTATCCAGATCATGGAAAAGGTGCCAAGCATCGCGCTGGGAGTGGCGTTATTGGCAGGCGGTATTGCATGGTGGCGCAATCGCAAGCGCGGAGATGTTCAAGAGTCTGAACAAGCGCGCGAGTGAAAAGCATTTCATCACGCAACCAGAGCGCTCTATCATCATTACAAAGCGAGGTTCCTATGTTTGACCAATATTCTCAATTCTTGACCGAGTTGTTCGCGTTAACGTGGCTGGTCTTTATTCGGCTCGCGCTTCCATTCATCTTTGTATTCGGCGGGGGCTGGATCTTGTGGCGTTTTTTTGCGCCGGAAGCCGCGCCGCAACCCGCCCACGCGCCGCAGCGCGAACGCTTTAGTCAATTCGTGACGCAAATCCGCGAATTGCCCGCGTTCCAGCTGCCGGAATTTACCGCGCGCCAAATTATGGCATTGTTCATCGCCATCCTGTTATGGCTGGCGGCGGCGGGCTTTTTGATTGCGCGCTTTTTCTGGGGGCTCGAAACAGCAACCGCTTTGAGCGACGCAATGCCATGGGGCTTGTGGATTGCGTTTAAACTTTCGTTCGTCGCCTGCGCGGCGGCGGGCTTTACCTTTGCCGCCATCGTATACATCTTTCGGCTGGAACAATATCGTCCGCTGGTACGCACCGCCATTCTCATCGGCTTGATTGGTTATACCACGTTCATCGTATCGCTGCTGTTCGACCTTGGGCGATGGTACAACATCTGGCATCCGATTGTGATGTGGAATCCGCATTCGGTCATGTTTGAAATCGCGTGGTGCGTAATGCTCTACACCGCCGTTCTGTACGCCGAATTCAGCCCCGCGTTTTTTGAGCGGCTTGGCTGGCATCGCGTAGAAAAGTTGATGCACACGCTCACGCTGCCGTTGGTGATTGCAGGCGTCGTGCTTTCTACGCTGCATCAATCGTCGCTCGGTTCGCTCTACCTGATTCAATTCACCAAATTGAATCCGCTCTTTTGGTCGCCGCTCATTCCCGTCTTTTTCTTTGTCTCGGCGGTCGCGACCGGCCTCGCGTTAATGATGCTTGCGCCGTGCCTCAACGCCAAAGCTTTCGGCTGCGTCATCCGCCAAGACTTGCTGGCGACTTTGGCAAAACCGACGGCGGTCGCGCTGGGAATTTATTTCACGCTCAAGTTCGGCGATTTATTGCTGCGCGGCGAATTGCCTCGCCTCTTGACGCCGACAGCGCTGAGCGCGCTGTGGTGGCTCGAAGTATTCGGCGGCGTCGCCGTTCCAATGGCGCTCTTGCTGACGCCCCAAGCGCGCGCAAATCCGCGCGTACGCATGACGGCGGCGGGCTTGGTCATAGCAGGAGTTGCGCTCGGACGCTTTAACATCGCCCTGCTGGGATTCAGCGATTATCTCGGCGCGTTGAACGTGACCTATGTTCCGTCGTTTGGCGAATGGATTATCACCTTGGCGCTGATTGCGGCGGCAGCCGCCGCGTATATCGGCGCGGTAAAATGGCTGCCGATTTTGCCGCCCGCGCCACAAGCCGAATTGGCGCCGCAACCTGCGCGGACAATCTAGCGCATCCTTAACAAACTTGTTGCGCGTACAAGACCTTTGGGGTTTTCGCCGCGAGCGCGTCAGCTCAAGCAAATTATCCGAAAACCCCAAAGGTCTCTCGACCAAGCACTCTGTTAAAG
>JAJTXZ010000040.1 GCA_021463195.1 Anaerolineae bacterium
AGTTGATAACGCCGGTGGCGTTGGAGAACGGATCGCGGTTTGCGATTCGGGAAGGCGGACGCACGGTCGGCGCGGGCGTGATTACCAATGTGATTAGTTGAGCGCCAATTTAGTTTGCCTCACTCGATTCGCTTGAATTAGAATTCTGCGCGCCGCAGAAAGATAAAGTAAGCAAGTAAACGGGCAGCCAAGTAAACAGGCACATTAGTGACCTGTTTACTTGTGTACAAGTATACCTGATTACGTGAAACAAGAATGGCTAAAAAAGAAAATCGCCTCGTCGTGACCATGGCGTGCAATGATTGCAAGCGTCGCGACTATACTACGCAAAAAAATAAAAAGAATACAACCGCGCGTTTGGAATTGAAAAAATACTGCCGGTTCTGCCGCAAGCATACCGTGCATCGCGAGACCAAGTAATATGGCAGACAAAAAGCAGGCGCGCTTGACCCAAGAGGTCCAGCCGGAAAATCGGTTCGTCCAATTTTACCGCGAGACCGCCGCCGAATTGCGCAAGGTGGTTTGGCCCACGCGCGATGAAGCGGTTCGGCTTACTATAATTGTGGTCGCCGTAGTGATTGCGATGAGTATCTTTCTCGGCGCAATTGATTATGCGTTGACGCAAATTATGCGAATTATTTTGGTGCGCTAGCAATGAACGAGTTTGAGCAAAACGCGCCCGATACCGCGGAAACGATTGATGCCGCAGTGGAGGAACAGAATCCGACGACAGAAGATTTGACTGGCGCCACCGAATCTGCGCTTGATATTACCATGGGGGATATGGAGACAGATTTGCCCGCGGCGGCAAGCGCTGAGGTCGCGCCCGCGGCAGAGATCGAAATCCCGTGGGGCGACATGACCGCTGAAGCGGAAACAAAAGCCGAAGCGGAAAAAGATAACGATGCGATGGCGGACAGCGCGCAGGACGAACCTGTCGCAGCCGACGATGCTTCGCAAGAGTCAGAGCCAGAGCCGGACGCGCCCGTCAAACGCGTTTGGTACGTCGTGCATTGTTATTCGGGTTACGAAAACAAGGTCAAAAAGGGTTTAGAGCAGCGCATCAATTCACTGAGCTTGCAAAATTCTATTTTTCGCGTCGTCGTGCCGATTGAGCGCGAAGTGGAAATTCGCGAAGGACAGCGCAAAAATATCGAACGCCGCGTATTTCCGGGCTATATTTTGGTCGAGATGATGGAATTGGTGGACCGGGAAACTTTGACGGCGGACGCAACCGAAGCGCAGAAAAAACTAGCTGCCCAGTCGGATGAAGTGTGGTATGCGGTTCGCAACACGCCCGGCGTTACAGGGTTTGTGAGTTCCGGCGACCAGCAGCGTCCGGTGCCATTGCGCCAAGATGAAGTGGACAAGATTCTCAAGCGCATGGAGAGCGAAGAGCCCAAAGTGCATGTATCGTTCCGCGTGGGCCAAGCCGTGAATATCATTGACGGCCCCTTTGCCGAATTCAAAGGCAACGTGGAAGCGGTGGATATGCTCAAAGGCAAAGTGCGCGTGCTTGTTTCATTCTTTGGGCGCGAAACTCCCGTAGAGTTAGATTTACTTCAAGTAGAGAAAGTATAGTGATTAGTTATTAGTTATTAGTCATTCGTCAGGCTTGATGTATTTACTAATAACTAATCGTTAATGACTAGTAACTAGTTATGGCGAAAAAAGTCAAAGCATTGGTCAAACTCGCAATTCCGGCTGGCAAAGCCACGCCCGCGCCGCCGGTCGGCACCGCGCTTGGGCCGCACGGCATCAACATTATGCAGTTTACCAAAGAATACAACGCGCGCACTGCCAAAGACGCTGGCACGATCGTGCCGGTTTTGATTACGATTTATCAAGACCGTTCGTTTACGTTTGAATTGAAATCGCCGCCCGCGGGCGAATTATTGAAAAAAGCCGCCGGCGTGGAAAAGGGTTCGGGTGTGCCGAATCGTAACAAAGTCGGCGTTGTCTCACGCAAGCAAGTGCGCGAAATCGCCGAAAAGAAAATGAAAGACCTCAACGCGGTGGACGTCGAAGGCGCAATGAAAATGATTGAAGGCACCGCGAAAAATATGGGGATTGAAGTTAAAGATTAGAGACTGGAAACTAGAGCGAGTTGAGCGGATAATTCTCCAGTCTCTAGGACTCTAATCTCCGAATAGTGGAAGCGCGACAACGCGCGCCAATTACCACAAGGAGCAAGCATGGGACACGGCAAGAAATATCAAGAAGCGGTAAAATTGGTCGAGCTGGACAAGGAATATTCGCCCGCGGAAGCGGTGGCGCTCGCCAAGAAAAGCGCGTATGGCAAATTTAATCAAACGGTCGAAGCGCATTTCAAGACCGGGTTGGATGTCAAACAGGCGGACCAACAAGTGCGCGGTGTAGTGCTTTTGCCGAACGGCACGGGCAAGACGGTGCGTATTCTCGTTTTTGCGGAGGGCGAAGCGGCGCGCGTGGCGCAAGAAGCCGGCGCGGATATTGTGGGCGGCGATGATTTAATCAAGCGTATTCAAGAAGGTTGGATGGAGTTTGATCTCGCCATCGCCATGTCCGACATGATGGGCAAAGTCGGTAAAAGCGGTTTGGGCAAGACGCTGGGACCGCGCGGTTTGATGCCCAGCCCTAAAGCGGGAACGATTTTGCAGCAGCCCGCGCAGCTGCCGCAACTAATTAACGAGAGTCGTTTGGGGCGCGTCGAATTCAAAACCGACAAGACCGGCGGCATTCACAGCATCATTGGCAAAACCAGTTTTACCGAACAACAACTGGTCGAAAATTTCGCGGCGTTGATGGATGCGCTCAACAAAGCGAAACCTGCCGGCGCCAAGGGCGTCTATTTAAAGAAAATTTCGTTGGCGTCCACAATGGGCCCCGGCGTGCGCGTGGATGTCAATGCCGCGCAAAATCTGAAACCGCAGACGACATAATGGATTTGCCTTTCGGCGCGTTTGGCATACAATAGCGTCGTTTGCGCGTGAAACGAAAATTAAATACGCCACAGATAGCCGGTCGTTCGCGCATTGCGCGAACATAAACGCACCTGCCGAGGCAAAAAACAATTTCATTACGCGCGCGCGCGATTGAAGATTGCATCTCTTGCTTGGGCGGCTGTCTGTAGCCAAAAAGCAAGAGATTTTTTTATTGACGTGGAAAACCGCTTTGGCTTCGCCAAAGGTTGAGGAGGTGAGCAAGTTGTCAGTTACACGTGAACGCAAAGCTGATTTGGTCGCGCAGTTGACTCGAGAATTGCAAGAGGCGCAAGCCGTTATTATCACCGGCTATCGCACTTTGAAAGTGTCCGATTTGCAAGGCATCCGCAATGAATTGCGCGGAATGAAGGCAGGATATCATGTCGCTAAAAATACGTTGCTTGAACTCGCGCTAAAAGACGCGGGGCTGCCAGTGCCGACTGATCTGTTGGATGGTCCGACGGCGGTGGCATTTCTGCACGATGACCTTTCTGGTCCGGCGAAAAAGCTGACCGCGTTTTTCAAAGAAAAAGAATTGCCAATCAAAGGCGCTATTGTCGGGCAAAATATTTATGATGCCCAAGGCGTTGAAAATTTGGCGAAACTGCCGACGCGCGCAGAGCTATACGGACAATTTTTGGGTTCGCTGCAAGGTCCTGCCGCGAGTTTGGTGGGCGTCTTGAACGGCGTGTTGGCGCAGTTGGTCTATACGCTGCAAGCCAAAGTCGAGCAGTCCGAAGCGCAAGCATAAGTTTCAGTTAGAATTTTGATTTTTGATTTTCGATTGCAGCGCGTTTGGCGAAATTGAAAATCAGAAATCACAAATCAAAAAACAAGGAAAAAAATATGGCTTCCGATAAAGTGCAAGCAATTATTGATTCGCTCGATAACTTGAGCGTACTCGAAGTGGCAGAGCTTTCCAAAGCGCTGCAAGAACATTGGGGTGTCAGCGCCGCCGCGCCCGTCGCAGTTGCCGCGATGCCCGGCGCAGGCGCCGCTGCGGCAGGCGCCGCCGCCGCGCCTGCCGCCGAAGAGCAGACCGAGTTCGATGTCATCTTGAAAGACGCGGGCTCGCAAAAAATTCCGGTCATCAAAGTCGTGCGCGAACTCGTCGCGGGTCTTGGTTTGAAAGAAGCCAAAGAACTCGTCGAAAGCGCGCCGCAAGCGGTGAAAAAGAGCGTCTCTAAAGAAGAAGCCGCCGAAGCCAAAAAGAAATTGGAAGAAGTCGGCGCCAGCGTCGAAGTCAAGTAAGAGACCAGAGATTAGAGCTTGGAGAGAATCAGCGCGTCAATCTTTGCGCGTTGATTCCTCCAAGCGCCAGATGCGCAAGAAAGTTGACGCGCGTGCGCAAATGAATACAATTAAATCGTTTTGGGGCTGTAGCTCATTTGGGAGAGCGCTGCAATCGCACTGCAGAGGTAGTGGGTTCAAATCCCATCAGCTCCACTATTCTTTATTTTAGATTTTTGATTGCGATACAGCGCGCAAGTCTAAAAGCTCGTCAAAAAGCTAAAATATTTTATGGGGCTATAGCTCAATTGGGAGAGCGCTACACTGGCAGTGTAGAGGTCGTCGGTTCGAGCCCGATTAGCTCCACCACAGATTTATGATTGTGGATTTGTGATTTCTGATTTTAGAAACACAAACCCGCAGCGTAAATCGTAAATCAAAAATACAAAACGCTTTGACCGGGAGCAGTAGGTCATCTCCGCAGCGAGTTGGGAAAGACAAGGTGCAAGCCCAACACGACGCGCCAACGGAGAGCGCATAGACCGAACTCGCCCGCGAGCTGCAATCTTGAAATCTGGTTGGAGACTGGAGACTAGAGATTGACGTTAACCTCGCACGTTACGCGAATCGAGTGAAGTGATTCGGGGATTCGGTGATTCGGTGATTGGATTATTCCGTCGCTTGTCACCAGCCACTTTCGCTTAAACTGGGTGGTACCGCGGAGATTCATGAACCTTCGTCCCAATTTGGGATGGAGGTTTTTTTTATCTCTCGCCTCTGTACAATATTGGACGCAAATGACACATTCGTTGTGGTTCAATAAAACGGCGACGGAATTTTTTATTGGACGCGGATGAACGCGGATAAACGCGGAGAAAAAACAATAATCGGATTGTTTTGCATTGCGGAACAATGAAATTCAAAAATTGGAAATTTTGAACGGAGCATGAATCATGGAAACGCAAGTAACTATCCCACCATCGCACGAACGCACTAGCGCGCCAAAATACGTCCCCCAAGACTTTGAAGCGGGTTGGATGCAAAAATGGGAAGCGGACGAATTGTACAAAACCGCGCCGGCGGATGAACGTCCCAAAGCGTACATCTTGGATTTCTTTCCGTATCCATCGGGTGATGGTTTGAGCGTGGGACATTGCCGCAATTATGTGCCGACAGATGTGCTGTCGCGTTACTTTCGCATGAAGGGCTATAACGTTTTGCATCCGATGGGTTGGGACGCGTTCGGCTTGCCGGCGGAGAACGCGGCAATCAAAATGAAAACGAATCCCGCGAAATTGATCGCGCAATATTCCGCGAATTACAAACGTCAATTTCGTTTGATTGGGATTTCGTTCGATTGGTCGCGCGAAATCAATTCGTCCACGCCCGAATACTATCGCTGGACGCAGTGGATTTTTTTGAAACTGTATCACGCGTGGTATGACTCGCGCGAAAATCGCGCGCGCTCCATTTCGACATTGGAAACCGAATTGAGCGCCAACGGCACGCAAAACATTCCGAACGCGCGCGTAGAAATTTCGGCGGACGCATGGAACGCGTTCAACAAAAAACAGCGCAGCGAATTTTTATCCAATTTTCGTTTGGCGTACCGCAAGCCATCGGTGGTGAATTGGGACCCGGTTGACAAGACGGTATTGGCGAATGAAGAGGTGGTTGACGGGCGCGGCTGGCGCAGCGGCGCGTTGGTCGAGAAAAAAGTTTTGCAGCAGTGGTTCTTTCGCATCACCGAGTACAGCGAACGCTTGATCAATGATTTGGACGCGATTGATTGGCCCGAACATATCAAGTTGATGCAAAGAAATTGGATTGGCAAAAGCGTCGGCGCGGAAGTAGATTTTCAAACCGATGCGGGCGCGCTGCGAATTTTCACGACGCGTCCCGATACGTTGTGGGGCGCGACGTTCATGGTGTTGGCGCCCGAACATCCCTACGTCGAAAAATTGGCGACGGCTGACCACAAAGCGCGCGTGAATCAATACGTTAAAGAGGCAAAGGCAAAAACCGAAGTTGAACGCGCGGAGGAAGGTAAAGACAAAACGGGCGTGTTCACGGGCGCATACGCGACGAATCCCGTGAACGGCGAGAAAATTCCGATTTGGGTCGCGGACTATGTGATGATGAGTTATGGCACGGGCGCGATTATGGCGGTGCCCGCGCATGACCAACGCGATTTTGAATTTGCGCGCAAATTTCATTTGCCGATACGCGTGGTGATTCAACCCGAAGGGGAATCGTTGAATGCGGATGAAATGGAACGCGCGTTTCCGCACGATGGCGTGATGGTCAATTCGGGAATTTTTGACGGAACGAGCGCGGATGTCGCGGTGGAAAACGTAACGCGTTGGTTGGAAGAAAAAAGCATCGGCGCGAAACGCGTCAATTACAAATTTCGCGATTGGGGCATCAGCCGCCAGCGTTATTGGGGCACGCCGATTCCGATTGTTCACACGGACGATGGCGAAGTCGCAATGGCTGAAAATAATTTGCCGATCGAATTGCCGAATGTGGATTCGTACGAACCCACCGCGACAGGCGAATCGCCGTTGGCAAACATTCCCGAATTTGTGAATGTGACATTGCCCGACGGAACGCGCGGGCGACGCGAGACGGACACGATGGGAACGTTCGCGTGTTCGTCGTGGTACTTTATGCGTTTCACTGACCCGCGCAATGACCAAGAGCCATTTCAAACAAAAGAGGTGAACTATTGGCTGCCCGTTGACACCTACGTCGGCGGCGCGGAACACGCGGTCATGCACTTGCTGTACGCGCGTTTTTGGACCAAAGTATTGTACGACTTGGGCATTGTCTCGTTCATCGAACCATTTCAACGCTTGCGGAATCAAGGCATGATTTTGTCGCCGCAGATGAAAGACGGCAAGTACGAAAAAATGTCAAAGTCCAAAGGCAATGTCATCACGCCCGACGAAATGGTGGAACAATTTGGCGCGGACGCGCTGCGCGCGTACGAAATGTTCATCAGCGATTTCACCGTCGCGACGCCGTGGCAAACGGACGGCTTGGCAGGCACGCATCGTTGGCTGACGCGCGTGTGGAATTTGTTCTTGGAACCCGCGCGTGAAAATTTGCCGCAAGCGAATGAGGAACAAATCAAATTGCTGCGCCGCGCGCTGCATCAAACCTTGCGCAAAGTCGAAGGTGACATCAATGCTTTCGCCTTCAACACCGTCATTTCGTCTTTGATGACGTTGACGAATGTGTTGGTAAAAGCCAAAGATTCGGCAACCTATCCCGACGCGGTGTGGGGCGAAGCGATGAAGACGCTGCTGTTGATGTTGGCGCCGATTGCGCCGTTCATGGCAGAAGAAATCTGGACGCGCTCGGGGAACGCGTACAGCGTGCATCAACAAAAATATCCCGTGTACGACGCGGACGCGGCAAAAGAGGAAACGTTCACGTTAATCGTTCAAGTCAACGGCAAAGTGCGCGGCAAAATCGAATTGCCTGTTGGCGTGAGCGAAGAGGGCGCGAAAGAAAAAGCGTTCGATGACGCGAATGTGAAAAAGTGGGTGGAAGGGAAAACGATTGCGAGCGTAGTGTACGTGCCGGGGCGATTGATGAATGTGGTAGTAAAGTGAAAATAAAAAAATCCGATGCGAATCCTCGCAACGGATTTTTTATTTGATACCAAGAAATTTTCGCGCAAATTTGCGTACTGCTTTGGCTGTCTCAAGCGCCTCTCTTGCTTGTTCAATACTGGGAGCGTTGCCGGGATAACGTGTGACGACTGCAAACTTGGTCAATGCATCGAGGGCGTCCTCATCTATGGGAACAAATACTCCCGCTTTCTCGCAGAGATTTAGTAGTGTCAGGAGGTCATGAATCTTTGGAAAACCGCGTTTGCGTTCAACTAAAAGAGCTTTGAGATATTTTTCAGCGCTTTGTTGTGAATGGAAACATGAGATTGCGGTAAGTGGCTTTTTGCGACGCAGGGTGGAATGCGCAACCGCAAAATCCTCTTCCGCCTTGGTTCCCCAATCAAGCGGATTTTGTGGGACGCTCATATAACACTTTACCCTGAGAGACAATTTCGTCAATAAAAAAGTCACCGCGCCGAATCGAGCGCGAGATCTCTTGCGGTGTCTTGACGAGAATATCAACTGCGAATGGTCTGGGGCGTATGAGACGCGAAACTTTCAAGTAGCGTTCGATTTCAGGTTCTTTGGTCGGCATCACCACCAACAAATCTACATCGCTGTCGGGCGTGGGATTGCCATAGGCGTACGAGCCGAACAAAATAATTTTTTCGGGATGCAGCGTTTCCGCGATGCGTTTCACCGCGCGCGGCAATGTTTTGCTCACGGGTTCGTCGGAACCAATCGGCGTGATGTCGGGAATTTTCCAGCGCGGCGCGCGATAACTTGCGCGGCGTTCACGTGTGCGACGCGGCGAAACGCGCGGTTTTCCACTAACCGCGCGTTTTTTGTTTTTTGCCTTGACTGCGAAAGCTGTCATGATTTTGGATTTTATGCGCTCGGATGCCGATTCGCAAATTGTTCTTATTCATTGAGCGTCAGCGCTAGTTCGTACTCTTGTTCCGTTGTTCCGCTGGCGAGAATGTACACGATGAGGTACTGTCCCGCGCCATTCGTATAAACGGTGTACGCGGCGGAATACACGCTCCGCCAACCCAGCGCCGTCAATTTTTCGAAATACCAACTCCGTATTCCTTCGGGTTTGTTTCCTGTGGGGAGGCGAAAAACCAATTCGGCGTGCGCGCCTTTCCATTTAAAATTACGCGCCAGCGCAGCTTCTTGTTCCGCTATAAAATTTACGGAAGAGGCGCTCGCTGCATATTCGCCAGAGGCAAGGGGCAGCGAGCCGGGATAAACAGGGATTTGGTCAAGCGTCACGCGCGGCGCGTTGGCGCAGCCGCCAAAGCCGAACGCGAGCCAGAGACCCAGCGCGCCCACGCGCGCGCAGAGCTCAAGTAGAGATTGCATCTCGCGCTCGATTCTATCCATCGCGCCGCGCGTGTCAACCGCGCGCAAAATTCCGATGCTGCAATATAATGTTGCCATTCTAACGGGGAACGTCACAAATGTTTGAACAGAAAACTCAACCTCTCGCTTCTTCCGCCGTATTTCGCGCGCGCCTCTTGCGCTTTTTTCTCGCCGCATTCGCCATGACGGCTCTTTGGCTCGCCGTCGGGGTGACAGGGTATAGATTCATTGCGGGGCTTGAATGGTTGGATGCTTTTTACAATTCAGCCATGATTGTGAGCGCAATGGGACCCGTTTTTAAAATGCACACCCCCGCCCAAAAAATTTTCGAGGCGCTGTATGCGCTGTTCTCGGGATTGATTTTTACCTTTGCGGTGAGCATCGCGTTCGTGCCGATCATTCACCGCCTTTTCCATCTCTTTCATCTGGAGCAAGGCACAGAAACAGATGACGCATAGCAAAGCGCAAATCAAATTTCACGTTTCTCGGCATTAGAGAACGCCTCTTACGCGTCACGGATTACTGCGATGGATTACGAACGCCACTGACTCATGCTTGCATTAATCGCCGCCTTGCTCCTCTCCTTTGTCCCGATGTGGTTCTATGCCTACATCGCGTATTGGCTCGACCGTTTCGAGCGCGAACCAAAAAAATTACTCGTCGTTGTTTTTTTGTGGGGCGCGTTGTTTGCGACGATTACGGCGGCGATTGCTGAAGTGATTTTTAGCGCGGGTGTAACGGCTGTGACGAAAAACGAATCGTTTGCGGAAATTGCCAATGCCGCGTTCTTTGCGCCGTTCATTGAAGAATCGCTCAAGGGCATTGCCATTTTGGTCGTCGCGTTTGTATTTCGCAACGAGTTCGATTCGGTATTGGATGGAATTGTGTACGCGGGAATCGTCGCGCTTGGTTTCGCCGCCACCGAAGATTTCTTTTATTTATTCAGCGCGTACGATGAAAGTGGCTGGGGCGCAATGTTTGCGTTGTTTTTTGTGCGCGTGATTTTGACGGGTTGGAATCATGCCATGTTCACCGCGTTCATCGGCATCGGCATCGCGCTCGCGCGTTTGAATAAAAATGTGGCGGTGAAAATTCTCGCGCCGTTCGGCGGTTGGCTCATCGCCGCGCTTTTGCACGGTTTGTACAACGGACTGCTTTCGACGGCGAATGCGTTTGCGCTTGTTGCGTTTTGTTTGAGTTGGAGCGGTTGGGCGCTACTGTTGGCGATTATTGTGTGGGCGATTCGACGCGAACGCGCGCGAGCAAAAAAATATCTGTATGATGAAGTAGAACGCGGCGTGATTTCCCCCGCGCACTATCGCATTGCTACCTCTGCGCTGGCGCCGACGTTCACGCGCCTCGGCGCGCTCGGTTCGGGAAATTTCCGCGCGACGCGGCGTTTTTATCAAGTGTGCGGCGAACTCGCGCAGAAAAAAGAGCAGTTGGAAAAATTTGGCGAGGAACGCGGTAACGCGGCGGCAATTGAAACGCTGCGCGCAGAATTGGCAAAATTGACGCTGATGGCGCGCGCCTGATTCACAAAGGACCAAGCGCGTGAAAGAGTTTCTTGCGCCATTGGCGTCTTGTGCGGGACGGCGGCTTGGCGCAAGTTGACAGTTCCGCCGCTTGAAATGGCAGCGCGTTCCTGTTTTCATCCAAAGCGAAATGAAAAATTACATCTATACGTTTGCTCAAGTTTCGCGTGACGACATTCCGCGCGTCGGCGGCAAAGGCGCGAATCTCGGCGAAATGACGCGCGCAGGCTTGCCCGTGCCGCCCGGTTTCTGTGTCAGCGCGGACGCGTATCGCGAATTTACGCGCGGCGCCGACGAAACCATCGCGCAAATTTTGCAAGAAACGCGCATGGACAACGCGAACGATGTAGAAATAAAAACCGCGCGTTTGCGCGAATTGCTCATCGCGCAGCCGATGCCGCAGAATATCGCGCGGCAGATTCTCGACGCGCACGCGGAATTGCAAATGCAAGTGTATGGGAATAAAGCGGCGTCGTCCGTCGTCCGTCGTCCGTCGTCCGCGTTCCCCGTCGCTGTTCGCTCTTCCGCCACTGCCGAAGATTTGCCCGACGCGTCGTTTGCGGGGCAACAAGATACCTATTTGAACATTCGCGATGATGAACAATTGCTCGAACACGTGAAACGCTGTTGGGCGTCGTTGTGGACGGCGCGCGCGGTGACGTATCGCCACAAACAAGGTTACGCGCATGAATCGGTCGCGCTTGCGGTGGTCGTCCAAGCGATGATTGAAAGCGAGGTCGCGGGCATCTTGTTCACCGCGAATCCGGTCAACAACCGTCGCGACGAAATGGTTCTCAACGCGAGTTGGGGCTTGGGCGAAGCGATTGTTTCGGGACTCGTCACGCCGGATACGTGGATTGTGAAACAAAGCGGCGAAATTCTTGAACGCGAAATCGCGAACAAGGAAATTGCGATTGAATACGCGGCGGAAGGCGGCACCCGCGAAATTGCCGTGCCGCGCGAAAAATCTGAAATTGCCTGCTTGAACGACGACAAAATTTTCGCGCTCGTTCAAATCGGCGCGCGCGTCCAAGAACATTACGCGCGTCCAATGGATATTGAATGGGCATACGCGCGCGAAAAATTTTACATGTTACAGGCGCGTCCGATAACGACCTTGCAGACCGCAGCCGACAGCTTACAGACAATAGAAAAATTCCAGTCTCCAGTCTCCACTCTCCAATCTCTCCCCGGCGAATACAACCGCTCGATGTTTATCGAAATTTTTCCCGACCCGTTATCGCCCGCGTTTCTTTCGGTCATCGCGCCGTTGTTTGAATCCATGCTTGCGTTCACCTTTGAAACGTTGGGTTTCAAGCCGCCCCAAGATATTCCCGCGATTGGAATTTTTTACAATCAACCCTATTTCCATCGTGAATATATTGAAAAAGCGCTCGCGCCTCTTTCGCCGCCGACGCGCGCGGCGATGACGCTGCAAATTACCAACCCGTTTGGCAAACATGAGCGTAAACTGCCGACCGAAGCGTCGCGCGCGTTTTTCAAAATGATGGCGCGGTTGCTCGGCTTTATGCGCGCGTTTCCAAAACAACTGCCGGGGTTGCTCGCCGAATATCGCGCGGCGATTGAAACTTTAAAGCGCGCGCCGATTGAAAAAATGTCGGACCGCGAAATTCTCGCGCGCATCCGCGACCTGTTATTTGTTCATGCGAGCAAGTTGCTCAATTATGATTTCTTGATGATCGCGCTCATCGGCATCACGTATCAGATGCTTGGTTCGGTGTTGGAACGCTATTACGGCGACGACACGGAACAGATTCGCGCCAAACTCGTCAGCGGTGTCACGGGCAATGTGACGATGGAGACGAACAAGCAGATTTGGAATTTGGCGCAAAAAGCAAAACAAAGCGTCAACGTATCCGAAATTTTGCGCGGGGCGAATGACGCGAATGCGCGCGCTCAACTCGAGGCAACTGACGACGGACGCGAATTTCTTGCCGCGCTCGACGCCTTTCTGGTTGAATACGGTCATCGTGAAATTCGCATGGACATTTTATATCCGACGTGGGGCGAAGACCCCGCGCCCGTTCTGCGCTTTTTACGCAGCTATTTCGACGCGGATGATAAAGCGAGCCCGTTCGCGCAAGAAAAACGACTCGCGCAAGAACGCGTGCAGTTGGCGCGCGCGGTCAGCGCTCGAACGCAACGCGATTTGATTGGACGCATCGCCATCGCGCCGTTGTTTCATTGGGTCTTGGAAAACACGCAGCGGCATACGCGCGAACGCGATACAATGCACTTTGAATTGACGCGTTTGTTTCCGCCGGTTCGGCGCGGTTTGTTGGAGCTCGCCGCGCGCTGGCAAAATATTTTGGACGCGCCCGACGATATTTTCTTTTTTTCGCTCGCTGAATTGGAACAGCTGGCAGAGCTGCCGCAACCGTACCGCGAATTGATACAGCGGCGTCGCGCGGAATTTCAAGCCAACGCGGCGCGTCCACCCCCCCCCATTGTGCGTGATGGGGTCGGCATGGCTGAGCGCGCCGAGCGCGTCGAAAGCGTCGCAGGCCAATGGCGCGGCGTCGCAGGTAGCCCGGGCGTGGCGACGGGCATCGTGCGCGTGGTGCGCGGACCGCACGAATTTGAAAAATTGCAGCGCGGCGAAATTCTGGTCGCGCCGTTGACGAATCCGGTGTGGACGCCGTTATTCGCGCTGGCGGGCGGCATCGTGACGCAGGTTGGCGGCATTCTTTCGCATGGCGCGATTGTGGCGCGCGAGTACGGCATTCCCGCCGTGATGGCAATTCACGACGCGACGAATTTATTTCAAGATGGGCAGCGCGTGACGGTGGATGGAAATAAAGGCATCGTGTACGCCGAAACGCAAACAAAGCGCTGAGGTTAATATCTTTGTCAATATGGCGGAGCCGCCTTTCAAACTTTCGAAATCGAACGAACCTATTTTGTCGCGCGCGATCAAGTTTGAAACCTATTGCCAAAAAAATCGCGCGATTTAAAGGATTTCGACAATGACAGCAATCGTTACGATGGCGCTGGCTTGGGGCGAGCGCGTGGTCTGGCGACGTGTGGGCGGAATTTCGTTAACGTCGTGGTCGTTTGTGGCGGCGTGGTTATGCGCCTTTCTCGGTTTGATGTGGGATGGCGCATGGCACGCGTCATGGGGCAGAGACACTTTTTTTATTCCGCCGCACGATTTGATGTACGGAGCGATTACGCTCGCGTTCATTATGGCGACAGGCGTTTTGGTCACATCGTCGCGCCGTCCGCGCAATCCTGAATTTGTCCGCATCGGATTTTTGCAAGCGCCGCTCGGCATTTGGATTCTCTTGGGCGGACTGATGGTCATGTTTGCGTCGGCGGCGTATGATGATTGGTGGCACACGCATATCGGACATATCGAAGGCGACCCGGTGCTGTGGAGTCCGCCCCATTTTTTGGGTTTGCTCGGCGCGGTGGCGGCATTGAACGGCGGATTGCTGTTTATGCTGCGCGAAATCGTCGTGCCGCAGCGCGCGGACGGCAAACCGGTCTGGTTTTGGGAAGCGTTGGACGCGCCGAATTTCGCGCTCGCGCTCATGTTCGCTTCATTCACTTTTTTGTTGTCGGCGCTTTCGCTCGACCGTTTTATCATTTACGACAAGCTGCGTTTTGACGGTTCGGTCTATCCATTACTGGCAATGTTATTTGGCCCTGGCGCATTGGCGCTTGGTCAGCGTATTACAAATCGCGCTGGCACGGCGACGTTTTCGATTTTGCTCGGATTTTTTCTCGCGGGCAGCATGGCATTACTGCTCAAAGGCGTTTTCGGTTATCCCAAAGCGGCGAGTCTGCCGATTATGGGATTGTTCAGCGCGCTGCTCCTCGATCTCGCGTTCAAACATTTCGGACACGGTTACAAATGGCTGCTGTTTATGGGGCCTGCGTTCGTGCTTGTGTTTTATGTGACGGAATATCTATGGGCGTGGTATCTCACACGCTATCCTTGGTGGCCCCTCGAGAAAACGCTCCTGCTGATTCCATTCGGCATCTTGATTGGCACAACGAGTCTGCTCGGCGGCGCGTGGGTGGCAGAACGTTTTGCGCGCGCGGGCTGGGTGAAATATTACACAGCGCGCGCGCAAAATAAAAACGCGCGTTGGTCTCTCTGAAATATTATGTTACAATCGGTCGCGTTTTGGCGGCGCCAAAAAAAAGACGCGTCGCGATTTTTTTTAACGGAGGAAATTTTCGCGTGAGCACACTGGCAAATTATACACAAGCTGAAATCGAAAAAATGATGGTCGCGCCAATGTTGGTTTCCATGTACATCATGGGCGCTTCGGTTTCGGGCCCCATCGGTTTGGTCAAGGAAATGATGGCGGGCGTCGAAACGGCGATTACAATGGGCAAAACGGCTGAACCCGGCTCGCTGCTGCACGATTTATTTTCGGAAGAGAACATGAAAGCGCAGCAAGACAAGATGCAGCAAGGGACCAAAGAAAGCACGCAAGGCGCGCAGAGTATGGACGAAGCGCAAGCGAAAATGCTCGCCGATTTGCAAGCGGCGGTGGGCATTGTGGCGGCAAAAGGTTCGCCCGAAGAATTGGCGACCTATAAACAATTATTGACGCAGGGCGCCACGAATGTAGCGAACGCGGCTAAAGAAGGCGGCTTTATGGGTATCGGCGGCGTCGTTGTGAATGACGCCGAAAAGAAAGCGCTCGCCGAACTTGTCGCGGCGCTCGATAATCCAACGGCGCCCGCGCCCGCCGAATCCGCAAGCGCCGCGCCCGCCGAGCCCGCAAACGACGCGTCCGCGGCAAATTAATTGTCGCGCGATTTTTTCGGCTATCGCTCGTACGGCAAATTTCAAATTTGCCCTACTATGGCGTACCATCAGTTCTAATTCATTTTCTTGACAGCAAGTCCGGGATGGCGTGTCAACTCTACGCGTCCCGGCTATTTTTTTTTCGCGCGCGGCGTGGTAACGCGACGCAGCGTTGGACGTATAGCGATTGGAGAGCCGCGAATCTGCGTGGATGAATGCGCTCGCAGCGCATCCCTCCGTTGCGCGCGCAGATTCGCGGTTTTTATTTTTCACGCCAAGCAGATGAAACTCTTTTTCTCGCTCGTTAGTCTTTTGGTCGGATTGATTTTTTTGGCGCCAGCCGTCGCGGCGCCGCGCGCGCAAACGCGCGGCGCCGCGTTTGAAAATGCGCCGTGCGCCGTCTTTGATATTGCGGACGATGAATTTGAATGCGGCTATGTCAGCGTGCCGGAATTTCACAGCCAACCCGACGGCAAACAAATCAAACTCGCCGTCGCGATTTTGCCTTCTGACGCGTCGGATGCGCGCGACGCGTTTGTGGTGGCGCAGGGTGGCCCCGGCGGCAGCACGCTAGATACGTTCGCGAAATTTTTTGGCGACGATTATTTTCCCGCGCTGAAAACGCTGCGCGCCGAACGCGATATTGTATTGTATGACCAGCGCGGCACGCTCTATGCGCAGCCCAGTTTAAAGTGTCCCGAAGAATTGGCTTTGACGCTGCAAACGATTGACCAACTGATTGCGCCGGATGAAATGTTGCGGCGCGAGGAACAAGCCGCGCTCGCCTGCCGCGCGCGGTTATTGCAAGAGGGCGTGAATCTCGCCGCGTACAACAGTATTGAAAACGCGTTAGACGTAGAAGATTTGCGGCGCGCGTTGGGTTACGAGAAATTCGATTTTTACGGTATCTCGTACGGCACGCTGCTCGCGCTTCATGCCATGCGCGAAACGCCTGACACATTTCGCAGCGTCATTCTCGACGCGGTGGTGCCCGCGCAAATCAATCCCAATTCCAATGTGCCGCAAACGATGAATCGCGCCTTTGAGGAATTGTTCGCGCGGTGCGCGCAGGACGCGGCTTGCGCGCGCGCGTTTCCAAATCTGAAACAAAAATTTTACGCGACGGTGGACGCGCTCAATCAACGGCCCGCGCGCGTCAACATCGCCGACGATGACACCGGCAAAACCTTCGACGCCGTGTTGGACGGCGATACGTACATGAATTTGTTATTTCAGCTCATTTACACTTCGGAAGCGCTTCCTACGCTGCCGAAAATGATTGACGATGCGCGCGGCGGACGTTTTGATTTGCTGCGCGTGTATTGGCCCCTCATCGCCTTTGATCGTGTATTCACGAGCGGAATGTACTATTCCGTCATGTGCGCCGAAGACGCGGATTTTACAGTGAATGATCTCGCGCTCGACGGCGTGGACGCGCGCATCGCCGCCGCGCAAAAACGCGACCTCGCGGCGTTCTTGCGTTTGTGCGAAAAATGGGACGTGCCGCAGTTGGGCGCGCGCGCCGATGAGCCGGTGCGCGCCAATATTCCCACGCTCGTATTGTCGGGCGCGTTTGACCCGATTACGCCGCCAACTTATGGGCAGGCGGCGGCGGATACTATTGCGCCGAGTTATGTCTTTGTCTTTCCCGCGTACGCGCATGGCGCGCTGACAAGCGGTAATTGTCCGAATAAAATGATTGCGGAATTTACGCGCGCGCCGTCACACGCGCCGGACGCGCAGTGTATTCAGACGGACGCGACGCGCGTCAACTTTTTGACGCCCGCGACGCAGCTCTTGAAACCCGAGATTGGCGCTTTGAATTACGCGCTGCTGCAAGGTAAAATTCAAGCGTTCGTCGTTCCGCTCTTGGCGACTTGCGCGTTATTGACCGTATTTTTAATCGGACCGCTGCTGTGGTGGCGGACGCGACGCGCGGCATCCGCGTCTCATTGGCTCGCGCGGCTTGCGCCGTGGTTCGCCGCGTTTGCGGGCGCGGCGAGCGCGTTGTTTTTCTTGGCGTGGTTGATTGCGTTGGTCATTCTGGCGCTGCGAAATGAAAACGTGATTGGTTTGGCGCTGGGCGCGCCGAACGCGTTGGCGCCTCTGTTCGCGCTGCCGTTACTGGTTGCGGTGAGCGCGCTGGCGTTGAGCTTTGGCGTGGGCGCGGGCTGGGCGCGCGGAAATTGGACGCGCGCGCAGCGCGTATATTATTCCAGCTTGGCTGTCGCCGCGTTGAGCATGACTGCATGGTTCGCATGGCACGGCTTGTTGTTTGCGTTTGTGAATTGATGCGCGGCGCCAAAGCGTTTCTCGCACGCGACGTAAGAGCTCTGCCGCGCGATTCACTCATACGCGGAGGTTTCGCATGAGTGAAAAAATTATCAAGAGCGACGCGGAATGGCGCGCGCAGTTGACGCCGGAACAATATCGCGTCACGCGTCAACATGGCACCGAGCGTCCCTGGAGCGGCGAATATAACGCGACCAAGACGCCGGGGACATATGTTTGTGTTTGCTGCGGCAATCCGCTTTTTTCTTCCGACACCAAGTTTGAAGCCGGCTGCGGCTGGCCATCGTTCTTTGCGCCGTTGGATAACCAAGCGATTGACGAAAGGCGCGATGATTCGTTTGGCATGACGCGTGTGGAAACGCGCTGCGCGCAGTGCGACGCCCATCTCGGTCACGTGTTCGAGGATGGCCCCGAGCCGACCGGTTTGCGTTACTGCATGAATTCCGCGGCGTTGAATCTGGTCCCCAAGTAAAACGTCCACCCAAAGCGGAATAAGGTATAATCGGTTCTGTCGCGACTGCGACACGAATCACGATGCTAGATTCCGGTTTTATCGCTCCACGTTTTGACGGTTACAATTTTGCCGACCTTCCCGCGACGGTTCTATATTGGTTGACGGGCGCGGGCGCGCCCGCGCTCGCGCCTGCTGTGTTGGGCGAGTACGCGCGCCAATACGATACCGTGATTTTATTTTTCATTGACGGTTTCGGTTGGGAATTTTTTCAACAACGCGCGGACGATTCGGCTTTTATAAAGCGGCTGCGCCAAGAGGGCCGCGTTTCCAAAATCACCAGTCAATTTCCTTCAACCACCGCCGCGCATGTGACGTGCATTCACACCGGCTTGCCCGTCGCGATGAGCGGCATCTATGAATGGCAATATTACGAGCCGAAACTCGACGCGGTGATTGCGCCGTTGATGTATTCGTATGCCGGCTCTAGACAGCGCGATGAATTGAAAAGCGTAAATATCGAGCCGGCAGAACTCTTTCCCGCCGCGACGTTGTACAACGCGCTCGCGGCGCGCGGCGTGTCAAGTTTTTCATTTGGCAGCCGCGATTTTACGCCTTCGACCTTTTCCAATATCGTGACGCGCGGCGCCACGATGCGCGCTTTTACCACGCTGACCGAAGCGTTGGTTAATCTCACGCAGCAAGCCGAACACGCCGTTACCCCGACTTATATTTTTTTCTATTACAGCAATATTGATACCATGTGTCATTGGTACGGCCCGGCGTCGCGCCAAACTCAAGCCGAGTTGGATATGTTTTTGTTCGCGATGGACAAATGGTTTTTGCCCAAGCTGCGCGCGGCTAACCGACGCGTTTTATTCGCGCTGACCGCCGACCACGGTCACATGGCGGTAACGCCCCAGAATACGTTTTATCTCAATGTCGGTCGTCACGCGCGCGACCTCGCGCCGATGCTGCGCGTCAACGCGCGCGGCGAGCTCTTGCCGCCGGGCGGTTCGCCGCGCGATGTATTTTTGTACGTGCGCAACGAATATTTGGATGATGCGCGCGCGTTGTTGAAAAACGCGCTCGCGGGCTACGCGGATGTCGTCAAGACGGACGATTTGTTGAACGCGGGTTATTTTGGACGCGTGCCTGCGGGCGCGGAATTATTAGGGCGACTCGGCGAGCTGACCATTCTGCCGTATGCCAATAACTGCGTGTGGTGGTTTCAGGACGAAAAATTCGAGCAAAGACTTTATGGACATCACGGCGGCTTGACGCCGACCGAGATGGAAATTCCGCTGGCGTTAATGGAGTTGGCATGAAATATTATTTTCCCATTCAGGTGCGGTTTGCCGACACGGACCTGCAAGGGCATGTTTTTTTTGGAACGTATTTGACGTACTTTGACGAAGCGGCGAGCGGACTATTGCGCGCGTTGGGATATTCGTATCCGGAATTGCGCGCGCGTAATTTGGATATCGTTTACGCGCGCGCGGAATGCGATTATATCGCCGCCGCGCAATTTGAAGATTTGTTGCATGTCTATGCGCGCGTCGCGCGCATCGGAACGACGAGCATGACGTTTGAATGCGCGGCGCAGCGCGCGACGGATCAGATGTTGGTTGCGCGCGGTAAAATCGTGTGTGTGCTGCGCGACGCGACCACGCACGCCAAAATGGCTGTGCCGGCAGAGCTGCGTCGCGCGGTCCAAGAATTTGAAACGGGAGCGTAAAAAAGTGGCTGCGTATGTGGTGACTCAAATTCAGGTGCGCGACGCGACGGCATACGAAGAATATAAAAAAGGCGTGCCGGCAACGCTCGCGTTGTATGACGGCAAATTTCTCGCGCGCGGCGGCAGATTGGAAACGCTCGAAGGCGATTGGAAACCCGAGCGTTTTGTGATTTTGGAATTTCCGAGCATCGAACGCGCGCAAGCGTGGCACCGTTCGCCGGAATATCAGGCGATTGTTGGCATTCGATATGATAACGCCACGTCGCAAATGATTGTGGTGGAAGGCGCCGGTTGAAACACAAAGCAAAAAGCGAAAAGTTAAAAGCGAAAAGCGGAAAACGCGAGACCGTCTACCCTCAACTTTCAACCTCGCCCACCCTATCGCGCACGATTGGGGTCCTGCAAGAACGCTCGCTCCACGCCGCGTTGAAAAAATGGTACGCGCGGCGCGGCGACAAAATCGAAACGCCGCTCGAGGGCTATCACATTGACCTTGTGCGCGGCGATTTGTTGATTGAAATTCAGACGCGCAATTTTTTCGCGCTGAAAAAAAAACTCTCCAAACTCCTTGAGACGCATCGCTTGCGACTCGTGCATCCCATCGCTCAAGAAAAATGGCTCGTGCGCGTCGCGGCGGATGGCGTCACGGAAATTTCGCGGCGGCGCTCGCCCAAGCGCGGCACGTTCCATGATATTTTCGATGAACTCGTCGCGATTCCCACGCTGCTCGCGCATCCCAATTTTTCGCTTGACATTTTGCTGATTCACGCACAAGAAATTCGCCGCGTGCGCGCCGCGCACGAAAAGCCCGCCAAGCGCACGCGCTTTCCGCGCGATTGGGACCGCCACGACCATCAACTTTTGCAAGTGGTTGATTCGCGTTTGATTGAATCGCTCGCCGACCTCCGCGCGTTTCTGCCAAATAATCTGCCCGCGCAATTCACCAACCGCGAATTGGCGCGCGCATTGGGCGGACCTTATGCGCGCGCGCAGAGTATGACGTACGTGCTGCGCCAAATTGGGATTTTGGAAAGAGTAGGGAAGCGGGGGCGCGCGATTTTGTATGCGGTTATTGCCGCAGATTGATTTATCAGCCAGTTGAGATACAATTTCGCGGGAGCAACGCACGATTGACCAAGTAGGTGGCAGCGGCTTGATACGCCAACGCGAATTGCGGACGCGAGGCAAGCCAAGTCACAACGCCATCGTCGCATCGCGTTCTCGTTCGTTTGAATGCTGCAATCATCGAAATGGCGCGTCGGTATGTTGCGGCTGCCGCGCGTTGCAAAGCGATAGGCAAAGGCGGGCGCGACGAAAAACGCCAACTCGCGCATGACGCATTGATGTACGCGCTAATGCGCAGACATTCCGAAATCAATCCGAACGATTATGCTGCGCGACAGCAAGCGAATGAACTCGCGTTCAAGATTGTGCGCTGGCATGGACGATGAATTGAACAGAGCGACTAAAGCCGCTCTGTTTTATTTGTGATTACGCATGACGCGCCAAATCCTTCATCTCGATCTCGACGCGTTTTACGCCACCGTCGAAATGTTGTTGAATCCCGCGCTGCGCGGCAAGCCGCTCATTGTCGCGATGGGCGATGTGAACACGCGCGGCGTGGTCGCCACCGCGTCATACGAGGCGCGCAAATTCGGCGTTCACAGCGCGATGGGTTTGCGCGAGGCGAAACGTTTGTGTCCGCAAGCCATCATCGTTCCCGCGCGCCACGCAATTTATTCAGAACATTCTCAACGCGTGATGAATCTTTTGCGCGAAATGACGCCATTGGTGGAACAAGTTTCGATTGACGAAGCGTACTTGGAAATCGAAGCGGCGCGCGATGGCGTTGCGGCGGCGCGCGAAATTCAACACAGGATTCATGACGAATTAAAATTGTCTTGCACCATCGCCGTCGCGTCCAACAAACTCGTTTCCAAAATCGCGTGCAACACCGTAAAGCCGCGCGGCTTGCTCGTGATTCCACACGGCGACGAAGAAAAATTTCTCGCGCCCTTGCCTGTTGGAAAAATTCCCGGCGCGGGAAATGTGACGCGCGCGAAATTGAAAGCCAAATGGAACGTGGAAACGATTGCGGATTTGGCGCGCGTGAACGCGGACGAATTGCGCGCGCAGTTTGGCAAGCACGGCGCGTATTTGGCGGACGCGGCGCGCGGCGTGGACGATTCGCCGATTGTGACCGACCGCGCGACGAAAAGCATTAGTCAGGAAAATACATTTGACCGCGATGTGCGGACGCGCGATGTGTTGGAAAAATTTCTGGACGAAATGGGCGCGGGCGTCGCGCGCGAATTGGCGAACGAAGAATTAAAGGCGCGGACGATTGTTTTGAAATTGCGCTATGAAGATTTCACCACTATCACGCGCCAAGTCACATTACGCGCGCCGACAGCGGACGAAACCATCATTCGTAAACACGCGCGCGAGTTGTTGCGGCAGCATTGGGATTCGCAGCGCGCGGTGCGTTTGCTCGGCGTGGGCGCGCACAATTTGGTGGAACGCGATGCGACGTGGCAGCTCGAATTAGCGTTGTAATATCAGAGCCGCGCGGGCAGTCTTGCGCGAGCGGCGGCATCGCGACAAAGAAATCTTGTTTGGCGCGCGCCTGCCGCGTCACTGCGTAACTGCGCGCAATCTGTTGGTCGCCGTGGCGACTTGTAGCGCGCCCAAAGCTCGAGATTTTTCGCCGATTTTTTTGTATCGGTTTACCCCCTTTTCAAACCTCCGCGTTTGTTGTATGCTTTTCCCATCGTTCCAACCCAATACCGCCAACTCGATGGAAAATGATTCCCCCTCCTCTGCCCCGCGCGGCGACACAAATATCGCCAACATTGGCGCGGGCGCGCGAGTCAAACAATTCGCACAGGGTAGTAACATCACCCAAATCGAAGGGTACACCGCCGAACAAGTTCAAACGCTGCTCGCCGAAATTCGCGCGTCGTTCCAACCCAAACCGTTCGATGGACGTTCCCCGTATGTGGGTCTCGCCTCATTTCAAGAACAAGACGCCGACCGTTTTTTTGGACGCGAAAAATTAACGCAAGAACTTGTCGCGCGCATCGAAACGGCGCGCTTGCTCGTGATTGCCGGACCTTCGGGCAGCGGCAAATCGTCACTCGCGCGCGCGGGCTTGCTCCACGCGTTGCGAAACGGCGCGCGCGCGGGCAGTGAAAATTGGTTGTACGAAATTCTCACGCCCGGACGACATCCGCTTCAACAACTCGCCCGCGTCGTTTCCGCCCTCGCCAAAAGCACGAACGCGGGCGATGAAATTCAACAACGCGGGCGCGACGACGCGACGCTATTGCATCGCTGGGCGGACATTGCGCTCGGCGACCAAAAAACGCGCCGCGCGATTTTGCTCGTTGACCAATTTGAAGAGAGTTTCACGCAAGCGGACCAAACCGAACGCGCGGCATTTTTCAATCAATTGCTCTACGCCGCCACAATCGAAAACGGACGCGTCACTCTTGTCGTTTGCACGCGTTCCGACTTTATCGGCAACTGGGCAGCGTATCCGAATCTGAACGCGCAACTCGCGCACGGCGTCAATCAAGTTCCGCCGATGCAGCCGGACGAATTGGTGAGCGCGATTGCGCGTCCCGCGCTCCAGGTTGGTTTGCAAATTGACCCCGCGCTCGTCAAACAAATTTTGGACGACATGCGCGCCGCGCCCGGCGCGTTGCCGTTGATGCAATTCGCGCTCGACGATTTGTTCCAATACGAAAAAAGTCAAGGCGGCGTCATTGCGCTCACGCTTGAAGATTATTTGAAACGCGGCGGATTGGAAAAAGCATTGACGCGCCACGCCGACGCGGAATTTGCGAAACTGGGCACGGACGAACAAAACATCGCGCGCGCGATTTTCACGCGCTTGATTGAACCCGGACCCGGCAATGTGGACACGCGGCGCACGGCGCGTTTGCAAGAAATCGTTTCTGCCGACGCGAACGCCGCCCAAGTGAAACCGGTGATTGCGAAACTCGCGGACGCGCGGCTCGTGACGACGGACCAAAAGGATGCGGACGAAACTGTCACGCTCGCGCACGAACGCTTGATTGACGCGTGGGGCTGGCTGCGGAAATTGGTGGACGAGAACCGCGATGCGATTGCGCTGCAAAATCAAATCAATGATGATGCAAAAGAATGGGAACAGCACAGACGCGATGCAAGTTATCTGTACGTCGGCGCGCGTCTGGCGACGGCGCAAGAGGAAGTGGAGAAAAAGAAAATTGCGTTGAGCGCGGTAGGGCAGGAGTTTGTGCAAGCGGGTACAACTGCGCGGCAAGCCGTCCGTCAAGCGCGTCAACGCCAGCGGAGACTTGTTTCTCTTGCTGGATTTGCTTTTGTTATTTTGCTTGTCAATATCGCGTATGAGCCAATTCGACGAGAGTTTCTACGACAACAAGCTCTCGTGCTCAAGCCAATTCCGATCTCCGATTCAAAAGTAGTTCTGGGCGATGCAAGAAGTGATGGAAACAGGGCAGACTATTTGCCCCTTGGTTCACAACTTGTGAAATCATTTTCTATTGAACCATTAGAAGTAACTAATGCACGCTACTTGCTCTGCATCGAAGCATTGGCGTGTTCGGCACCAATCGCGTTCAAATCCTCATACTCAGATAGCAAGTATGCGAATTATCCTGTTGTCAATGTTTCAGCAATCCAAGCAAGTCAATTTTGCGAATGGTTGGGGCGTCGTTTGCCTACGGAGCGTGAATGGGAACGCGCCGCTCGCGGCACTGCCGCATTTCCTTGGCCCTGGGGTATAGAAACACCGGTCCCTACTCGAAGCAATCTATATTACCGAGGATTACCAGCTCCATTAGTGCAACGTGTAGGTAGTTATCCCGACGACAAATCATCTGAATCCGTATTTGATTTGGCTGGCAATGTTTCGGAATGGACACGCTCATCGTTTGATTTAGAACAACCTGATTGGTCAGAAAATGATGAGAAATTACCGCCCACTCTCACAATAAAAGGAGGTGATGTAAAAACGCGACCAGAACACATGGGGAATACAATTGCGTATCGTTTGGAAAGAAAGCCCCTTTCGTTCGATGAGACAGTTGGTTTTCGTTGTGTAGCACATTGACGGGGGCCCAAATTCATGATTGATGGAGGAAACCGATGGCACGCAAAGTGACAGGCACAAAAATCACCCAAAAATTTGGAGAGATCAAATCAAATCGTTCCACCACATTTTCTATACTTCCTGATTCAAATGGCAATGTTCTCAAGATTCAACTGACAGCCACAGACGAGCAACAGCTACGGAGATTCATCCAATACCAAGTACGTCAAAACAGAAAGGGTATTGGCGTACAATTTTGGGTCATAAAGCGCAGCAGAAGAGTACCAGTTGCAACAATCTCTTACAAGTGTTTGGATATATCCAACAAGCAAATCGATTGGAAAGGGTTGAGCATATCCCTACAAAAATCAGGGTACCGTTATAAAGGCATTGGGAATATCAAGATGCCATGGGAAGTTTTGCAGAATGAATTCCTTGATTTCCCACTCGACAATGAGGACATCATCGACGTTGAATTTTCAGTAACAGCCGGTGCAATCAAGCTTCAACTATACGAATTCACCGACCTGACGAGAAGTTTAAGCAAGCTATGTGCCGAAAAAGAGATTACTCCGATTGATGGGACGGTAAAAATTGTCGGAGAAAAAAGGCACATTGGGAACTGGAACATACGAATAATCGGGCTCAAATCCAAAAATCAGGGCACTTTCCGATCAACTATGATGTGGTGATTTCAAGTTGCCGCTTTCAGAGCGAGTAATCATGGAATGTATTCGAGCTCTGCATTGTGGAACACGACAACACCCGTACAAATTTTGATTTTCGGCACTGCTTTAGCAAGAAAATCTACTCCGGCAAGAAGCAACGCTCAGCGGTCATGACGTTCGAGCGTTGCTTCTTCTCACCCCGTATTCCGCAACCCCGCCGCAATCCCATTGATCGTCACCACCATCGCGTCGCGGCGAGCGGACAACGGATAATGAAAGCGGATGAACGGATGCGCGTATCCTATCCGTTCATCCGCTTTTCCATCCGTTGGCAGTCGCTCTCATCATCGCGTCGCGGTCAGCGGTCAACGGATAATAAAAACGGATAAACGAATGCGCGCGTTCTATCCGTTTATCCGCTCTTTTATCCGTTGGCAGTTCTCCCCCTCACCCCGTATTCCGCAACCCCGCCGCAATCCCATTGATCGTCACCACCATCGCGTCCATCAATTCCGCGTGTCCTTTGGCATCATTTTTCTCCAACGCGCGCAATCGTCGCATCAATTCGATTTGAATAAAATTTAACGGGTCCACGTACGGATTCCGCAAATGAATCGCGCGCTGCAACACGGGTTCATTGTCGAGAATGTCATTTTGTTCCGTCAATCTTAAAATCCACGCGCGCGTGCGGTCGAATTCCGCGCGGATATCGCCAAAAATTTCCGCGCGCAGATTTTCATCTTGCACCAATTCCGCGTATTGCGCGGCGATGCCCATGTCCGCTTTACCCAACGCGTTTTGCGCGTTCTGCAGCATCGTATTGAAAAATTGCCACTCGCGCGTCATCGCGCGCAAAATTTCGATTTTTGAATTTGCCCCCGGCAAAGCGGCAGAATCTCCGGCGACGGCGTCGAACGCCGCGCCCAAACCGTACCAGCCCGGCAAATTAAAGCGCGACTGCATCCAACTAAACACCCATGGAATCGCGCGCAGCGTTTGCACCGAGCGCGTTGGCTTGCGGCGCGCGGGACGCGAACCGATACGCAGTTGTTCGATTTCTTGAATCGGCGTCGCCTGTTCCCAAAATTCGATAAAGCGCGGTTTCTCGTACACCAGCGCGCGATACGCGGCTAAACCCGCATCCGACAATGCCTGCATCATCGCGCGCCAATCCGCGCGTAAATCCTCCGGCGGCGTCATGCTCGCGCGCAACACCGCATAAATAATTTGTTCCAAATGCCGATGCGCGAGCTGCGGATTACTATAGCGCGCGGCAAGCACTTCGCCCTGCTCTGTCATCCGAAAACGGCCGTCGAGCGTGCCGGGCGGTTCCGCCAAAATCGCGCGCCAGGGCGGTCCGCCGCCGCGCGCCACACTGCCGCCGCGTCCATGAAACAGAGTCAGTTCCACGCCGTGCGCGCGACACGTTTCCGCGAGCGCGGTTTTGGCTTGATACAATGCCCAATTTGCCGCGATCAAGCCGCTCTCCTTGTTGCTGTCCGAATAGCCGACCATCACCTGAAGTTTCATGCCGCGCGCTCGCAAATGTCGAGCGTACGCGGCATTAGCGAACAATTCCCGCAAAATCGGCGCGGCGGCTTGTAGAGCTTGCATCGTTTCAAACAATGGCACAATGTCGAGTTGGTCGGCGATGCCCGCCCAATGCGCCAAAAACAAAACCGCCAACACATCGCTCGCCGCCTGCGCCATCGAAATCACAAAACCGCCAAGCGGCGCCGCGCCATAATTTTCATGCACGCGCGCCAACATTTGAAATAACGCGATGGTTTCATTGGTTTCATCGCTCAAACCGCCGCCTTGGCGCAAAACTTGCGGCGGCTGCTGAATCAAATACGTCAACAAGCGCGCCTGCTCCGCGCGCGTCATTTGCGCCAAATGCGGCGTCACGCGATGCGCGTACAACAACGCGTCCACATCCGCGAGCAAACGTGACGCCTCTTGCCGTAAATCTAAATGCGCCGTGTGAAAACCAAACACCGCGACCTGTTCGCGCAAGGTTCGTAAATCCGCCGCCGCAATCACCTGTCCGCGGTCGGCGCTCAAGCTGTCGTCCAACATTCGCAAAGCCGCGTCAAATTGCGCGGCGTCGCGTAGCGCGGGCAGCGCTGTCTCATTTTTGCCGAGCAAACGTTCCGTCATTTTATCGCGCGTCGTCGCGTCGAGCTCATGCGCGATGCTTTCCAATTTCAAGCGGTAGCTTTCCAGCGGATAGCGTTCGCGCAACAATGCCAAATGCGCGTGCGGGTGTTCCAAATCTTTTTGCAGCGACGCCTGCAATGCTTCTGAAACGCGCGCGCGTTGTCTGGACACGCTAAGGTCGCGCGCCAAGGCGCGCGTCGCCGCGCGATAATTTTCCACTGCGAGGCCGCGCTGGAGCCGCAACGCTTCCGCCGTTACCGCCGTCGTTACAAATGGATTGCCGTCGCGGTCGCCGCCAATCCACGAACCGAACGAAATAAAATGCGCGGGCAGCGCGAGATCGGGATACGTCGCCGCGAGCGCCTCGCGCAAATCCGCGTGCAAGCGCGGCGCAATCGTCCACAAGGTGGACTCGAAAAAGAACAGACCGGTGCGCGCTTCGTCGGTGGCTTCCGGACGCGTGCTGCGCGAACGGTCGGTCAGCCACAGCGCATGAATTTCCGCGCGCAATTTATTTACGTGCGCCGCGCGTTCGCGCGGCGCGAGGTCGGCGCGGTCCAATTCGTACAGCGACGCTGCCATCCGCTCAAGTTTGGAGAGAATCGTGCGCCGTTTCGCTTCGGTCGGATGCGCGGTAAAAACGAGCTCGACGCGCAAGCGCGCCAGCAGCGCCGCGACGCGTTCCGCCGAAATATTTTCCGCGCGAAATTCTTGCAGCGCGCGCGCGATGGATTCATCGCGTGAAGCGTCCGCCAGCGCGCGTTCGCGCGCGCGCAAGACGCGCACGCGCTGCTGTTCTTCCGCCAAATTCACCAAATCGAAATAAGCCGTGAACGCGAGCGCAATCAATTCGAGCGTGGCGACATCGTGTTGGCTGATTTGCGCGGCGAGCGCGCGCGCCGCGTCCGCGTCGCCGCCGCGGCGCGCTTTAGCTAGCGCGCGCACGCGTTCCTCTGTCGCAAACAACTGGTCGCCCTCTAAATCGCGCAGCGTCGCGCCCAATATGCCGCCAAGTAAATGAATGTCGCGCGAAAGCGGCGACGGTTCGGTTTCGCTCAAAGTTCTAGTCATTTCGCGAATCTCGAACGCGCGCGCGCTATGCGTCGCGCGCGAGTTCGAGTATTATGGGATTTGTGGCAAAGCGTAAACAACGCGCGGCGCGGCGTCCGGTTTCGACCAATGTGTGTGGCGCAAGTCGGCTTTCAATTCTGATTCTTGCGCTGCTCGCGCTCGCGCTCTTGAGCGGCGCGTTCGGTTTTTATTTTCAAGCGCAAACGCAAGACTTGGCGCGCCAAATCTTGGCGCAGGCGCCTTTTGACCTGCCTACCGCCGAGCCGCCTACGCCCCGATATTCGTTCGTGCCGCCGGAAGAGAGCGAAGATGTCAATCTGCTCAAGCAGCCGACTATTTCAGCGCGCGCCGTCGCCACCGCGCCGCCCGCGCTGGGCAAACTCGATCGCACGCTAAATGTGTTGTTGCTCGGCAGTGACCAACGTCCGGGCGAACCGGTGTGGCGCACCGATGTTATCATGATTGCGTTTCTGGATGCCGAAAACGGGCGCGCCGCCATCTTGAGTTTGCCGCGCGATTTATATGTGAATATTCCCACGCGCGGTTGGGATCGCATTAACATTGCCGATTTCTGGGGTGAGTATACCAAATATCCGGGCGGCGGGCCCGGCTTGATTGCCCAAGTCATCGCGGACAATTTTGGGGTTCGCATTGACAAGTATGCGCGCGTGAATTTTGACGGCTTTACTAAAATTGTGGATACGCTTGGCGGGATTGACGTGAATGTGCCATGCGCGCTCGAAGATGATTTTATTGACGCGAGTTCGCCGACGGGCTTTCGCCATTTTGCGGTGAACGCGGGTTTGCAGCGCATGAATGGCGCGACGGCGTTGATGTTTGCGCGACAGCGTCACAACACGGGCGATGTTTCGCGCGCGCAGCGACAGCAGCGCGTCCTGTTTGCGCTCCGCGACAAAATATTGTCGCCCGACGTTGTGCCGAAAATTCCGCAGTTGTATAACCAATTTCAAACAATGGTGACGACCGATTTTGGTCCATTGGATGTGCCGCGTCTCGCGCAAATCGGCGAAAAGATTAAACCGGAGAATATCCGGGGCCGCGTGATTGACGAAACGATGTGGTATTTTTGGACGACGCCCGACGGCAAATCGGTTTTGGTGTTTGATAAAAATAAAGTGCGCGCGGCGGTGGACGATTTATTTAACGCGCCGCCGATCGAGGAAAGCAAAGTGGTGTGTCAATGAACAAAAAAATGCAAGCCCCATAATATCAGCATCCCCACCACAATCGTCGCCAGCACATTTTTTGTGCGCCACGCGACGAATCCCGCGACGATGCCCGCGAGCAGCCGCGCATTGAACGGCGATAAATTGACGCCGCCATTCTGAATCAGAATTTCGGGCAGCGTAAACGCGGACAATACCGCGACCGGCACAAATGTCAACGCGCGCGTGAACCATGCGGGCATTGTCATGCGCCCATGAATGGCGATGAACGAAAAGCGAATTAAAAAAGTGGCGATGCCGCATGCAATAATCGTGAGCCACAACTCGAGTGAGGATTCCATGGATTTGGGATACAGATGTCATAGATTTAGAGCGCTGTTTATCTGTGTAATCTATGCAAGCTGTGTCCAAAAAATTAAATTGTGATGTATTGTGTCAGGTCTTGTTCGCGCGCATTTCCAACGTCAACCCAAGCGCGATCGCCGCCATCGCCGCGACGATATAGCCGAGTTTGTAGGGCAAGCCAAACGCGATGACGCCGCCGACAGCGGCAGCTAGCGCGCACGCTATGAATGCGCGCGTTCGCAGCATCGGTATCACCAGCCCGATGAACGTCAGCGGCAGCACGAAATCTAGCGCCCATTCGGACGGCGTTTGCGCGCCGATAAAAATTCCGAGCGCCGTGCTTAGCTGCCAGAAAATCCACAATGTGCTTTCCGCGCCAAACAAGAACCAATGGCGATTGGGTCCGTCAGTTTGTTTTTGCAAATGCGCGATGGCGACTGCGTACGCTTCATCGGTCAATAAATACGCGAGCAGCATTTTCCATCCGACCGATAATTTTTCGAGATACGGCGCCAGCGACGCGCTATACAACGCGTGCCGCAAATTCACCGCGAACACCGTCAGAACCAAAATGAGCGCGGGTGTTCCTGCCACAATCAAGGGCGCGGCGATGAATTGCGACGCGCCGCCAAAAATCACTAGCGACATGGCTTGGGCGAGCGAAGCGGGCAAGCCGAGCTGCGCCGCGAGCGCGCCATAAATAAAACCGAACGGCGCCACGCCGACAATTAACGGCAATTCCGCGCGCACACCGGCAAAGAATTCGGACCGAGGTGTCATGGGCTTGAAAACGCGAATCTACGCGAATCGAAACGAATTATTTTTTCGTAAAGATTCGCGTAGATTCGCGTTGAAATTGCTTTCAATAAATTTTACTCGACGCTACGCAACGAACCTTTTGCTAACTCTAATTGCTCGCGCACTGCGCCGGTTCCGCCGAACACAGCGCGCGCTTGGACTGACGCGTCAAAATCAAAAACGGCATAAACGTCAGCGTCGAATTTTTCCGATGCCGCGCGAAAATCATCCAGCGACAACGCGGACAATTTCACCCCGCGCGTTTCCGCCAACTTTACCAAACCGCCGACGCTGTGATGCGCTTGACGAAACGGCACGCCGCGTCGCACGAGATATTCCGCGAGGTCTGTCGCCAACATGCTTTCGTCCAACGCCGCGCGCATTTTGTCCGCGTTCACGCGCAGCGTTTGAATCACGCCCGTCACAATCGGCAGCGTCATTGCGAGCGTGTCCGCCGCGTCGAATAATGGTTCTTTGTCTTCTTGCAAATCTTTATTGTACGTCGAGGGCAGACCTTTTAGCGTAATCAAGAGAGACTGGAGATTGGCGATTACGCGCCCCGTTTTGCCGCGCGCGAGTTCCAAGGCGTCGGGATTTTTTTTCTGCGGCATCAGCGACGAGCCGGTCGTGTACGCGTCATCCAGTTCGATAAAACCAAATTCGGGCGCGGAATAATAAATCAAATCTTCGGCGAGCCGCGACAAATGAATTTGCGACAGCGCCGCGGCGAATAAAAATTCCGCGATAAAGTCGCGGTCGCTCACCGCGTCGAGCGAATTTTCGCTAATACGGTCAAAACCGAGTTCGCGCGCGAGAAACGCGCGGTCAATCGAAAATGGATTGCCCGCGAGCGCGCCCGCGCCGAGCGGTAACACACTCGCGCGTTTCTTTGCATCGGCAAAACGTTCGCGGTCGCGTTGCAGCATCCAAAAAAAAGATAACAAGTAATGCGCGAACGAAATCGGCTGCGCGCGGCGCACGTGCGTATAGCCGGGGAAAAGAGTGTCGAGCTGTTGTGCGGCGGAATGGCAGAGAGAGGATTGGAGATTGGAGATTAGAGACTGCATCTGCGTACAAGCATCAATCACATAGAGCCGCGTATCCGTTGCCACTTGGTCATTGCGCGAACGGCCGGTGTGAAGTTTGTGCGCGGGTTCGCCGACGAGTTCAAACAAGCGGCGTTCGACGGCGGTGTGAATGTCTTCGTCGTTTGGCGTCGCGACAAACGCGCCGCGCGCAAATTCATCGCGCACGAGGCATAAGCCGCGTGCGATTTCATTCGCTTCGCGCTCGGAAATAATTTGCGCGCGCGCCAACGCGTTCGCATACGCGAGACTGCCGCGAATGTCCGCGTCGTACATGCGCCAATCGAAATGAAACGAATTGTTGAACCGCGCGAATAATTCGTCCGGTGGTTTATCGAAACGTCCGCCCCAAAGCATCGCAAGCAGTAACTAGAGACTAGAGATTGGAGATTTCTCGCTCCGCTCGAAATGACATTCGGCTAGTCTCCAATCTCCAAGCTCTAATCTTGAATCTCTAATCTCCGAATTCTAATTTTCCCAAAATCCCTTGATTCACCATCGCGCGCACGGTCAGCGGCAAGCCAAAGAGATTGATAAAACCGTCAGCGTGGCGCTGATTAAAAATTTCGTCGCGCATGAACGTGACGACGGATTCTTGATAGAGCGAGTACGGCGATTTGCGTCCGGCGGTGATAATGTTGCCTTTGTACAATTTCAATTTCACTGTCCCCGTTGTGCGTTCCTGTGTTTTGCTCACGAACGCGTCGAGGGCTTCGCGCAGCGGGGTGAACCACAAACCGTAATACACGAGCTCGCCGTATTTTTGCGCGAGCAAATCTTTATAGTGCATCGTTTCGCGGTCGAGCGTTAATGCTTCCAATTCGCGATGCGCCCAATACAACAGCGCGCCGCCGGGTGTTTCGTACACGCCGCGCGATTTCATGCCGACGAGACGATTCTCCACCAAGTCCACGCGCCCGATGCCGTTCGCCGCGCCAACCGCGTTAAGTTTTTCGATAATTTGCACGGGTTCCAACGCTTCGCCATCTATCGCCACCGGCGTGCCTTGCCGAAATTCAATTTCGACATAGATCGGTTTGTCCGGCGCGTTTTCGGGCGACACCGAAAGCTGGAACATGTCTTCAACGGGTTCGTTCCACGGGTCTTCGAGTTCGCCGCCTTCGTGCGACAGGTGCCACAAGTTGCCATCGCGCGAATAAATTTTCTTGCTTGTTTGCGAAACGGAAACATTGTGCGCGGCGGCGTACGCGAGCGCGTCGTCGCGTCCTTTGATGCTCCACTCGCGCCATGGCGCGATGATTTTCATTTGCGGCGCGAATGCTTTGTACGTCAATTCAAAACGCACTTGATCGTTGCCCTTGCCGGTGGCGCCGTGCGCCACCGCGTCCGCGTTTTCGGCGAGCGCGATTTCGATTTGATGTTTCGCGATGAGGGGCCGCGCGAACGATGTGCCGAGTAGATATTTCTCTTCGTATTGCGCGCCCGCGCGCAGCGTGGGGAAAATATATTGCGTCACAAATTCGTGTTTCAAATCTTGAACGATGCATTTGGACGCGCCGCTCGCCACCGCTTTTTTCGCTACCGCGTCCATATCGTCGCCCTGTCCGATGTCGGCAGTGTAGCAAACCACTTCGCAGCCGTAATTTTCCACGAGCCACGGGACGATAACGCTGGTGTCCAATCCGCCGGAATAGGCGAGGACGACTTTATGCACATTAGAGTTCATGGAAAGTAAAAAGTTTCAAGCTAAAAGCTAAAAGTTTTGCACTCGCTTGCACTTTTAGCTTTTAGCTTTTTACTTGGCAGCTTGGATTAGATAATCAATAATTTTGTTTGGAATATCCGCGCCCGTCGCGGTTTCACTGCCGCGAAATTCGGGGGTGGGATTGATTTCGTTGATGAGATAACCGCGCGTTTCATCTTCAATCACATCAATCGCGAGAAAGCCGCCGCCCACTGCGTTCGCCGCGTCGCGCGCGATTTTTTCCAAGGCGCGGTCAACGGGACACGGCGTCGAGCTGGCGCCGCGCGCGGTGTTCGTGACCCAATGGTCGGACGAACGATAAATCGCGGAAACGATTTCAGCGCCGAGCATGATGATGCGGATGTCGCGCCCCGGTTTTTTGATATATTCTTGGAGATAAAAAATTTCGTGCAGAAAATGGCCCAGCGTCGCTTTGTGTTCGAGCAGCGCCTCGGCGGCTTCGCGGTCATTTACTTTGGACACTAATCTGCCCCACGAACCGATGATCGGTTTTAAAACGACGGGATAGCCCATCGCTTCAATCGCCGCGAGCGCGGCTTCGGGCGTGAACGCGATTTCGGTGCGCGGCGAGGGAACATTGTGCTTTGACAACGCGGCGGTGGTTAATAATTTATCGCCGCATGTCGCCACCACGTCCGCGCGATTCACCGTTTTGATGCCCCACGAATTGAGAATTTGCAGCGCGTACAAGCCGCGCGTAAATTCCATCGCGCGGTCCAAGACCACATCGTACTGTTGAAACTTTTCGGGACGCGTAAATTTGACGCCGTGATATTTTTCAGGCGCGCCGTCGTATTGCGGCGTGAGATTGAACACGATTTCGCGATCGTCAATCAAATCGTGCGCAAGGTCGCGGCGTTGCAGCGCTTCGATGATTTGTTTTTCTTCAAAGCGGACGCGCGAATAGATGAGACCGATTTTCATAGAAAAGTGGAATGTGGAAATCGGAAAGCGGAATGTGAATCCAACGATTCAATCCACACTCCGCTTTCTACTTTCGGAATTCGGTTTATTCTCCCCAATCTTCTTCTTCTTGCGGCGCGAGGTCGAGGGTAAGTGGATTGATGCCGGTGATTTCCAGTTCCGCGCCGCAATCGGAACAGGTGACGATTTCGCCTTTGAGCGTGTTGCCATTCAGCGCAAGCGCGCCCGCGCATTCGGGGCATTCGGCGGTGATTTTGGCGCTGAGTTGAGCGATCATTTTTTACCCTCCTCCGAGGGTCAAGGCATCGGGTCAACACGCACAGACGCTTGGCGTCCGAGCGTTTGCAGCTGCGTTGCTGCATGGCTAGAATCAGAACCTGATTCTGTACCGATTTGGACAAACGCGCGTGATATTGACGCGATGCAAAATTGGGTAATTGGGTTGCATTGTCGCGCAGCGACAATGCAAAAAAAACCAGCCCTGCGCATATATGCAACAAGGGCTGGCGTCATGCCACAATCTATCGTTGACTGTTCTGCATGAGGAACGCGCTAACGTCGCCAGCCCGCGCTACGCGGGCGACGCGGCAAACGGAAGCGGAACTCAACCGCAACGAACATGGTCAACATTATGCGTGCTTTATATCACAAGCGCGCGAGACTGTCAAATTAAAAGGGCGCCCAATTTGAGAAGCGATTCATTTTGGGAGCGAGTCGGCCAAGCGATTAGAAATCGCGGCAACGAGAACCCAAGTCTGCCGTCGCAGAATGACGGAAACGTCCGCAGGGACGTTTCGCGTGTTTGTTGGCGCGAATTGGATTCGCCCGCAAACGTCGAATGCCAGTCAGTTTGCATTTCGCGCCCAAGTACGATACGTTTGGGTTCCTATCTTTTTCAAGGAATAAACATGACAACCATACTCGAAACGTACGCGCAACAACTGAATGCGCGTCAAATGGAACAGCTGGCAAGATGGCTCGATGTTAGAGCGGACACACTGCAAAAAGGGCTGGATGTTTCCGGCGCGCTGCTGCTCGGCGCGGCAGCTCAACACAGCAAAACGCCGGACGGTGCGGCGGATTTGCTGGCGTCATTGAATAAAGACAAGGATTTGCGCGCAGAGGCGTTGCGCGCGATCGAGGCGGGTCACGGCTATCCGATTTTGGATTTTCTGTTTGGCGTCGGTTATCCCACCGTAACCGCGTGGGTGCGCGATACGGCGGGTGTGGATGTTGCGCCGTTTCTCGCGTCCGCCGTTGTGCTGTTTATGCGCGCGTTGGAAACGATTGTGAATCAAGAAAAATTTGACGCGGCGGGTTTGGCTGCGTATTTGCAAGACGCGCAAAACGCGTTCGCGCGCGCTCAGCCGCAACTGGCGAGTCAACTGAATGCGGCGTTGGATTTGGGTCAAAATGTCGAAGAACGCGCGGAGCGCTTGATGCTGCGCTTTACGCCGGAAGAATGGATGGCACTCGCGCGCTTGCCGTCCATCGCCGCGTCGGCGGTCATGATGACGGATTTGAGCGGTCCGGTCGGTTTGAATCAGGAATACGCCGCGTTATTGGCGGCGTTGGAACGCGCGGCAGCCGCGAATGAACCTGATTCGCTGGTGAGTTTGGTCGCGCGCACGTTTAACGAACCGTCGCAAATTGACGCGTTGGGCGTAACGCAAGCGAACGCGCAGATGATGCTGCGCGACGCGTGTTTGGAGGTCGTCGCGCTTTTAAACGCGAAAGCTACGCACAATGAAACGCACAATTATAAAACGATGGTGATGAATGTGGCGCGCGCGGTCGCGCACGCGGCGTTGGATGGCGGTACATTTGGTATCGGGCGTAAATCTGTCAGCGCGGAAGAACAGCGCGCGCTCGATTTGCTCGCCGCCGCGTTAGCGTACGACGCATAGTCGAACGCGATGTCCGATGACGGCATGCGGCGTGAAATAGTTTTATTTGATTTCGCGCCGCATGCCGTTTTTTTATTTGCAAACGATTGTGATGGAATCCACCGCGAGTTGCGCGGGCGCGTCGGCGGGGTCAAAACGCAGCTGCGCGACAATATCGTCGCGCGGAATGGGCAAAACGATTTCATAATCGCGCAACAGGCCGTCCGCGATAATGTCAAAACTGGCAACGCGCGCGGGACTAAAATCCGCCATGTCACGCGTGCGCCAATAGATTTCGCCCTTGAGCGGCGACTGCGACGCGCGCGCGCGCATTTTGATTTGAATGGCGCCGAGCTGCGCGCCGCGCACATTCACCAATGGACTGCCGAGTATCGGGTCGCTGCCCGTCGTGTCCAACCGCCACGCGCCCGCGTCAATTTTTGAATTCGCTATTTCATTCCATGCGCTCCAGCCCTGCGCGTCCGCGTCAAAGTTCCACACGATTTCGCGCGCGTCGTCAGCGCATGTTAAATTTTGACGCAGCTGGTTTTCCAAATCCACGCGTTCGGTAAGCGCGCGCGCGTCGTATTCAAAGAGAAAGGCGCGTTCGGGATTTTGCATAAACGGCGGGAACGCGTCGGCAGTGGTGGCGCGCAGCGTCGGATTGTTGTACGTCAGCGCGATGGCGTATTGAATATTCAACGGGTCGCTGAAAACGGGGGCGCGGCGCGCGCGCGCTGGCAAGCCGACAAAGACTAGATTTGCGTCATCGGGCAGAGTCGGTTGTAACGTTTTCACTTGCGCCAAAATATTTTGCGCCAAGTAGCTCGCGTTGCGCCAGTTTTCGTTGAGCCGGTATAACGCAGCGGTATAAATCAAAATCAATACAGTCGCGGCTGCCGCGCCGAACGCGCGCGAATATTTCCAACGCGGTAGCGGGTCGGTCAAGATGCCCGCGAGCGCAAGCGCAAGCCCGATGGACGGCGCATAAAAATAACGTTCCTGCGGCGGAAACGCGAGCGCGACGAGCAGCGGAATGGGCATCCACAATAATCCAAACAATACGTGTCGCCGTTTGCGATAAGCGATGAGCCAAAGCAGATACAACGCGTTGACGCCGAGCGTTTGCGACAACACAATATCGGTGAAAAACGGGTCCGCCGCATACTGCGTATAGCCCGACCAGAAGAATAAAATACTCGCCGCCGCATCGAACGACGGCGTTCCCCCCCCCCCGCCGAATAGTATTACGCGCAAGCTCGCATACGCGCCCAGAATCGCCCAGAACGGCGCTTGACGTTTCGCAAGGGTCTTGAATCCGTCCGCGCGATGATAAATCAAATCATAGACCACCAGCAGCAGCGGCAATATGAGCGCGGTTTCGACGGCCAAGAGCGCGAGCGCGAAACTGACGTAACCGCTCACACGCGCGGCGCGCGCCGGCAGGCGCGTATAAAAAATCAACGTGAGCGTCATCAAGAGGGCGGCAAGTTGATGTCCGCGCGAAGGAATATCCGCGACGGCTTCGGGATGAATCGAGAAGACGGCAAAAAAAATTCCCGCGAGCGCGGCAGTCAATTTTGCTTTGCTCAAACGCCACGCGAGCAGCGTGACCGCGAAACTCGTCAGGACATGCAGCAACAGATTGGTGAGATGATAGCCGAGCGGCTGTAAATGCCAAGCGAAATAATCGAGCCACAAGGTCCAATCGCGCACAACGCGAATGACGGCGCGCTGCGTGACGGGCGCGCGGAAACCCCACTTCCACGCGAGCGGTAACCATTCGCCGCTCTGCGCCGCCGCGTTGGCGTCGAAATGCCGAATCCCGACCTGCACGAAATCTTCTTGCAAAAATTGTTTCTGAAAAATCGGCGCATAACCGATGGCGATAAGAATGACGATGACGGCGCAGGTGGCGGCGAGCCAATATTCGTCAATAAATAGTTTGAACGGATGGATTGATTTCATGAATTAGAATGTCCGCGTCAAGCGGCGGTCAATCATAACGTGAAATGAAATAGGTGGGAAATGGGCAAACGGTCGCGCGTTCAAGAAAAAACCCTGCGTGACATTACACTCGCAGGGTTCGCTCTTGCAATCTCGTCGGACAGCGGGAACACGACGCTTATTCCACCGTTACGTTTATCGAAAATTGGTCGCGCGGTGTCGGCGTGACGTTGGTTTCCCACGGGCGCAGATAAACGAGCGTTAGGGTCGTTGTTCCCTTGCTCAATGCTTTGAATTGAAACGTTTCCGCGCCGCTCGCGCCGGGCATGGGCGTTTGATTGCCGAATGAAAATTGCGGCTCGCCGAGTTGGAGCAAAATCTTTTCATCGTTTTGCGTCACATGCCACGTATAGCCCGTGCTGGGATTGCTGTTGAGCGTAAGGTTCAACACATCGCCCGGCTTGAGCGTCACCTTGGCGCCATTGTCTTGAAAAGTCAGATCCTTGTCTATATCGCCGGGCGCGGCTTGATTCGCGCTCGCGCCGCCTACAAACACGTTTGGCGGTATAGCCGGTTGATAACGCACAACTTTGCCCAAGTCTGCGCCGCGCACGACGCCGTTCGCTTTGTACGTCAGCCCCCACGCATCAATCATCGAACCGTCGGGGAACATGCACATATCCACCACCTGAAAATTGGTTGCGCTATCCGACGCTTCTGTGACCCAACCGCCGCCCGCGGCATTATTCTCGCCGCCCCAAATCGCGGTGCCGCCCAATTTTTGACAATACAGCGTCGAAGGATTCGCGCCTGTAAACGGCGGCAGCGCGACCGGTTCAAGATACGCGAGGACGGCGAGCGTGGGTTGGTCCGCATACAGCGTATCGAGCGCGATCGAAATCTGCGATTGAAAACCGCTGCTGTCGGGTTCCGCCAAGAACGCGCAAAAATAACGAAAGCCCGCGAGACGCAGCCATTGGGCTTGGGACGCGTTCGTGTTGTAGGTCGGAAAGCGCTGCGTGACCTCGCCGCCTTTGGCGAGACAATACGCGCCCGCTTGATCTGCGCTGTTGTCCGGCGGCGGTCCGGCGGTAGGTGTAACAGTCGTTTGCGCGTTCGGTTGCGCTTGCGCTGTCATTGCGCGCGTCAGAATAGTCAAACCCAAGACGCCAATTAAAAGCGCGAGGATGAAAATTCGCAATCGCTGTTTCATGGAAAAACTCCTTGCGTTATTCAATCATGTTACGCAAGGGTACGGCAAATTTGAAATTTGCCGTACATGTGTCCGCAATTTTTTAGACGGGGTGCGTAACGTGAGTTATTCAATCACATTTTCGCGGAAAATAAAAGCGCGTTCGCGCAAGACAGTCCGAAATACAAATGCGCTTGTTTTATCACTGCGGCTCGCCGAACCATTTTTCGACGAGCGTCTCATATCTGCCATCTTGGCGCAGCGCCAATAGTTCGGTGTTGATGCTTTCGCGCAGCGGGCTGCCAATCGGCAAAGCGATGCCATATTCTTCGGGTTGAAAGATGGGGCCCACAACGTCAAAGGTGCCCTTGCCGCGCGTATGCACAAAATACTGCAAGATAGGCGCATCAAACACAATCGCTTGAATTTTGCCGGCGCGCAAGAGGTCATACAACTCGTCCAACGTATTCGCTTCGGTGAACGCGATGGATTCCTCGTCGAGATAACGCGCCGCGGTGCTGCCGCGAATTGTGCCAATCGCTTTGCCCGGTAAATCGCTGGGACCCTCGATTTCACTGGTCAGTTGTTGGACGGTAAGAAGCGAAGCCATCGAAGCCGTAAATTGCGCGACGAGGAGAACGCCCAACACGATCCAAAAAATGGCGAGCACTCGTTTTAGCGTAGAGGAAGGCGTGCCTGTGCCGTACGTGGCTGAAGTCAACGTCAGCACCGCCCACCATACCGCCTCCCAAACGCCGCGTAGATATTCGCGCGGGATGTCGGGGTTGCTGTCCCGTTCGACGAGCCAAATGATGTGCGCTATCACCACGGTAACGAGCAAACCGATGGCAAGAATTTGAAAAAGGAGCGGCGAAAAAATTGTTTTCGCCAGAGTCTGCAAATCGCCGTGTTCTTGCTTTGGCACGACAATTTGCAGTCCCGCTTGAAAATGCGGATGCGAAAAATCAATCCGCGTTTCGCGTTCGGGCGTCATACTGATAGCGGAAATCGCCGCGTCCACCTCACCCGCCTCGACCGCGTTTAACAACGCATCAATCGTTTCAAACTCTACCCATTCAAAATTGAATCGCAAATCTTGCGCGAGGGTATCCCACAATTCGATACTAAAGCCCGTCAACGCGCCATCTTTTTCCATTACAAACGGCGCAAAACGAATCGTCCCAATCCGCAAGCGCGCGGACGATTGCGCTGTCGGCGTAGGATTTTGCGCGTGCAGCGGCGCAGCCGCAAATAGCGCAAGAACAACCGCAAGTATAATTAGAACTTTCTTCATAGGCGATGTATTCAAGCACATTTTCGAAAAAAAACAAAAGAGGCAATGTGTTTGCATCGCCTCTCGAAAATCGCGCGAAACGCGCCTTTTATTTCATCATTCCGGTCAACATACTCATGTCGGGCAGCGTCATGCCGTTAAAATCTTTTTTGCCCGAGATCCCGGCGCTCAAAGCGCCCATCGCCATTTCCAACCCTTGCGACGCTTGTGTTTCGGACAAGCCGGTTTTGTTCGCGAGCTCGCTCGTCAAACCCATAGATTGCAAAGAACCCGCGTCAATGCCGCCGCCTGAATTGATTTTGCCCAACACCTGGTCGGCATTCGTTCCGCCCGACATTGGCGCGCTGCCTTGCCCACCCGATTTCGCTTTTAGCATTTCCGCGATCTTTGCCAAGGCAAAGGCAACTACCATTGCGCCGACTTCTTTGGGCAAACCGAGTTTCGAGGTGATGCCGTCCGCCATGGGCGTAATCATTTGTCCGAGCGGTGAATTGGCATCGAGGTTCAAATTGCCGTTCATGATGCCACCCAACATGTCGGTCATTTGTCCCATGTCCAACTTACCCGACGCGCCGGTGAGCGCGCCCAGCGCGCCTGACATTGCGTCGCCGGCGCCACTCGCCGCGTCTTTGGCGACACCCGTTGCGCTCGATGCCGCGCCCTTTGTTAAATTTGTCGCGTCGGTGGCTGCGCTTTTGGTCGCGTTCGCCGCGCTGGATGCCGTATCTTTGACCGTGTTTGTCGCGCTGGTTGCCGCTTTGTTGGCGCTGTCAGTAATTTGTTTTGCCGCCGATGATGCGCCGCCGCGTCGCATAAAAAAGAATGCGACGACGATGAGGATAAGAATGACCAACACGATTAACCATAGGGTACTATCCATTCGCTTTGCTCCTTGATGCTGTTATCTCGCGCGAGATTGCGCGGAAAAATAAAACTAATCTTTGCAGTATACAGCTAATCGCGCTTTTTGGCGCGTCGTGTCGGACGATAGACTAGGGCTGGCACAAAGTCGCGCAAACTGTCATTTCGAGCGGAGGCGAGAAATCTCGACCTTGCGCGTCAAACGAGATTTCTCATTGCATTCGAAATGA